>JANMLD010000360.1:0-28933 GCA_031372345.1 Pirellula sp.
CAGTTCGCACGTGCTCTCCGGGATTTCAAAACTAAGTCCAACGTGCGATTGGCCTGCCAGATGATAAACTTCGTCGGGCTGGGAACTGGCTAAGATCCGACGAATCGATGTCGTGTCGGAAAGGTCGGCGTAATGGAGAAATAACCTTTTTCCATAAATGGCTGGGTCGTTGTACTGTTCAAGCAGTCGAGGCCTATCGAGAGAACTGCTTCGACGAACAATGCCGTGGACCGTGTAACCCTTTTCCAAAAGCAACTCAGAAAGATATGAGCCATCCTGGCCTGTGATGCCTGTTATCAATGCACATTTCGCGACGTTCGGTGACTTTGTGGTAATTGGTTTGGACTCGGTTGGCATGCGGTGGAATGGAAGAGTGGTGGAATGGCGTATGGTCGTCGGTTATTTTGAGTTGGCAATGCAAAACAGGTGTTTTTCACCTCGCAAAAACAACTCGTTGCCAGCCGGAGCCGGGGTCGCATCAACAGGTTCTCCTACCGAATTGGTTTCGACAATACTCAGTTCCTTTGCATCTTTTATGACGACGGTGGTGCCGCTTCTAGCGGTCAAATACACATAGCCGCCAGCAGCTACGGGTGACGCGTAGGTCGATTCAACACCGGGAATTCGGGAGGTCATGTAGTGCGGTTTGCCCGTCATCGCGTCCACGCAGGTAAGCAGTCCTTCCTTGCCCTTGTAAAAGTAGATGCGTCCCGATGAAAGAATTGGCGATCCGATATCGGGTGTATCGCGATTGATGGTCCAGGCAACTTTGTCGGTACCCTTGATATCTCCTTTTCCATCCATGCGAAAAGCTCCTAGAAAAGAACCGCGGTGCCCGCTGCCAACGAAAGCCAACCCTTTGTCAGCGACCGCCGAAGCAATGGGACGTTCCGTCTGTCCGGAACATCGCCAAAGTTCTTTTCCTGTCTCCAGGTCGTAGGATCTCGCAAAGCTCTGTCCGTTCATAATGACTTGCTTCTTGCCAGCGTGCTCCGCGACCAAGGGGGTTGCCCAGCAAGTGGGTTCATCTCGAGGCGTTTTCCAAATCGTTTTGCCCGTCAGTTTATCCAGTGCGTACAATGCAGACGGTCCATCATGATCCCATGGCACTAGAATTTTGCCACCTTCCAATGTTGGCGAACTTCCCTCGCCAAAGCTGTTGCGTGTCTGCATCTGCCCGAAATCGTCTCGCTTCCAGACTAGTTTGCCGTCCATGGTGTAGCAATACAGACCACGCGAACCGAAATGCGCGTACACGTGCTCGCCATCCGTACAGGGTGAAGCGGAGGCAAAACCGTTTGTTTTATGCGTGTCTTCATGAGGCGTGGCCACGACCGCCGTTTGTTGCCACTTCAGCTTTCCATCTTTTCTGTCGTAACACAGCAGTTTGAACTCCAGATTGGGAAGCCTTCCCGTATTTTTCCCCGAGGGGACTGCCGTCGTGACAAAGACTGAATCATTCCAGACGACAGGCGATCCAGAACCGCGTCCAGGGATCTCAACTTTCCATTTAACGTTTTTGGTCGGACTCCATTGGGTTGGTGGAGTTGCATCGAGAGCGATTCCGTTTCCAGTTGGTCCTCGCCAGTGCCCCCAGTTGTCCGCGTTCACAACTGGACTCAAGCAGATCCAAACCAGCGTGACGAACGCAACTTTCTTCATGGTTATTTCCTTTTGTGATTTCTTTGCGATGTGAAGGGGCTTTGGACGGCAGACTCCGCATACGTTGAGTGTTGGTGATTCTACCGATTTTTGCAGCGACGGGTGCGTTGGCAAAGCCTAAAACGCGTAGTAAGCGATGGCTGTCGCAGCTTTGTGGCGTCCTTTTGGATCGATTGATGCAGGTGGTGCCAGCGGGCAGGACATCCGTCGGCGGAGCGACGGATCCACGCGGAGCGACGGATCCACGTAGGCCGGCCCGCTCCGCGACCGGCGGTCAGCGTAGTTCGAACCGCACGCGCAGCTTTCTTCCAAAAATGACGGAATGCAGAATCACGGAGAATCGCTGCCACGAACAGATCTTGTGACCAGCAAAAAAGTAGAACTTAATTCCTATTCTTCGAACCGCTCTCTCGCCGATACCGTATTCCTCATCAGAGCTTTGTTCCAACTTCTGTTCGTGCCAAGCCCTGGGGTTACCGAGAAAAACGACCGTTCTCTGTTGACCCTCCTTTTCAACCTCTCGGTCTACAACAACTTCGCTGGAGCGTCTCTCATGTCCATTCGAAACTTGATTCAAGGACGTTTTGATTGGATTTTCTTCAGAAACCGTGCGTTTTGGGCGACTGGCGTGGCAATTGCCAGCCTTTCCGTTGCGGCCATTTGCGTTGGCAATTGGTTTTTCGCCGATGACTCGACTAACGAACCCGAGTTTCTCTCCCGTTTCCGAGGCGGAACACTACTCATTGCCGGCGGAGGCGAGATGCCGCCGATTGTCAATCAACGCTTCTGGGAATTGGCTGGCGGTCGGAATGGCCGTCTGGTGATCATTCCAGCTTTCGACGCCACGCGAACCGATACAAAACGCTTGAAAAATGAGTGGAAGGGCTGGAAATTCGCGTCCATGCGTGTCATGCAAGCTCCCAGCCGCGAGATTGCAGATGATCCTAGTTTTGCGGATGCATTGCGTAATGCGACGGCAGTCTGGTTCAGTGGCGGTGAGCAATCTTGGTTGGCCAACTTGTACGCGGGCACTGAAACCGAAACGCGATTGCAAGAATTGCTCGATCGCGGTGGGATCATTGGCGGGACATCGGCTGGGGCTGCGATCATGACCAAAGTGATGATCGAGGAGGGAAAAACCGTTCCCAAGTTGTGCCGAGGTCTGGATCTACTCAAAGACTCGGTCGTCGATCAGCACTTCTTTTATCGAAACCGAATGCAACGTTTGGCCAAAACACTCAAGATCGAGCGGAATCTTATCGGCTTTGGGATCGACGAAGGAACCGCTCTCTTCGTCCAAGTTCCCAGCGGTCGGATGGGTGTCCTCGGCAAGTCCTACGTGATGGCCTGTATACCGGAAACCGACACGGATACACTTCACCTCGAAGTCCTAAAGTCTGGATCCATCATAGATATGGAAGGCTTAAGGGGCCTGAACGTGATCAATATGGATGAAATCGAACCGACCTAATTTGCTCGTGGAACGGCGCTTCGGCTACGAAGGCATGAGCATTTCTTTGAAGTCGATTACCGATTTGCCGACCGCATAAGTGGCGACAATCGTGATCGAAACCACTGCAATCCACAACATCGCATCCCAAGCTTTCGATGGAGCCAAGGCCTTTTCAATTCTCCGATATCGAAAATAGAGGGTCGTGATGGCAATCATGGGCAACGTCGCGGCTTGCGCAAAACCGCCGACCACTGTCATCGATTTTGGATTGGCGAAGAGCAAAAAAAGCAGCAACGCCAAGACTGGGAAGAACAGTGAAAAACGGTGGATCCACTTGGCTCGGTGCGAAAAATTGCGATACCGAACCGCTCCGGTGAGACTCAAGAAATCGGCCGTCATCCGAGCGTTTCCTGCACACGAGAGATAGAGTGTTTTGAAAAGAACAGCACCGGCTCCAATCAAAAAGACGATCCGGGTCCACGGTCCAAAGGTGTCTACAAACATGTGCGATAAGGTTGCGATCATGTCTGTTCCTTTAGGGTCCAAGCCCTGTGGGTGAAGTACTGCGGCCCCCATGAAATAGAACGAAACGGTCGAAATCGTAAAAACGATCATGCTGATCCATGCATCGATGTACATTACGCCAATCCAACCGCGAGCGCGTCGATTCCAATCCGAGCTACCATCCCTTGGGCCGACATAGCGGGCGTACCCCTTCTCCAAACACCAATACGGATAGTAAAACAGCTCCGTCGCTCCGACCCCCGTAATACCGAAGACGCCGAAGGCCATGGCAATCGATTGAATGTCGGAGGACGGGAACTGGAATTTCAGACCATCGAGAACTTGAGACCAAGGGATTGGATAGGCGGTCCACGGAAGCAGCATCGTGGCGGTCACAGTGAGGAGAGTCACCCCGATAACAATGGCGGTGGTCACGATCTCTATACGTTTGTAGCTGCCGCTCCACAGCAGGCCAATGGCGATAATACAGGTTAGAAAAGCCCAAGGCAGTTCGGGACGTTTCGCCAACGCACTACCAAGCCACGAACTGGATTGAAGGCTGGACTCAAGATTTTGAGAAACCACGGGAAAGGCCAAATTCAAGGACTGCCCAACAGTACCCGTCATGGCCCCGAGTTGAAACACGGTGGCGAGCATCATGAACAACCACCACCAGACAAGCCAATGTGCGCCAAATCTTGGACCTGACAGAGCATTTAAGGCTCCCAAAGTCGGTTGCCCTGACGAGATCGCGTGTCGTCCTATTTCGATTTGAACAAAGACCTTGATGACGCAACTAAATAGGATCAGCCATAGAAAAATAAAACCCGTTTTCGCACCAAGGGCAGTGGTCAGGAGCAACTCACCAGAACCGACTATCGTCCCTGCCAGAATAATCCCAGGTCCAATCATTCTCATGGCACTGAAAAAAGACGTTGGCGGATCCTGGATGGCGTCCACCGGCATGGCGTAGGGATCGTATCGGGAGTCTTGCGCCACTGGGAACTCGTTTGAGGAGGGAGTTTGGTTTGGGAGGGGAACATTCGACGCTTCGTCCGTCACTAGCATAACCAACAAGTAAGCTGAATTGGCATGGGGTTGCGAATTGTTAGACACAGCCGACAAAAGTAGCAGGCACGCTCCGTCGTGCCGTCCGCAGGAGTGAATTTACAATGATTCCTGGTGAACGGCACATGGAATGTGCCTACTACTTTGACTTTTGTCGGCTGTGTCTTGTTAACGCGAGCGAAAAACAACGAAAGCGAGGCTCCTGCCAAGCTGGCGCGTTGGCGGGGAGAGCGAGGCCTGACCCTCCCTTAAGCCCTTAAGCCCTTAAGCCTTCATAGCGAAATTATTGCCGGTTGGGTACACTGCCAACACTCCGCGATTGCTCGGAGCCCGTTTTTTTCAATTCGTTATGCAAATTTGCCGATTGGAGCTCAAGCCCATGATCGTAGGAATCCCGAAAGAGGTCAAGGAAGACGAATACCGAGTTGCCATCCTGCCGGTAGGCGTCGAGGAGTTGGTAACGCGCGGGCACAAGGTGTTGGTTCAAGCCAGTGCGGGGGTCGGATCGGGGTTGGCAGACCACGATTATCTGCAAGCGGGTGCGGAAATGTGCGCAACGGGCCAAGATATTTTCAATCGAGCCGATTTGATCGTCAAGGTAAAAGAGCCGTTGCAATCAGAATGGCCATTCATTCGGCCAGGCCAAGCTCTTTTTACTTACTTTCATTTTGCGGCGGACAAGAAATTGACCGAGGCCATGCTTCACTCCGGTGCGAGTTGCTTGGCCTATGAGACACTGCGAGATACCCAAGGACGTTTGCCGCTGCTAACTCCGATGAGCGAAGTAGCAGGTCGCATGAGCGTTCAGGAGGGAGCGAAGTACCTTGAGAAACCTCAAATGGGCCGCGGTATTTTGCTTGGCGGGGTGCCAGGCGTCGCGCCAGCACACGTCACGATCCTTGGTGGCGGGGTGGTGGGTGCGAATGCAGCACGCATCGCGGCAGGCTTTCAAGCCGATGTTGCTATCCTGGATGTCAACTTAGATCGACTTCGCTATTTGGATGACGTCATGCCCTCCAATGTGAATGCCCTTTTCAGTGACCGGCACACCATCCGCGAGCAGCTACGACGTGCCGACTTGGTCATCGGCTCGATCCTGATCCCAGGCGCCAAAGCCCCCTACCTCGTTCGTTCAGAAGACCTCAAACTGATGAAGCCCGGCAGTGTGATCATCGACGTTGCAATAGATCAAGGTGGCTGCGTCGAAACAAGTCGCCCAACAACGCACCGCGAGCCAACCTACGTTGTCGATGACGTAGTCCATTACTGCGTAACGAACATGCCCGGGGCGGTAGGCCGAACCAGTACGTTTGCATTGTGCAACGTGACGTTACCTTGGATCGTGCAACTGGCGGAGGATGGAGTCGAAAAGTGCATTGTCAATTCAAAAGCGTTGAGAGACTCCCTCAATATTCACAAAGGAACGGTCACCAACCAAGCCGTGGCTCGCACCTTTGGCTTCGAGTTTGTAGAGTAGGGTTCGAGCCTGGAAAAAATGCGACCATAGCGTGAACTAGGTCCCAAAGACGCGATCATTGCGTGTGGCACGCCCAGAGTGGTAACGATGGGCGTGGTGAACTGAGGCAAGTGTTTCTAGCGACTCACCACGCCCTTCGTAAACTCAGGGACGTGCCACACGTGAACTAATACCCAAAGACTTCACGCAGCCTAGAATCCTCTAGATTCAATCGATACATCATTTGGTTGTAGTTATACCGGGGCGTGGCTGGTGAGCTGGTAAACGTATTGCAGTAAGTCCCTTCGAAGTAAAGAAGTCGACCACCGTTCTGATCGAAAAAGGGATGATGACAGGGATTGTAAAAACTCTGGCCAGGATGGGTCGCAATCTTGATGGCCTTTAAAAAAGGTCCCTGTGGTGTGGGCCCTTCCGAGTAAAAAACCTCTCCTAAAAACGATGGGCTCTTTTTGTCCCACGCTTGTTCGATCGCTATCATCACCCAACGTTGTCGGTAATCATTCCAATGAACAGTCCCGGTATGCATCTCAACGACACGTTCGGGTGCTTCTGCATCGCGTGGCAGATAACGGGCTTCGTCGATCTTTATTAGCCCATGATTCAGCCAGCGATGTTCGTCCTTCTGCGTGACTGGTGGAGCTTTTTTCCAACTCCATACCAACTGACCCGCTTCATTTCGCTGAGGCTTGGCGTTAGCAAGTTGCTGTTCTGTAAAAAACTCATCAAGCTGGCCCTCGCGGCAAGTCAAAGACTCGTAGGCATCTGGATTCGTCAGTGCGGCCAATGTTGCTGGAACACGCGTGACTGGAAAGGGATTTCCAAAACAAAGGTATTCCACTCCGGCATCCGAATAACGCATCGGATGCCCTTTGAGCATTCGCCATTTTTCCTGCAAATCAAGCACCTCATGGACTTCGAACATCGCTCGGTCATCGTTCCAAAGCACGGTTCCTTGCTCAAGGGGTTCTGTCAGACCTTTTCGTCGCGAGTAGTGCGCGACCATACGATCCGTGCCACTTCCATCTGGCACAACGCAAACGCCCTCAATCCAGACAACTCCCTCCTTGTTTGGGACTTCCACCATAGCTCGGGCGAACCGATCTTCCTTAACAAAATACTGATGGTCGATCCCCAGTGATGGATCTAACCCTCCGCGGTCTGGCATGTCCGAGACGGCACCAGCCGTTCGATAAAGCCCCAGAGGGTAAGCCAATTGATTGGTATCACCCCAAAACCACCATAGTCGCTGTCGGAATGGCACCGCCTGGATAGAGTCTTGTCCGACGACTTTTCCAGATCCAAGCGGATGGGTGATGGGCGATGGGTAGCCCAGTCGAATCGTATCCAAGTAAACGTCGCGACCGGTGATTCGATAGAGTCGTTCCGCAATATTGGTTCGAGTCATTTCAATCGTATGCGACTTGCCGGGCTCAATCGTTAATTTGACCCCTTCCATCCCAAAGCCGTCCTTGGCATGGGAGTAACCGGGTGACTTCACTTTGAAGAAAACGGCAGTTCCGGCTAACTCGAGTTCATCCATCGCGATTCGGCCCGCGCTATCGGTGATATAGACGACGTCATCGACCGTGGTGAGTTCTACCATCGGAATTCCGCGTCGTGTTTGCTTGTCGACGACGTGAATCTCAAAATGTTTGTCAGAAGCCAGACAACGGCTCCAGAAGCCGCAGAGGAACAAGACGATTGCGACGTTTCTTAGCTGACAATTCACAAGCGGTATTCCTGTTTTTTCTGAAGCTTCTGGGCGAACGCAGGCCGGGCAGGCTGACTTATAGTCGCCTTTTGCTCCGCAAAAGTAGCGCTAACGGGACGCCACTTTCGCGGAGCGAAAGGCGACAATCGATGAACTGATTCAATTCTCCTCTCGTAGCATGTCCGTTGAAACGGCAATCCGTGTAAATCCGTCTCTTAAAACGTGTTACTCAGCGAGGTGAAGCATGCGAAGGCTCAGTTGTGATTGGAAAAACAGATCCACACGGTTATTAGGGATGGGACTGGTTTTCCTAGCCAGTTTCACGATCGGCTGTGGCGACACAAGTTCCAAGAATGCTACTGTTGCCGCGCGGTCCAGCGCCACCAATGAAGTGTTGCGTCTCGAAGCGACCGGTGCAACCGTTGAAAACCGGGAAGCTTACGACTCCATCGAAGAAAACGGGTTTTTTCAGACGCTGGCTCAGCCTCAATCGACATTTGCGATCGATGTGGATACGGCTTCGTATTCCAATGTCCGACGTCTGCTTCGCAGTGGAGTCAAACCACCCAAAGGAGCGGTCCGACTCGAAGAGTTAGTCAATTATTTTCCTTACGAATATAGCGAGCCCAACGGTGAAACACCGTTTTCGGTAACGACAGAAATTGCAGATTGCCCCTGGACTACTGGCCATCAGTTGATGCGGGTCGCCCTGCGAGGTCGTTCGATAGACTTGACCAGTCGGAAACCTTGCAACATCGTGTTTCTGCTCGACGTATCGGGATCCATGCAGACCGCCGACAAACTTCCTCTCGTGAAGTCTGCACTGAAAATGCTTGTCGGTGAGTTGAAAAAGGACGACCGAATCGCCCTGGTTGTTTATGCAGGCAGCAGTGGATTGGTTCTAGATAGCACTCCGGTTGCTCAATCGAACAAGATTCTCGCGGCTCTGGATAGCTTAGAAGCCAGCGGTTCGACCAACGGTGGGGCCGGTATTCAACTGGCGTACAAAGTAGCTCGATCCAATCAAATAGATGGAGGCGTCAACCGAGTGATTCTGTGTACCGACGGGGATTTCAATGTTGGTGTCTCGAGCGACAGTGCGCTCGTGGATCTCATTCAGACGGAAGCCAAAAAAGGCGTTTTTCTAAGTGTGCTGGGATTTGGCCAAGGGAACATCCGAGATAGCACGATGGAGAAATTGGCGGACAAGGGAAATGGGAACTACGCATTTATCGATTCCATGCTCGAAGCTCGCAAAGTCTTAGTGGATCAGGTTGGCGGAACGCTAGTGACCATTGCCAAAGACGTTAAGATCCAAGTCGACTTCAACCCGAGCCATGTTTCAGCCTATCGATTGCTCGGCTATGAGAATCGCAAGCTTGAGAATCAAGACTTCCGCGACGATCAAAAAGATGCAGGAGAGATTGGGGCTGGGCATACAGTCACTGCCTTTTACGAACTGATTCCGGTAGGTGTCCAAACACCGATGGAAAAGGGTCGAAGTTCGGAGTTCGTTGAACAGAAACCATCGGCAGCTTCGGCCTCGGGCACCATGTTGACGGTCAATTTGCGTTACAAGCAACCCGATTCCGACACGAGCCAAGAATTTCAAGTGCGACTAGACCAAAAGGGCCACTCTGAACAAGCCTCAAACGACTTTCGGTTTGCAAGTAGCGTGCTGGCTTATGGCATGTTGCTGCGTGACAGTCAGTACGCTGGCAAAGCAAATTGGGAATGGGTTATATCGACCGCTCAAAACAGTATAGGTAAGGATCCCTCCGGATTGCGAGCTGAGTTCGTTCAGTTGGCAATGACGGCAAGCCGCATGCCCAAGTAGTACCGGTTACTCGGTTCTCGTAGCTCAAGCAGTGTTTGCTGGTGTAGAATACGTTTCGACGCAGTTTTGCCGTTACATTGCCAATGCACACGAACTGCCTCGGATTTCGATCTGTACACCTGCTGAGTTTCTCGGAGACCCAAATGAGGACAACTAATCCGATCCTGGACGAGATCTATGCGACCCGTCTAAAACTTCTCATAGATCACAGTGAAGACGAACGTGCAAACGTCGAAGCGACCCGGAAGCGTGCTCTTGCATCGGGGCGTCGACGCAGTGAATACTCCCACTGAGTTTTTCGAATCTTCGTCACTGATGCGCTGGCTCATGATGCTGAGCGCGGATTTGTGTCAGGCGTCGTCGACGGAGGACGTTTCGGACGAGTTGCGGCAGGCAAAAGCGGTCTTTAAGTCATTGGTCGACCATCTTCCGCAAAGTGTTTTGATCAAGGACAGGGAGGGTCGCCGCGTATTTGCGAATCGACAGTATCTTTCCATTCACCAAAAGACACTCGGCCAAATCCTAGGCAAAACGGATTTCGACCTGTTGCCGGACGATCTCGCACGCAAGTTTTCCGAGGACGACGCTCAGATTCTCCGCACGGCCCAAGTGATGCACAGCACCGAAGAGCATCAAACGCCAGGCGGCCCGCGACACTGGATTGACCGGATCAAGGCACCGATCCGCGATGCGGACGGAAACATTGTTGGTGTTCTTGTTCTTTTTTGGGACGTGACGGCTCGTGAGCGGGCTGAACAAGCGCTGGATCTCGAGCGAAACCTCTTGAATGCGTTGCTGGACACCATTCCCGATTCGCTCTATTTCAAGGACCGCGAGAGTCGCTTCCTGCGAATCAGCCGCGCCCAGGCGGGAAGGTTTGGGCTGGCCAACCCGGAAGACGCGATAGGAAAGTCCGATGCCGACATCTTCACGGAGGAACACGCGCGGCAGGCAATGGCCGACGAACGCCGGATCATGGAAACCGGTCAGCCGATGGTGGCTCGCGTTGAAAAGTTGACTTGGCCGGATCGCGACGATACTTGGGTGTCGTCAACCAAGATGCCG
Source organism: Pirellula sp. (assembly GCA_031372345.1). Classification (GTDB taxonomy): domain Bacteria; phylum Planctomycetota; class Planctomycetia; order Pirellulales; family Pirellulaceae; genus JBKCUI01. The sequence goes on from JANMLD010000360.1 coordinate 10,778, forward strand.
CTACGGGATAACGATGGTCAAATCGTTGGAACATTTGGGATTTCACGCGACATAACAGAACTGAAGCGAACGCAAGTCGAACTCAGCAAGGCTCGCGATATTGCCGATGCTGCCAACCGTGCCAAGAGCGAATTCCTGGCGAACATGAGCCATGAAATCCGCACGCCGATGAACGCCATCATCGGCATCACCGAACTGCTTCTCGATACCCAACTCACTCCATCGCAACGTGAGTATTTGAGAATGGTCTACGAGTCCGGCGAGTTGCTGCTCACTTTGTTAAACGACATTTTGGATTTCTCGAAGATTGAGGCGGGGCGTTTCGAACTGGATTGTGCCCCTTTCGAAATTCGGGAATCGCTTGGTGACACGCTCAAGTCGCTGGCTTTGCGCGCTCACAACAAGGGCCTAGAACTGGCCTTTTCCATGGATCAAGACGTCCCCAAAATCTTGGTGGGTGACGTTGTTCGACTACGGCAAATTGTGGTAAACCTAGTTGGAAATGCGATCAAGTTCACGGCAGTTGGCGAGGTAGTGCTTAATGTCCGCTGCGAATCTCAGATACAAGACCAGACGACCTTAGTTTTTTCGGTGAGCGACACTGGCATTGGTATTCCGCCTGACAAGCACCAGCGAATCTTTGAAGAATTCGAGCAGGCGGACAGCTCGACCACGCGAACCTATGGTGGCACAGGTCTTGGGCTGGCTATTTCCACTCGCCTCGTCAAACTGATGGGCGGCACCATTTGGGTCGAAAGCGAACCTGGGCGCGGCAGCACGTTTTCTTTTAGGGCCACATTCAGTGAAGCGGATGTGCCGTCCGAAAAAATTGGCAGCCGTTCGATCATAATCACCGATATGCCAGCGCTGATTGTGGACGACAATGCCACCAATCGTCGCATTCTATTCGACTTGTTAACGAATTGGGGGATGAAGCCCACGCTGGCAAGCAGCGCACGGGAAGCGATCACGCTGATGCAGGACGCTGCGAGAAACGATCGTCCGTTTCGGATCGGGCTTTTGGATGTCAATATGCCTGAGTTCAGCGGCTTTGATCTGGCTTCTTGGATAAGGGGTGATCGCATGTTAGCGGAGACGCCGCTGGTCATCCTTACGTCCGCTAGCCGCCCGGGCGATATAGAACGGGCCGCTGCCCTGCGAATCGCTTCATCGTTGCTCAAGCCTGTCAAACAATCGGAATTGTTCAACTCCATCGTTGCGGCGGTATGCGTGACGTCAAAACAAGACGAGGAAAAGCAGCCCATCGAAGCGGGGAAGATTTCGAGGTTTGATTCGCTCCGCGTGCTGTTAGCCGAAGACAATATCGTGAACCAGCGGCTCGCGGTGGGTGTTCTATCGAAACTCGGCTGCATTGTCACCGTGGCTGGAAACGGACGGATTGCCGTGAACGAGTTTGAACGAAACGAATTCGACGTGGTGCTGATGGACGTGCAGATGCCCGACATGGATGGCTTCGAAGCAACCCAAACCATTCGGCAACGCGAAAAGATTTCAGGACGGCATATACCTATCATTGCAATGACGGCCCATGCCATGCAGGGTGATCGCGAGCGTTGCTTGGCCGCAGGCATGGACGACTACCTGTCGAAACCCGTTCGCATTCGAGATCTCAGCGATACGTTGACTCAAGTCCTACGCAAAGAAAGCGATGACAGTGGCGACGTAAAGATGGTGCCTGTCAGCCATGATCTGATCGACTGGGCTGACGCTCTAGAAGCAGCTGGCGACGACCGCGAATTACTGCAGACCGTCATCGACGCATTTTTTGAAGAATCCGAATCGTTGATGAGGCAAATCCGCAAGAGCATTCGCATCGAAGACGCAGCTTTGCTGCAGCAGTCCGCTCACTCGCTCAAAGGCTCGCTGTTGGCGGTCGGTGCTCGCCAGACTTCGACAATTGCATCGGATCTGGAACAAATGGGAATATCCGGAAACCTTGTGCAGGGCAACGAATTGTTAGAGGCCCTCGAACGACAAATGGTAGCCCTTCTACGGTCCCTCAAAAATGGTCCGCCTACGTGAAAACACGAACAACTTCCCCCCGACATCGCAACGGGTGTCTTTTTTCGTGTATTTAGTGTTTTTCGTGGTTAATCGAGAACTATCAAGCCTCGATCTACACCTGAGGCTCGGTCATGCTGAACGGATCGAGGGCAGCGTCTAGCGTTTCTTTGGGCAGGACACTTTGCTCAATACACAATTCCCGAATCGTTTTGCCAGATGCGAATGCTTCTTTGGTCAGCTTCGAAGCCTTCTCGTAACCGATGTACGGATTTAGGCTCGTGACCATGGAAAGGCTCTGCTCCACTCCGGCTTCGCATGCCTCGGGGTTCGCTTCCAAGCCGTCCATGCAGAACTCGATAAAAGCGCTGACGCCATTCGATAGCAAGGCAACGCTTTCGAGCATTGCATCCCCCATGACTGGCATCATGATGTTTAACTGAAAATTCCCGCCCGAAGCACCGCACAATGTCATGGTGGTATCGTTGCCCATGACTCGTGCTGTCAATTGCATCATGCTTTCGCACATGACTGGATTCACTTTGCCTGGCATGATGGAAGAGCCCGGTTGGCGGTCAGGCAGGACGACTTCGTAGAAGCCGCAACGGGGACCCGAGCCAAGCCAACGGATGTTGTTGGCGACGTTAAACAACGTCATGGCGATCGATTTGATCTGGCCGTGTGATTCGACCAAACCGTCGCGTTGGGCATTGGCCTCGAAATGATCGACCGCTTCGACGAACGGAATGTCGGTTTGTTTTGCAAGATTCTCAGAGACCCGTCGTCCGAATTCCGGATGGGTATTGATACCACTACCAACTGCTGTTCCGCCAACCGGCAATTCCAAGACAGCTTTCGCCGCCATTTTGGCCCGCTCGATGGATAGTTCAACTTGTCGAGCGAAACCACCGAATTCTTGTCCCAATCGGAGCGGCGTGGCGTCCATCAAGTGGGTTCGTCCGATCTTGATGATCTTGTCCCACTTCTGAGCTTTTTCTCGCATGATCTTGCCGAGACGCACCAACTGAGGGATCAGGTTGTTATGAATTTCACATGCGGTAGCCACGTGAATGGCGGTCGGGAAAGTATCGTTGGTGCTCTGTCCCATGTTAACGTGATCGTTGGGATGAATCGATTTGGTTTTCGAAAAACGATCACCGCCCATGAGCTCAATCGCTCGATTGGAAATAACTTCATTGATGTTCATGTTGCTGGAGGTGCCCGAGCCCGTTTGAAAAACATCAATAGGGAATTCTCCGTCCATCTTGCCGTCGATGACTTCTTGACAGGCCGCAAACATAGCTTGGACCTGGTCGTTAGACAGAGTGTTCTTCCCGGAACTTGTAAGTTTTCCAAGATCGTTGTTGGCTATTGCGCAAGCTAGTTTCACGCGTCCCATGCCGCGGATAAGTGCCGTTGGCAGTCGCCAGCCAGAGATTGGAAAATTTTCCACGGCTCTCTGCGTTTGGGAACTGTAATAGGCGTTGACTGGGACTTGCACTTCGCCCATCGAATCAACTTCGGTACGGTAGTTTGTCATAGCAACGTCGCGTTTCGTTTGCTGAGAAAAGGAATGAGAAAAGGAGGGCCAATATGCCCATAACAATTACATTGGCTTGGTGGTGTTTCGCTTCCACTGGCTTCACGCCAGTGGGGCGACAATTGGCAGCTACTTGCAACCCTTGGGGGCTAGGCTCTCCTCCGGTTTCATACCGGTGGAAGCAACGTTTCTCGCATCCAGTGTTATGCGCTGACCACGATCAAGCCCAGTTGGACTGTAAACCCGGCTAACTCGACCGACTCCAGTTCAACGTTTTTTGAGGAGGAATCCATCGTCAATCGAATGGAAAGGGTTTCGGAGCAGATGAAATCATGGTTTTCGAGAATGGCGTTTCGGATCGTCACTTCGTCACTTTGCAACGTCACCTCGATTCGGTCGGTGAAATTGCACTGACGTTTCTTTCGCATATCTTGGATCAGTCGGATAGCATCTTTTGCAATACCTTCGCGGACCAGGGCTTCCGTCAATTCCGTATTGAGTGCAACCACACATTGAGAGCCTTGTGATGCGGCCCAGCCAGCTTTGGCAATCATGCGGACTTGGATGTCCTCGTTGTCCAGTTCAATGACTTTGCCATCGATGTTGAGTGTTATTTTCCCATGGGAAGTCATTTGTTCGAGCAATTGTGCTCCGGATGCTGTGGCAAGAGCTTGCTTGACTTTGGGTAGCAATGGCCCGACGCGTGGTCCGAGCTTGCGAAAATTGGGCTGAACCGAGTATTCTACAAAAGGACTGGCACCGCTCGCGTAATGGATTTCTTTGACATTGATTTCTTCCCTTACGATATCGTCATGTTTTTTCAACCAGTCAATATGCAGTGCGTCGGCTAAGTTCACTTCAACTCGGCTCAACGGTTGTCGCACTTTCAATTTCGCTTCCATTCGAGCGGAACGACCAAGAGATGCGATTTCTCGGAGCAATGCCATGCGTTGATTGAGCAATGGATCTGCCGAAGCAAAACTGCCATCTGGATAGTCGCATAAATGCACGCTCTCGCGGACACCGGCCAGTTCACCCTTGAGATGTCGCCAAAGAACTTCGGCAATAAAAGGGGTGAACGGTGCAATCAATTTCGCAATGACGATGAGGCTTTCGTAAAGTGTCCAATACGCGTCGAGCTTATCTGGAGCTTGTTTGTCTGCGGCCCAATAGCGGGATCGGCTGCGGCGGACGTACCAGTTGCTGAGAGCATCGACCAACGCGTTGAGGGTTTGACAAGCGCCATAGCTATCGTACCTGTCCATTCGCTCGACTACGTCTTTGCACGCGGCAGCTAGTTCGCTCATCATCCAACGATCCAGCTCGCTGCGCTGTTCGATCGGTCGATAGGTCGGCGATTGTGCGAACTCCGCTGAATTCAACTGATCCAATGGGCCAGCGATATCGGAAGGCCCTTTGAAGCCATCGATTTCTGCGTAAATGGTAAAGAAACTAAAAACATTCCATAGCCGAAGGATAAACTCGGGAATGCTGTCTTTGATGGCGCGTTCGCTGTACAGGATCGAATTCCAAGGTGGTTGGTTTGCGAATAAATACCAACGCAATGCATCCGCGCCGTAACGATCGAAAATCTCTTGCGGACTGCGATAGTTGCGAAGTTGCTTCGACATCTTGCCTGTCTTGACCACCATGTCGCTACCCAACGCATCGCGAGCTTCTTCTTCGGTGAGAAAACGTTGCTTGCCATCTTTGCTTTCGTACCATTCGGCCAGCATCAAACCGAGCACGATACAGTTCTTGAACGGATGCGGATACGCGACCTCTGCTTTGTCAAAGAGCATCGTGCTGATTGCCAGTTGGCTGTAAAACCATCCTCGGGTTTGGTCCAACGCTTCGCTAATGAAGTCGGCGGGGAATTGGCTTTTGAAGGATTCGGCGTTTTGATGCGGGTAACCCCACTGTGCGAATGGCATGGCGCCGCTGTCGTACCAGCAATCGATGACTTCGGTGACGCGACGCATGCGAGCCCCTGTCACAAACGGTGAATCGTAATGAACCGCGTCGATGTACGGTTTATGAACACGCAGGTCGTCGACCAGTTCTGGGTTCTTGGCCTTGGCTTGTTCCCAAACTTCCATGCCAGTTACGCCAGGTTTGGCAAGCACTTCATCGTAGCAACCGATGGCTTCCATTTGACCGGTTTGATCGCAAACCCAAATGGGCAGCGGTGTCCCCCAATAGCGTTCTCGCGACAAAGCCCAATCGACGTTGGATTCAAGAAAATTGCCGAAGCGACCCGTACCGATATGTTCGGGCAGCCAACCGATTTTTTTGTTGTTCTCAAGCATCGCCTCGCGGAACGAAGTGGTTCGGATGAACCAACTCTCGCGAGGATACTGAATGAGCGGATCTTCGCTTGCTCGCCAACAAAACGGATAATCGTGCAAGTATTGTTCTTGGTGCCAGAGCTTGCCTTCGTCGCGAAGCCGTCGTGTGATCGGCTTATCTGCATCCTTAACCCAAGTCCCTTCGTAGTCCGGAGCTTCGTGGGTGAATCGGCCGTTCGGAGCAACCGCACAGAGCAATGGCGGTTGTTCCGCAGACGCGAATCGTGCCTTTTCACCGACGAGTACTTCATAGTCCGCTTCGCCAAACGGAGGCGCCATGTGGACAATGCCGGTACCGGAATCGATGGTGACAAAGCTGGCATCGACGACTCGCCATGAGGGGCGTTGTTGGCCACCGCTTTTGAGATCGGCCGTTTCGGTCGACTGTTGGTCGTAATAAAACGGAAAGGGAGGGACGTATTTCAAATTAATGAGGCCTGACCCCTTTACTGTTTTTTGGACCGTCAGGGTTCGCTTGGTCTTGTCGGCCAGGGATTGCACCAGTGCACTGGCGATGATGATCGTCTCGTTGGTCTCACTATCGATGCAGTAAGCGTAGTCGAGTTGCGAGTTGACAGCCGCGAATTGGTTGCTGGGGAGCGTCCATGGAGTTGTGGTCCAGACAATCAGGGACACATTCTCAACTCCCTCAAGTGGAAATCGGACATAGACGCTTGGGTCAGCGACTTCGCGGTAGCCTTGGCCGACTTCGCCAGCGCTCAAGGCCGTGCCACCTTGTGCCCACCACCACACGATTTTGTATCCGCGGTAGAGCAGTCCGCGATCGAAGAAGTTTTTGAGTGACCACCAAACGCTTTCGATATAGCTCTGATGGTAAGTCACATAGGCTTGCGAAAGATCGATCCAAAAACCGAGTCGTTCGGTCATGCGTTCCCATTCTTGCATGTATCGCCAAACGCTCTGTTGGCAACGCTGAATGAAGGCTTCGATGCCATAGGCTTCGATTTCTTCTTTGCTGTGAATGCCTAGTTCTTTGCAGACTTCGACTTCGACAGGTAGACCGTGCGTATCCCAACCGGCCTTGCGATCGCAGCGATAGCCACGCATGGTTCGATATCGCGGGAACAGGTCCTTGATGGCCCGAGTTAGGCAATGGCCTGGGTGGGGCATCCCATTTGCGGTTGGAGGTCCTTCGAAAAAAACGAAGGAAGGAGCTCCTTTTCGGAGCTTCAGAGATTTTTCGTAAATGCGATTTTGCTTCCAAAACGCGAGGACGTCGTCTTCGAGTTTTGGGAATTTGATGTCCGTCTTGACAGCTTGAAACATGACCTAAAATCGGGGTCGGATGAAAAGGGTCGGCAATACGAGGATTCAAAATCCACGTCGAGCGAAAGGCGTCGTTAAGTGGACGCAAATCATAGACTTTTCATCCCGTTTCGGGTATCGCACTTGTCCTAATCACTTTCTTCGGCATCCGGGCCGATTTCTTCTTCTTCGTCGAGGATGTCTGCATTCCCTAAGTCCGCATCAGGATCCGTTACCAATCCGTCGTCGGCAGGTTCGATTTCGTATTCATCGTCGAGTTCTTCTTCAAAATCGTCGTCGAAATCATCGTCGAAATCGTCCTCGTCGAAGTCCTCAAAAGGATCGGGATCATCTTCTTCCGGCTCCTCTTTGATTGGTTCTTCCTCTGTTTCGTCTTCGTCTTCCCCCCAAGAGGCGCGAACCGATCCTCGGACCGGGGTTTCAACCTTGAGCGCCATCTCAAACCAATCTTGAAGCGGCTTTCCAAACTCCACGGCTGGCTCTACGGTCCCGATGTCGCCGTTGCTGACGTCGGTTGGGTCGATATCAAGCACTGTAGTTAGGTCGAGTTCGCACGTCGCGACCGGCAGGAAAGGTTGGTCCTCAACCGCGCAATCGCCGTCGAATATGTTTTCTATTTGAGACTTTATGACTAGGTTCACGACTAGCTCCACCCATTGGTGTATCGAAGTGTGTGTGTGTGGTTTAGGAACGCTTAGCGTCTCTCGATCCTTCCGGGCTGTCAACTACCATTTGGGCTTGTTTTGCAAGTTAGCTAAGTTGGGCCTCTATGCGTGTATCGACTGTTCTCTTGTCAAGCGTGTTATGTGCAATTTTCAATGCGGAAATCCAACTTTTGCAGGCGGGATGACTACAGGAAATCCTTGATGGTAAGCAGTGTTGCGAGTGGGATTCCAGCCGCTTTAAAAGCTGCTTCCCCTCCTTCTAGTCGATCAATAACTCCCAGCACGCCAATAACCTCTAATCCAAAGTCTCGAGCCGCAGAGGCTGCCTTCAAAGCACTACCTCCGCTGGTGATAACATCCTCTACAATGACACACTTCATGCCCGGCTTAACCGGTCCTTCCACCAGTTTTCCTGTTCCATGCTGCTTGGCTTCTTTGCGAACCATGAATCCTAGCAAATCTTGGTTATGTAGCCCTGCATGCACCACAACCGAGGCAGTGATCGGATCCGCACCGATAGCCAACCCCCCGACAGCGTTTGGAATGGCTCCAAAGTGGTTGCTCATAATCAACTCAAGCATCCCAGCGGCGATTTGATTTGAACCCAGTGGATGAAGTGTAACCATCCGGCAATCCAAGTAATACGAGGCTTGTTTGCCACTGGCCAGCGTAAACTGCCCAAATTGAAGCGCATGTTCGCGGATAATTGCGATAAGGCTGTTTCGGTCGTAATTCAATTGCATGTCAACAAGTTCTGGAGAGGGAATCCTGCTTTAAGGCGAGCGGCGGAAATGCATTTACCGGGAGGGCGAGGCTCCTGCCGAGCCAAAAACAAGCTCGGCAGGAGCCTCGCTCTCCCAAACGAAGACTCGGCAGGTATATTTCAAACTGCCGCTCGCCTAAAGGAAAGTGTACCGATTCTGGAACAAATAGCCCAGTGTAGCCGGTCGAGGCTCTCGACCCGTGCCCGGATAAGCGATGCCGGTCGAGGGCCTCGACCGGCTACGGCTCAACCAGCCTGCAAGCAACTCCCAGGGTTGCACGAAAGACGTATTGCTGAAAGGGTTGAATTTACGCTAGTGTCCGGTTTGAGGATGGCACTATGCAAGTTAACGACATTGGAAAATATTGGCGGATTGGCTCGATCCATTTGCTGGCGATGCTTCTTTTTAACGTTGCTGGATGCCATATGTCAGCCCCGATGCGAACATGGAAGGCATCGAAGGTTTCAAAAGGTGGATTCGTTCGGATTGCGGTCGCACCTATCGGAGGCAATCCTAACGCCGCAGAACGCCTTCAAAACGCAATGAAACTGGCACAACCTCAGCCCAATCCGTTGTTGGCTGCGTTGCATCCCACCGAGCTCGAGCAAGTGGGTGGTATTCAGTTGGTCTCCTACGACAACCAACCTAATGACATGGCGACTCTGAGCGCTGCACGTCGAGCTGGAATGGATTACCTATTGCAAGGTCACATACTTAACGACGATCTAGACACACCTCTGCCGGATCCCAAAAAAAAGCCTAGGTTTCGCATTTTCAAGCCGAAAGAAAAAGTGGAAAGTCTTTCCGTCCATTGGGTGGTAACCGATGTAAATAGCGGGCAGAGAGTTAAGGAGCAAACGTTGGCGATGGATCGATTGCAGGCCGAAAAGCAGTTTCCCGACTTGAACATGCCGTCTGAAGGCGGCGGCGGTCGCGTCTTAATGGCTTCTGCCCGTCAATCTTGGGGCTTGGTTGCACCGTCGACCGAACCCGTTGACGCTATCCTAGACCTGCCATGGTTTATGCAAGGTTCCTCCCAAATCCGGAAAGGGAACGGTTTTGCCCGCCAAGGACGCTGGGATCTTGCCGAGGTCGAGTGGCAAGAAGCTGCCTCGTTGCACCCTTGGAATACTGCCGCTTGGACCAATTTAAGCTTGGCCGCCGTTGCGAAGGAGGACTTCCAGCTGGCTCGAGACCGCTTGAAGCATGCGAATACTTTTTTGCCGGGCGATTCTACTTTTTCAACGCTGACCTGGATTGAACAGCGTCAACGGGAACATCATCAAGTGCTCAACCTGGCCCCGCCTCCGTCTGGCTGGACTTTGGCCGAACCACCAAAAGCTACGCGTCCAGACGAGGTGCCCGCCTCCCCCCCACGCGATCTCAAGGAAATGCCTTGGTGGACAGCCATCCCAGTCATTCCGCCACCTGGCTGGACTTGGAAACAATGGTGGACGCAACCAATCGTGCTTTGATTGAAAAGCGAGTCGAGCAATGTTTTCGCCGAAGGAATTGTTGTAGGATGAGATTGGTGACGGAAAATTTGTCATTAGTTATTTGGTATTAGTTATTTGTCATTGCGGTACGCATCATCAAACTCGCCGATGCCATGCCAAAGACTCCGTCAGGAAACCATATCGGCAGACAGTTGCTGCGCTCCGGAACTTCACCTGCTCCGAATTATGCCGAAGCGCGGGGTGCGGAAAGCAATGCAGACTTCGTGCTGTCAAAACTGCAAAGCAAATGTAACCAAGATCCACAGCTAGTGCCGTTCGTTTACCCGTTAGGAAATGAGAAATGAGAAATGACAGATAACTAATGACAAATTTACGCTCCCTGACAAATCCACGCGCCGTTGTAGAGTTCCACCGCATCGCCTTGCTTTTTTCCTGCTATAATTCAGTTTGTTTCAGAGGCTGAACGATTCGTAACCGTCAGCTTTCATCCCACCTTGATTGTTGAACTATGCCTATAGCTCCTGGTTGGCAAACCGAAAACCGTTCGCCGCGCATTTTGATTGTGGACGATGACTTTGAGATAGCCGAGCCCGTTAAATTCGCCTTGCAAAAATTAGGGTACGAAGTCACGCACGTGCCGGATGGGAATCAGGGAGTTGCAGCCATTTCGACCGTAAATCCCGATTTGATGGTGCTCGACATGATGATGCCCGGCCGCAGCGGTTTTCTTGTGCTGGAACATTTGCGAAGCAGTAAACGAACGGGTGTACGTGTGATCATGGTGACTGGCAATGAAGGCGAACGCCATCAAACCTATGCTCGAATGCTCGGTGCTGATGACTACATCCACAAGCCCTTTGCCATGGACCGACTAGTGCAGAGCGTTCAAAAACTCCTGCTTGAACCGTTCGCAGATGGGGAATCAGCAATAACCATGGAATCGAAACCAGAATGACGGTCGCGCAACTCCCGATTCAACACGTTTTTTCCGTGAAATGGTCGGGTGATATCCACGGGAAACTGGAATTAATCGACCAAACGCTTCTTCCGTTGCAGCTCAAGGTACTCTCCATTTCAACGATAGAAGAGGCCTTCGAAGCGATCGTGATGCTCCGCGTGCGAGGTGCACCTGCGATCGGAATCGCGGCCGCATACGGCGTTGTACTTGGCGTTCAAAATAGTGTCCGCGAAGGCAAATCAGTCAGCCAGACTTGCGTCGAAGCCTTGCAAGCCTGTGATTATTTGGCGACCAGCCGACCGACCGCCGTAAACCTGTTTTGGGCTTTGGATCGAATGCGAAGCGTTGTGAATCGGAATCCCAACGTCGCTTCTGGAGCTGATATCGCACAAGCATTGCTCCGCGAATCGCGGCTGATCCACGACGACGACCGCCGAATGTGCCACGCCATTGGCGAATACGGAGCTCAATTGCTCGACGATAACTCAGGTGTACTGACTCACTGCAACACCGGTGGGCTTGCGACCTCAGAATACGGCACGGCCTTGGCTGCGATTTTCACGGCGCAGGACCAAGGCAAGAATTTGCACGTGTATGCAGACGAGACGCGACCGTTGTTGCAGGGTTCTCGATTGACCGCTTGGGAATTGCAACAACGGCAGGTGCCATGCACCTTGATTTGCGATTCGATGGCTGCGCAAGTGATGCGAGAAGGCCGAATCCAAGCTGTCATCGTAGGCGCCGACCGCATTACCGCTAGGGGCGATACGGCCAATAAGATTGGTACCTATGGAGTTGCCATCTTGGCCAAGTACCACAACATCCCATTCTACGTAGCGGCTCCGCGAAGCACGTTTGATTTATCGATCGTAAGTGGCGATGCGATTCCCATTGAGCAACGCAAAGCCGAAGAAATCACCAACGGTTTTGGTAGACAAACCGCCCCGAGCGGAGTCGATGTCTACAACCCCGCTTTCGACGTAACACCGGCGGAACTGATCACCGCCATCGTTACCGAACGGGGCATCATCGCACCTGTTTGCGAAGAAAACGTACGAGGCTGTATAGGATAGGGATTGCGTTCTCTAAAATTGAATAGTCGGCATACGGAAAGTACAAAAAAGGGAGTATGGAAAAGGGAGTATGGAAAAGGGAGAGCGAGGCTCCTGCCGAGCTGGCACCGCCATGGTTCGGCAGGAGCCTCACCCTCCCAATCAGCATCGGTTCTGAAGGAGCCCTTCCGAAAAATCTGAATTCACATGGGTCTCAACTCCATTAGGAATGACATGCAAAAATGCGCATAACCATCTTAGCATTGACCTCGTTACTTGTTGTTGTCTTGACTGGCAGTGCGTTCGCTCAGAACAAGAAGGCCACACCAGCAAATGTCGCGGCGGCCATAGAAAAGTGTGTTTCCTTTTTGGTCAATGAGCAAAAAAAGGATGGCCAACGCGCGGGCTCATGGGCGGGTTGGCCGGAATATGGAACTGGCCAGACGTCTTTGGTTACTCTCGCGTTGCTCAGTGCAGGCAAGAGCCCAAAATCGCCAGAAATCAGTCGAGCTCTCAACTTCATTCGCGATAGAGAGCCTCGTAAAACCTATGAAGCGGGTCTGAAGGTGATGGTACTCTGTGCTGCGGAACCAGCCAAGGATAAAAACAAAATCCAAAAGACTGTCGATTGGCTCGTCTCGAAACAGTCCGAGAGCGGCGGTTGGTCATACGGCGATTCACCGGGAGGTGGGGATGAGTCCAACACCCAGTTCGCCGTCCTCGCGTTGTGGGAAGCGAGTAAAGTGGGCATTGCCATCCCGAATGCGGAAAAAGTATTTGGGAAGTGCGAGAAGTATTGGATTAATGGACTCAATAGAAATGAAGGATGGGGCTACAGCGGATCGGGAACAACAGGCAGCATGACGTGCGCGGGCATCGCGTCGATGATCATCCTGCAGGATGCTTCGAGCGGTACCGATGCCAGTGCAGGAAGCGATCAAATTCGTTGCTGTGGAACCCAAGCGGATGGCGTGCAAAAAAGTCGATTCCAACTAGAGAAATCAGTCCAAGCGTTGGCAAATATGTTCGCCGTCAACCATAATCCCGGCGGCGCGGGTTACACTCTCTATTATCTCTATGCCTTGGAACGCGTTGGAAGACTGACAGGGCAACGCTTCATAGGGAAACACGATTGGTATCGCGAAGGTGTCGAATTCCTGCTTCAGACTCAACAGTTGGGAGGCTCTTTTCGAGATGGTGCTGATGAAGTTTCTACATCCGCCATGGCCCTTTTGTTCCTAAGCAAAGGCAAACGCCAAGTCGTCATCGGACACTTGCAATTTGGAAATGACAACGACTGGCAACACCATCGACGGTCGATTCAAAACCTAACCGGCCAAATCGAATTGGTCTGGAAAAGGGAATTGGCTTGGCAATCGATAAAGCTGGAACAAGCGGACCTTGCCTCGTTGCTCGAGACCCCCATTCTTTTCATTAGCGGCTCGCGAGAATTCAAACTCAATGACACTCAGCGAAAACTGCTGAAAGACTACGTCGAACAGAACGGATTCATTTTCGCAGAGGCTTGCAACGGCGATGGCTGCAAAGGAGAAGATTTTGAAAAATCGTTTCGAAGCGAAATGGAGAAGATTTTTGATAAACCTTTGCAAAAACTCCCTCCAAGTCATCCGATATGGGCCGCCGAAACCCGAGTTGACCCCAAGGCGTTGCCGAAGGAGTTCTGGTTGTATGGTTTGGATGCGTGTTGTCGAACCAGCGTGATCTATTCGCCAATCAGCTTATCGTGTCGGTGGGAGCTCGCTCGACCGTACGGACTAACTAAAAAATATGGGCCAACCGTGGATGCAGATATCCTTAATGCCGTAAAACTTGGCGTGAATGTTTCTGCATATGCAACTGGCCGCGAACTCAAGGACAAACTAGAAACGGTCCAAATCGTTCAAGCTCAAAAGAACCGGCAGCCACTGGATCGCGGATCGCTGGCCATCGGCAAAATTATGCACAGTGGGGGAGCGGACGACGCCACGAAAGCCGTCTCGAATTTACTGGAAGTGTATCACAACAGGACCAACGCGCTGGTTGAAAGCAAGACGCCGATGGTTTCGCTCACGAGTCCTGAAGTCCAAAAGTATCCACTGCTTTACATTCATGGCAGGAACAAATTTGCGTTCACCGCAGACGAAGCAGCTGGGTTAAGACGACACTTTGAAACAGGCGGCTTCGTTTTGGGGGATGCCATTTGTGCTTCGCCGGATTTTTTGGAAAGCGTTCGGGTGGAATTTGCCAAGGCGTTGCCTGAATCGACTTGGCGAACGGTGGATCCCAAGAAACCACTAATCTTTGATCTTGGAAACGTCTCCTTAATCGACCCGTCCAATCCAGGTTCTGATCTGAAACAGGCCAAACGAGAAGGCCCGGCCGAGATTCTTGCTTTGGAATGGAAGGGGCGAACCGTAATGCTATTTTCCCCCAACGATATTAGCTGTGCCATGGAGAGCAAACACTCCATGCAGTGTCGAGGCTACGTTCGCGAAGATGCATTTAAGATCGGGATTGGAATGATTCTGTTTGGACTTGGTTTGGTGGATTAACCGTGGGCGACGTCGCTCCGCGACTCGCGGTCCGTGTCCATCGACTTCCTGATTCCGGCTGCACGATGAAGTGCATTTTTGCCGAACTTCTTGGCGATCTCGTCGGCGACCTTGTCCAACGAGCGTTGTTGTTCCCGTTCCGACTCATCAAACAACTGCATTTGAATCATGTCCGATTGCTCGAAATTCGTTACGCCGAAACCTATCAATCGGACCGGCAAATGATTTTTTGGTAACCGGTTGCAGAGTAGCTCGAGCCCCGCTTCCATCAACTCGCTGGTGATGTTCGTTGGACTGCTCAGCGACAGCGATCGGGACAGCGACGTGAAATCGGAGAAGCGGATTTTCAGCTCAATCGTGCGGCCCAAACGGTTGTGATTTCTCAATCGTCGCGCCACTTGCTCCACCAAAGTGACAAGCCATGCCTTGAGGTCATCCCTATCGCAAATGTCTTCGGCAAAGGTGGTTTCGTTAGAAATCGACTTGGCCTCGCGGTCAGGCACAACTGGCCGAGCATCGATCCCATGTGAAAGCTGCCAGTAATGCTCTCCTGACGACCCAAACAGGTCGTGCAGCGTCTCGCGTGACAGTTGACGCAATTGCCCAATAGTCGAAATGGAAATTCGCTTGAAAACTTGGGCCGTGACTTTGCCGACGCCCCAAATTCTCCCCACGGGCAACGGGTCCAAAAACGACTGGATTTGGTTGGGTAAAACCACGACAAAACCATTCGGTTTTTCAAGATCGCTTGCAATCTTCGCCAGAAACTTGTTGGGCGCGACGCCAACGGATGCCGTCAAATGCAGTCGTTCTAGGACAAGCGATTTGATTTGCCGCCCCATTTGAATTGCCGAGCCGAGTAGGCTCTCACTGCCAGTCACATCGAGAAAGGCTTCATCCAGTGAAAGTGGCTCGATCAACGGAGTGAATTCTTCGAAGATTTGGCGAAGTTGTTGCGAAATGGCCGCGTAATAGTCGATGCGGGGACGAATGAAGATCGCATGGGGACAAAGTTGCTTGGCGCGATGTGCCGACATGGCGCTATAAATGCCAAATTTGCGTGCCTCGTAGCTCGAGGCAGCCACGACTCCGCGACCTTCTGCCGAGCCTCCGACAACGACGGGCTTCCCCAGCAGCGATGGATCATCGCGCTGCTCGACGGACGCGTAAAACGCATCCATGTCAATGTGCAAAATCATTTCACCATCCTACCCCACAACCATTCGTGGCGGATGCTGACAGCATCCATGCCGACCGCGCCGCCATGCTGACAACATCCATCCCGACGCTACCAGCGTCGGCCACGGGCCTGGCCACCCAAGCTACCACAAAAAAGGACCAACCGTTAAGCTATAAAGGTATTCAAGTATCCACAGGACTTTTACGAGGAGTTTTTCAACTTGCCTCCCTTGCCTTTCAGCTATCGCGACAATGCTACAGCCTTAATCATTGGTGTTGGATTGATGGGCCAACACATGGCTTCGAACGTAATCCCATGGCTCAAGCTCAAAAAGCTGATTCTGGTCGATCACTCGACCACCATTGGGGTGGGCACAACCAAAATGACTTTGGCTGATTTTGCGAGCTCGGTATCCCAGCAATCCAACGGTGCAACGGAAGTCGTGGCCGAGTCAGTCAATATTACGAGCGAAGAAGCGGTTCATGAGTTCTTCCTGCGACATCCTGGAATCCAATACTTTATGCATACCGCCGGAATTTCCCCAAAGCCCTTGACAGCGCCTGAGGATTTGACCAAAGAAGATGTTATGGGAGCTTGTGAAGTCAATCTCTGGGGTGCCCACAACGTAATCAAACACGGTGTAAAAACCGGCTCGTTTGTGCACGGTTCGCGAGGTGTTATCGTTCTCTCGACCTCAGCCACGGTTGGAGCAGAGGGGCGGGCTAGTTCGGCCTACGAAGAGTCCAAAGGTGGCTTGCTCAATTTTCTGCGACTGCAATCTCGGCACTTCGTCGAGAAGTACGGCGTCATTTTGAATGGCCTCGCACCTTCGCCGCTGCGTGGCCCCATGGCAGCACAGAATCCGATTAGCGCTGGTCGATTGGAAGCAGTAGCAGAAGCGATGCCGATGGGAGCACTCACGGAGCCGAAACACATTTCTGCGGCCACCATGTATTTTTGGGCAAATGAATGTTGGTGTGCCGGAGAAGTTCTAACTACGGACGGAGGGTATACCAAGCACCGACCGATTTACGGACCGCTCGCGGCCGGACTTTAGACGCTGCGGAATGGCAAATAGCAGATAGCAGATAACAGATAACAGATAACAGATAGCAGATAGCAGATAGCAAATAGCAAATAGCAAATAGCAAATAGCAAATAGCAAACCCTGACGAACACGAACACGAACAGGAGCAGGAGCAGGAGCACGAGTAGGAGCACGAGTAGGAGTAGGAGTAGGAGTAGGAGTAGGAGTAGGAGTAGGAGTAGGAGTAGGAGTAGGAGTAGGGTGGGGTGGTTTTTAGGAATGAGGAACAGGATGAATGGATCGGGACATGGCTGATATGGCTGATGAATCTTCAACTTCGGAACACGCCGCCTTGAGCCATGTTACGATCTATACCGATGGCGCGGCGGAACCGAACCCTGGCCCTGGCGGTTACGGCGTCGTTATGCTGGCCGGCAAACATCGCAAAGAACTCTCCGGGGGATTTCATCGAACAACCAACAACCGGATGGAATTGATGGGGGTCATCGTTGGATTGGAAGCGTTGACCAAGCCATGCCGCGTCACTCTGTATAGCGACTCAAAATACGTTGTTGAGTCGGTTGAGAAGGGGTCCGTTTTGCGATGGAGCAAAAACAACTGGTACCGTACCAAATCCGAAAAAGCAAAAAATGCGGATTTATGGGCCAGGTTTCTCGCAATCTATTCTCAGCATAAAGTCCGCTTCAAGTGGGTTAAGGGGCACGCGGGGGTCCCAGAAAATGAACGCTGTGATGAACTGGCGGTGGCTGCTGCAAAGTCGTACGACACGGTGCCTGACGAAGGGTACATTCGAGAGATTCAAGCCAATGGTGGCACGGTTCCAGGCATTGGACTTGCACCATTTCCCAAAGCTACGTCCGCCCACGATTCCGCGGGCGCGAGCACTGTAACGCACAAGGAAGCCGGTGAGCCTTGCCGCAAATGCGGCACCCCAATCGTCAAGAAACCTACCAAATCCAAGACGCACAAGCCCGGTCAGAAATACTACTACGAATGGTATCTAAGCTGCCCAGGTTGCAACACCATGTACATGGTGGATGAAGCCAAACGCAACTTGTGATTTAGTGTGGCACGGCGTTCCACGCCGTGGAGCTGGCTTTAGGCGAGCGGCAGATTGCAGTATCCCAACCCGAAGCGTAAGCGAGGGACAATTTCGCAGGTCCCTCACTTACGTATCGGGTTATGATTGGTAGTTTTCACTTCGCCCCTCGACGTAGCACGCCACTGTAATTCAATCGACTGTAGAGTGCAAACAGCCCTGTTTGCTAGCAATGAGAATGATG
>JANMLD010000397.1:0-5434 GCA_031372345.1 Pirellula sp.
CTGCATTGCTTGAATGCCAAAACAGGCGTAGCCCATTGGACGTACGACATGCTTGCCTCTTCATGGGCTTCCCCATTAATCGCCGACGGCAAGGTCTATATCGGGGACGAAGATGGAGACATAACGATCTTCAAGCTAGAAGGCGGAGAAAAGATCAATAAAATCGATGAAATCAATCTTGGATCGGCACTATACACCACTCCAGTCGCCGCCAACGACACGATTTATATTGCCAATCGAAACCGACTCTTCGCCATCGAAGCTGGAAAGCAAAGCGAACCGGTTAAATAGCTCCCGTGTGGCACTTGCTACATGCTCAGCTTTTTTGTGGCTGAGCATGGTTTTGTAGCTGAGCGAGGCCCTCGCTCGGCATTGGTAGTAAAAAAACGTGCGAAGGGCCTCGCTCGTCCACAAGTACGAACTCTGTAGAGCTTCACTATGAGAAAACCATTCCTGAGTCCACTTTCCTTCTTTTCACTTCTAGCTATTTTCTCGTTCCAAATACTCGGTCAGGTCGCGGGGCAGACACCTCCTGGGTCTGGCGTGGGCTCTACCAACACTTCGTGGGTTGTCATGCCGGGTGCTGCCGATGCAAGCCTGCCGGGCAAGGGGAAAAAAATCGTTCTGATTTCGGGCGACGAAGAATACCGTTCCGAAGAATCCATGCCTATGTTGGGCAAAATCTTATCCGAACAACATGGCTTTGATTGCGTTGTGTTGTTTTCAATCAATCCAGACACACAAACGGTTGATCCAAACTTCCAATCCAATATTCCGGGTTTGCACCATCTCGATGACGCGGTTGGGATGACCATGTGCTTGCGCTTTCGAGGCTTGCCCGATTCGCAGATGGCACACTTCGAGAAGTTTGTTACGGAGGGCAAACCGTTTATTGCACTGCGAACGTCAACGCATCCTTTTAACTTCCCCGGCGATTCCAAGTCCCCGTACAAGAAATGGGCCTTCAATAGCAAGGAGTGGGAAGGGGGCTTTGGTCAACAGATCGTTGGCGAGACGTGGGTTTCGCACCATGGCGATCACGCTTCGCAAGCGACGCGGGGTATCATTCCTGATGCGGCTAAAGCCTCACCAATTCTCAAAGGTGTAAGCGATGTCTTCGGTCCATCCGATGTCTATGGTGTGGTGCATTTGCCGAGCACGGCGACGGTATTGCTGCAAGGTCAAGTCGTGAAGGGCATGATGCCGACCGACCCGCCGCTTGAGGGCCCAAAAAACAATCCTATGATGCCATTGGCTTGGACCAAAGACTATCAAATGCCGGGCGGAAAGTCTGGCAAGTTGTTTTGCACGACGATGGGGGCCGCTAACGACTTTTCAAATGAAGACTTACGACGGTTGGTGGTGAATGCCACTTACTGGATGACTGGTATGGAGGGCAAGATTTCTGAAAAGGCTAGCGTTACCGTCTCCGATAAATATGTACCGAGCAATTTCGGATTCAAGCCGGCAACGTTCTTTAAAGATCAGTTGATAAAGCCGATCGATCTCGTCAAGTAATAAAATAGATGGAGCATTGGACGCTTCTCGCTGTTCGCCACCAAAATCCGTAAGCTATTGAACCAAATCCCGCAGGTTTGGCCCGCGGATCATTCGGTTTTTCACAACACTGTCCCGCACAGCTTGACAGCCATGGAGAAAACAAATGGTACCGATTTTCTAAATCCCACTCCAAAGAGCTGGGTGGGTGGTCGACTTGGCTGTGTAGTTTTGCTGCTCTGCGTTGTCATAGCTCTAGCCATCGTTTTCCCTGCGGTCGAGCAAGCTAGAACTGCAGCGAGGAAGATGCAGTCAAACAACAACCTGAAGCAAATCGCGTTGTCGCTGCTGACGTACGAAGACTATTGGAAACGACTTCCAATAGGAGCGAACTTTGATAAAGGCGGCCATGTCTTGCATGGTTGGGTAACGCATTCCATCGCAGCGATCGATCAATCGCAACTCTATTCGCGATTGCGAAAAGACCACCCTTGGGATTCGGTGAGGAATCGTCACCTCATGCGAGATCAATTAGGTGGTCTTCAGATTCCAGGTGTTGCGGATTCGTTCACGATAGAGGGCTATTGGCTCATACATTACATGGGAAACCCCAACGTTTTCCACAGATCGCATTCCGTGCGGTTCGAGGAGATGACCTCCGGATTGTCGAATAGCTGGATGGTCGGTGAGGTCGACGGAAGATTTCAGCCGTGGGGATATCCCTTTAACTGGAGACCCTTAAAGCTCCCATTCAATCAAGGCAAAGGAAGTTATGGAGCTTGGCCAGATGGGTTCCATTTGTGTTTTGCGGATGCTTCGATAAAGTTTCTTTCAAATCGAACTTCTGAAACCATTGTCCAATCACTTGCCTTGGCACCTCCGGTCGCCACTCCGGAGCAGACAATTGTTCCGAACTACGCGTTTCAGAGCAGTAAGATTGCTCTCAAGCACCTTTCGTTCGAATCCGATAGTTCAGACCCCAGGAATTTTCTAGGCATAGAGATCTTCTTTGACGAATCAAAGGGACCGGTCACTGCCGATTTGAGTCGCTTACCGCACAATGTCGTCTACGGAAAAAATACTCGTCAGCGAATTGACCTCGTTGGCGTGTGTCAAGACTACACTGACATTCGCGAACTTATTTATCCTGGCTGTGTGTTGGATGACACCAACGCAAAACTACTCGTTCGCTTGCAAAAGCTCGAGACACTTTACGTGGGGGAGATCACTTTAACTTCGGATGGAATCGCCTGTCTACAATCGTTACCACGACTGATAACAGTTGCATTTCGTAGCGAATCCAAGTCTGTCGGGCTCTTAAAAGCAGCACTTCCTAACTGCGCGTTCGACGGTCCCGATGCGCACGTGGACTCCAAATGACCAAATCTCGCAGCAATTCCCATTTCGATTCAGACGATTGCAGCGACGACGAAGAGCTGGCTCGAACTGCCTACCATGAAGCGGGGCATTGCGTCATGGCAGTGCTCTGTGGCGCGCGAGCTTGCCATGCGTCCGTGTCGCCGGAGGAAGATAGTTTCTTCGGCAAAGTCGATATCCAATGGCCAGGACCGCGGCGCCTCGCGGACGAACTTTCGGTCATGCTTGCAGGCCCAGTGGCCGAAATGATTTATCGAAGCGAACCGCTGCACCCAGGCTTTGTTCCCGAGTGGAGCCTCGATTGGCAACAAGCTTGGACGCTTGCTCGCCCGCGCGCTACCAGCGACGTGAAATGCCTGGAGATGATAGAACAATTGATTGCAAAGCTGCATCGATCGATGTCCGACGACCGGGTTTGGTCGGCGATTGCCGCCGTCCAAGATTTGCTTATGGCCCACGACGATATCGAGCATGAGCAAATTGAATACGAAGTTAGAGCGTGGGTGCGATGAAAGTTGCAGAGCGAGGCCCTTCGCTCCGCGGGTTACTTGTGAATCCTGAGCGAGGGCCTCGCTCAGCCACATGCCACACGAGCAAACTGTACACATCTTTGGCTAGCGGCAGAGTAAAAACTACCTGCCAAGGATTCCAATGGGAGAGCGAGGCTCCTGCCGAGCTGGCACCGCCATGGTTCGGCAGGAGCCTCACCCTCCCGGTCAATGAATTTGTTGCGCATGGTCGAACTGATGATGTTTACAGAGGTGGCCTCTCCCAACCGGTATGATCAATGCTGCCGCTCGCCTTGCTACTTGTCACTCTTCTTGGCTACGCCCAGCTTTTCCATTTGTTCGGCCAAGTCTTTCCCGTGATTCTCGGTATTGACTTTGGAATCGACGGCGAGAATCTTTCCATCTTTGCCGATGATGAACGTAGTGCGTCCAGCTTTCGAGCCGTCGGCGCTTAGAATACCGAACTTCTTCGCGTTTTCGCCTTTCGGATCGCAAAGGATCGGGTAGTCGAGTTCCAGACTCTTTGCAAAATCGGCGTTCTTGTCGACGGGGTCGGTGCTGGCGGTGAAGTACGCGACATCGTATTTCTTGAGCAAGTCCCCAGACTCTTTCATCGACTTGCATTCCTTGGTACATCCACCCGTAAAGGCTCGTGGGAACCAAGCGATGATGACCGCCTTTTTGCCTACAAAATCCTTGGTTTTGTACGTCTTGCCGTCACTGCCTTTCATTTCAAAATCCGGAGCCGTATCACCGACCTTTGGAACTTCGGCCAAAGCCGCACTGGGAATTAACGTAAAACAAGTTGCAAATGCAACCATGGCACAGCCAAAAAACGTTCGCATGATGAAAAACCTTTAAGAGGGAATGGAACCGAAGGGGGAAAAACAACGGGAGGGCGAGGCCACCCATGTAAACATCGTTTCGACGCATGTGCGTTTGAAAACAACGGGAGGGCGAGGCTCCTGCCGAGCTTGGCGACGCAATGGTTCGGCAGGAGCCTCACCCTCCCGAGTTGTGAATTTACAGTATATGGATTCGAGAAGCCAAGTGTTAGAAAGCCGCTCGCATTTTTTCTGAAAAGCGGAGAGATCAGGCAGGCGACCAGCTTGCCACCAATGCTAAAACATTTTTCTTGAGCTGCTCCAGCGTTCCAGCGTTCACCAACATGTCCGTTGAATGCAGTTTTTTCTCAGACAAACTCAATTGAGCCGATTCCCGATCGCTCCATTCTTGAGCGGTCCAGCCTCGCTCCATCGCCCGCTGTTTTCGCAAGGCATCAGGCGAATCGACAAAGATCACTCGATCGCAATACGGTAGCCATCCACCCTCGATGAGAAGAGGCGCGTCGAGGATAATCATTCGGACAGCTGCTTCTTTTTTAAGTGAGTCCAATTCGGACCGGGCGATCTGCCGGATTCTTGGATGAACAATCGCTTCGAGCTTCTTGAGCTTCGTTTTGCTGTCCGCTGAATCGCCAAAGACCAGTGAACCTACCTTTTTGCGGTCGATGACGCGAGAACCATCAAGCTGGAGGCCTCTTTCACTTAGAATCTCATGGCTGAAAACGTTCACTAATGCATCAACGACATCTGATTCCCGCAAAACGCGATGCGCAATTTCATCCGCGGAAATGATGGTGGCATTCATTTCGCCCAACAATCGAGTGACTTGACTCTTGCCGCTGGCGATCCCACCGACCACGCCAATCACCAATGGCGAATGAAGTTGTTGTGCACTGGTCATAACAGCTCACACGCTGCCCAACTGCCACCATGCTTCAGATCCACCTTGAGTGGCACGCTCAGCGTCATGACTGTAGTCATGACCTCGCGAACCACCGTCGCAAGCTGATTCACGTAGTCATCTCGCACTTCAAAGATCAACTCGTCATGAATTTGCAACAGCATGCGGGCAGGCCAATCCAGCGACTTCATTTCTTTCTGTAACGCGATCATGGCTAGCTTGATCATGTCGGCCGCGGAGCCTTGGATGACGGTATTGATGGCCATGCGTTCTGGTTCGAGCAACTGCTTTTTCTTTTGGTCGGG
>JANMLD010000433.1:0-5677 GCA_031372345.1 Pirellula sp.
GGTTTCAGGGAGCACCCAATGATCGAAAACTAGGCTTGGCCCAACCAATCCAGACCAGAAGCTAGCCCGAAAAACAAAAAAATCACTCGCGGGCTTCGCTGAAAATCCAAATATCGAATACCTTCACAGCCTATCCGCGAACCTACGTTGGTTCGCGGAGCGAACCACGACAATCAATTCTGCGCCGATGCTAACGGTCAAGCGATCCGCATTGACTATGACAAGCATGGTGCTGTGGCTGGTCTCAGCAAACTGTGAGACAACGACCCGACTCTTAACGATCACTTTTGCTACACTCTTTATTATTGCTACGTCCTATAACGACTTATTATTCCTACGTCCTATAACGACGCTACGGAGTTTTACATTCACGAAGACTCAGAACCCATAAATGAAACCCACACAGACTTCTCCAACGATTTTCCAAGGCGACCTTCCTAAAATTGGTATTCGACCCACGATTGACGGCCGTCTCGGCGGGGTCCGTGAATCGCTCGAAGACCAAACGATGAACTTGGCAAAACGAGTCGCCGAACTCATCGCCAACAATGTTCGCTATCCCAACGGCCTACCTGTCGAGTGCGTGATCGCAGACACCTGCATCGGTGGTGTCCGCGAAGCCGCTGCTTGCGACGACCAGTTTCGCAAGCAAAACGTAGGTGTTTCATTAACCGTGACACCATGCTGGTGCTATGGATCGGAGACAATGGACATGGATCCGCTGCGACCCAAAGCCGTCTTTGGCTTCAACGGAACGGCCCGTCCGGGTGCGGTCTACCTCGCCGCAGTTTTAGCCGGGCACACGCAAAAAGGTATCCCGGCGTTCGGCATCTATGGACGCGACGTGCAGGACGCGGGCGATGCCAACATGCCTGCGGACGTACAAGCTAAGATCCTTGACTTCGCGCGTTGCGGTTTGGCGGTCGCATTGATGCGAGGTAAAGCGTATCTCTCGATGGGCGGTACGTCGATGGGGATCGCCGGATCCATGGTCGATTACGCGTTCTGGGAAAAGTGGCTCGGCATGAGAGTCGAAGACATTGACATGAGCGAGTTCATCGGGCGGATGAGCAAAGGCCAATATGACAATGCCGAATACGAAAAGGCACTCGCTTGGGTTAAGGAAAACTGCCCCGAAGGCGACGACTACAACGGTGAAGGTGGTAAACGATCTCGTGAACAACTAGATAGTGAATGGTCGGACAGTGTGAAGATGACCTTGATTGCTCGCGATCTGATGGTCGGCAGTCCGAAGCTGAAAGAGATGGGATGGAAGGAGCAGGGGCAAGGACACCAAGCGATCGCTTCGGGCTTTCAAGGCCAACGTCAATGGACCGATCATTTCCCCAACGGCGATTTTCTCGAAGCGATCCTCAACACCTCGTTCGATTGGAATGGCAAACGAGCGCCGTACATTGTCGCGACCGAAAACGACGCGCTCAACGCAGCCACGATGCTGTTCGGCCACCTGCTAACCAACACAGCCCAAGTCTTTGCGGATTTACGAACCTATTGGAGCCCCGATGCGGTTGCGTCGGCTTGTGATGGTTACAAACTCGATGGGGCTGCCTCGGATGGTTTGCTGCACTTGATTAATTCTGGCCCTGCAACACTCGACGGAACCGGCCAGCAGACCGGTCGCGACGGCAAGCCGACGATGAAACCGTTTTGGGAGATCACCGACGATGAAGTCCAAAAGTGCTTAAAGGCGACGACTTGGCATCCATCGATCACCGAGTATTTTCCAGGTGGCGGAATGAGCACACGTTATCGCACTCGCGGTGGAATGCATGCGACGATGACTCGCATCAACTTAGTCTCCGGACTCGGTCCCGCTCTGCAAATCGCCGAAGGGTTTACCGTCGAGTTGCCCGATAGAGTTCATGATGTTTTGGACATGCGCACCAACCCGACTTGGCCGACGACTTGGTTCGCACCAACGTTAACTGGTAAGGGCGTGTTCACGTCGACCTACGAAGTCATGAACCATTGGGGCGCGAATCATTGCGTGATGACGGCTGGCCACGTTGGTCACTTGTTCATCACGCTTGCGTCCATCCTGCGAATTCCCGTTTACATGCACAACATCGGCGATGACCGAGTGTTTCGGCCTAGCGCTTGGAATGCTTTCGGTACCGCCGATATGGAATCCGCGGACTTCCGAGCGTGTCAGAACTTCGGCCCACTCTATGGACGCGTATAGCCCCAAGTCACGACCGCTTTGGTGACGGTTTCTGTGATGCTAGCCAATCTGCGGCCAATCAATTATGATTCTGGCTGTCACTTCTTGGCCCAGACAGGATCTATTACCACAATGCGGACTTTTCGATCGCGTCTAATTCGCAACGCGCAACTGCTAATCCCTTTCCTTTGCTTCGGCCTCGAAGGCATCGCTTCGGCGCAAGAAGGGGATTGGGAGCACATGAAGCGAATCGTGCCCAATGGATACGTTTGCGGCATCACAGCCGTACCGCTTCAAATAGACGGAAAGCTAGATGAGCCATCATGGACGTCGGCCCCCTGGACCGAAGACTTCGTTGATATTGAAGGGGAGAAGAGGCCAAAGCCCAGGTTTCGAACTCGAGCAAAGATGCTTTGGGATAAAGACCATTTCTACATTGCAGCCGAACTTTTTGAGCCACATCTTCAAGGGGTCATTACGCAACACGATGCCGTCATCTTTCAAGATAACGATTTCGAAGTTTTCATAGATCCCAATAGCGACAACCACGAGTATTTTGAGCTTGAGCTGAATGCGCTCAATACAACTTGGGACTTGTTTATGCCGCGTCCTTACAAAGACGCCAGCGGTGCTGACAATAGCTGGGAGTTTGCAGGCCTTAAGTCGGCCGTTCAACTTCAAGGGACGCTCAATGACCCGACCGATCAAGATACTTCTTGGAGTGTCGAGATTGCTATCCCTTGGGCTTCCTTTTCGACGCCGTCCCGTAAGGTAGCTCCGCCAGTCGATGGAGAAAA
The DNA here is from genome assembly GCA_031372345.1 of Pirellula sp. Taxonomy (GTDB): domain Bacteria; phylum Planctomycetota; class Planctomycetia; order Pirellulales; family Pirellulaceae; genus JBKCUI01. The sequence goes on from JANMLD010000433.1 coordinate 2,980, forward strand.
ATGGCGAATCGACTTTTCCAGGGTGGAATGGCAATTCGACATCGTGGATGGCAAATACCAAAAAGTACCGAAGACCAAGGAAGACAATTGGGTTTGGTCTCCGCAAGGTATCATCGACATGCATCGACCAGAACGATGGGGCTTCGTACAGTTCTCCAAAGATCTACCTGGCAAATCGGAGTTCAAGCACGATGCAAGTCTCGCCAGCCGCGATTTGCTCATGGAGATTTACCACCGACAACGGGCGTTTCATGTCAAACATGCGCGATGGGCAAAGAACTTTTTAGAACTGGGGTTTGCAGCGGCTTCTCAAGCGTCGGCTAATCCATTTACCCTACGCGCGACCACGGACGGTTATCAAGCGTCGGTGATCATTGCGACCGAGACCAATGCTGAGGGCAAAAAGTTGCAAGAGCTTTGGAACGTGCGACAGGACTCCAAGATTTGGAAATCGACCGAGAGCGAGCTTATCGATGCCCCTTTGAAACGATCAGGCGACAACCAAAGCCAACTGCGCCGAGCGCTGGAGTCCTGCCCCATCGAACAACGCGAAGGAATGGAGTTCCTGATTGCAAACATGCCCGACCGAGACTTGCGGACGTTGACCGCCGAGTTCTTGCTTGAGGAAGTTCGCTTGGCGTACCTCGCTTGGGACAACTCACCTTGGAAGGAAGACATCCCGAAAGAAGTCTTCCTTAACAATGTTCTACCCTATGCAAATATCAACGAGCGCCGCGATTCATGGCGAAAGGATTTCAGTGAGCGATTTTCACCATTGATCGAAGGCGCAAAGACGCCACGGCTTGCGGCAGCCCGCCTCAATCAGAAACTTTTCCCTCTGCTTAGCGTCCGTTATTCAACACAACGTCCCAAGGCGGACCAGAGTCCGTACGAGTCGATCAAGTCGGGTACCGCCTCGTGCACGGGCTTGTCGGTATTGCTGATCGATGCATGCCGCGCGGTTGGTATTCCAGCTAGGTTTGTAGGAACACCACTTTGGTCGGACAAGAGCGGAAATCATTCGTGGATCGAAGTTTGGGACAACGGCTGGCACTTCACCGGCGCAGCCGAACCCAACGGCGACGAATTGGATAAAGCTTGGTTTATTGGCCGTGCGTCGACCGCCAAACGGGATGATGCCATGAACGCAATCTACGCGGTCAGCTTCCAGCGAACCCCGGTTCATTTCCCATTGGTCTGGGATCGATCTATCGACTACATCAGCGCGGTCAATGTCACCGACCGCTATGTCAATTTGGCTGCCAAGCCCCCCGAGGGAACAACGCAAACCATGTTTCGGGTATTGGACAAAGCTAGCGGGAAAAGGCTGGCTGCTTTCGTTCGAGTTTACGACACAGACGGAAAGTTAGTCTTTGAAGGGACCTCCAAAGACGAACGCTTTGACGCAAATGATCATCTCAGCGTTTACTTGCCCAAGGACCAAAAATTCAACTTGGAAGTTCAAGACGGGAACAACATCAAGAAGACTTCGTTCGTATCTGAGCAACGCAATGCCCCAATCACCGAGAGCATCGCACCCATAGAAAAAAGTTCCTTTGGTGTCAACGACGCGTCGGGATCGGCGGAGGCAATCTCGGCGTTGGCCAAGTTTCTGTTGCTACCATACGACGAACGCCCAAATTTGGTGGAACAACCGTTCGCTAGCACGACCGTTTCAAAGGCAGATGCAGTCGAAGCAACGAAGCTGTTGTGGAAGGATCACGCGGAGCGGATTCGCACTTCCCGCGCCGAGGAAATGAAAGCTCGCGTCTTGACACTGGACAAATTGAAAATGCCTTTCACCTACGAAGTGTTTGGCGAAAAGCCAGCTACCGGACGGAGCATGTACATCTCGATGCACGGCGGAGGAGGAGCACCGACCAGAGTCAACGATCAGCAATGGGAGAACCAAAAGAAGCTGTATAAGCTTGAGGAAGGTGTTTACGTAGTTCCGCGAGCACCCACCGACACCTGGGATTTGTGGCATCAATCGCATATCGATCGACTCTTTGACAGGTTGATCGAGAACTTGATCGTGTTGGAGGATGTGGATCCAAACCGGATCTACATCATGGGTTATTCGGCTGGTGGCGATGGCGTCTTTCAGCTTGCACCGCGCATGGCAGATCGTTGGGCGGCGGCATCCATGATGGCTGGCCATCCCAACGAAACGTCCCCCTTGGGCTTGAGAAATCTACCTTTCACCCTGCACATGGGTGAGAAGGATGCCGCCTATAACCGCAACTTAAAAGCCGCCGAGTGGGAGCAAAAACTGGCGGATCTACACCGCGAAGACCCTGAGGGTTACATTCATTTGGTCAAGATCCACGCCGGCAAAGGGCACTGGATGGATCGCGAAGATGCAGTCGCCATCCCATGGATGGCCCAATGGAGCCGGAATCTCTTCCCAAAACGCATCGTATGGAAACAAGACGATGTGGTGGAAAATAGGTTTTACTGGTTAAGCATCGACACCAAGGATATTCGGGAGCGAGCAGAAATCGTTGCAACACGGGCCAATAATACAATCGATGTTCAATCGAAAGACGCCGACCGAGTATCGATTCGATTGAGCGACGACATGGTCGATCTCGAACAACCGATTGTCATTACTTGTAACAGCACAACGCTCTTTCAAGGGAGGGTGACCCGATCGATTGGAAGCTTGGCGAAAACACTGGCCGAGCGAGGCGATCCG
>JANMLD010000438.1:0-38555 GCA_031372345.1 Pirellula sp.
CAGCGAGACAGATACGTTGTCGCCAAGGACAATAAGATCAGGTTTGCCATCGGCGTTCAGGTCCGTGGCAACGACAGCCCTGCCTGTGTTGGCATCCACGTCAAAATAATGCGGTGGGCCAAAGGACGGACTGTCGCCAACCTTGAGGGTTGTATTCATCAAGACCTGCCCGCTTCCACTGTGGAGGTAAGGATGGTTGGTCACGACAATATCCGGCTTGCCGTCAGTATTAACGTCGGCGACCGTCATCGTGTAGCCACCCCCCGCACCTGCATACAGACCTATGTCAAAGTCATAACCTGCGGCGAAACTAGCTGTGGCCGAACCAGTGGGCGTTGTGTTTTGCAATACCGAAATCGTGTATGGATAGCTGTTAGCAATAACTATATCTGGCTTGCCGTCGTTGTTGAAATCGGCCACAACAACGGAGCCAACATTACCATTCGATGAACCAACAATTCGTTCTGGCGCAAAAGACAGCACTGGATTACCGGCGATGGTCGAGTTCAACAACACTGAAACTGTTCCATCCCCAGCAGTGCTAACGATATCTGGCCTTCCGTCTGAGTTAACGTCAGCCACCGACAGACTTATTACCTGAGGAATTGATCCGAAAGTTTGTGCAAAGGCAAAGGAAACAGTGTTTGCTCCGGCTGGAGTTGTGTTTAGTCGAACAACGCGTCCAGATGGGGTGATAGTAGCCGAGCCGAAGATGAGGTCAGTCTTGCCGTCGCTATTTAGGTCCGCAGTAGCGACGGTCATTGTAGAAACATCCTCTAATCCAATAACTTGCTCCGGCGCGAAGGAAGCGAGTGACGCACCGCTCGATGTCGTATTCATCCGCACCGCAACCTGAACGTATAGTAGCTCGCTGTATGGGTCGTTTGCGATCACTTCCCTTACCTGCTTGCCAACGATAATGTCGAGCTTGCCATCGCCGTTCAGGTCTGCTTCCGCCAAGAACCGAAAGTCCGTATTCACTGACGCTGGATTGAGTGTTATCGTCTGCAACACAGGTTCGATCGCGAAAGTCTGCAAATCTCGGAATGAGCCTGAAACATTTTGTAACACTAACCGTCGATTTTCAGCGTTTTGAATGCTGCCATCATCAACAAAGTTAAGACCCAGTGATCCATTGCCAGTGACACCGCTTATTGTCACCTTGTAAACTGAATCGCTGACCGGCGCAATCTGGATCATTCCTCCTGCTACCGTGTCCGTTCGAACCAATTGGAAGTCGCTGACGTCAACACCTGTGACAGACTGGCTAAAAGTCACCGTGTAAACACAGGTACCGTTAGAGATTGGTGACGAAGGTGTGATGGAGTCAATGAAAGGGCCAGAAGATGGCAGGACAATAATTCTGAAAGTTCCTGTCGTCTGATTGCCGACGGCATCTGTTGCTGTTACCGATACCACAGTTGTGCCGATAGACAGTTGCGTGTCTTGAGGGACGGAGTAGGTAATCGTTGGATTGCCGCTAACAGCATCCTTAGCGGTGGCACCATCGTAATGAACCCGCAATGGCTGTGCGCTAAAGGACTCAAATGTCTGATCCGGAGGCAATGTGAGCTGTGGCGGCGTAGTGTCTAAGTTGTAAAATGGACCAACGTAATTACCATGGACGCCGTTCAGAAACACACCAATATTGTTGCCGATATTATTGCTATCGTGCCAGTAATTTGCCACTACGATGTCAGGCTTACCGTCGTGGTTAACGTCAGCAACCACAGCGGACTGCGTGCTGATGCCCGCAGTGTAATTTTGTGCATTTTGGAAGGAGCCATTGCCGTTGCCAAGGAATACGCTTACGTTACTTTGCCCGGGGATGATATGCCCGGGGACGACTAAATCTGGAATGCTATCGCCATCAAAATCAGCGACGGCTACATTGTAGTCCGCAACTACTGGAATGGTCTGCTGGTTCTGAAATGCGCCATGACCGTCGCCCAATAGTACGCCCACGTTGTGATCCGAATAATTCACAAAAACCAAGTCGGGTGAGCCATCCCGATTGAGATCTGCTACCGCTACAGAGTCAGGAGTACGTCCCGTGCCAAACGTCTGCATGACTTGAAAAGTACCGTCGCCATTGCCTTTCAGAATCCCCACCGAATCGCTGCCGCCGTTGGCCACAACCAAGTCGGGCTTATGATCGCCGTCCACGTCTGCGACTGCGATGGAATTGGGGTTCGTTCCTGTCGTGAAAATCTGTGGGCTCTGAAAAGAATGATTGGCATTGCCGACCTGCACACGAACAAAGTTACCTACGAACGGGTCGCTTCTCAGAATCAAATCCGGAATACCATCGTTGGTAACATCCGCCAACATCGCCGAGCCAACCTTGGTGGCATTCGAAATGATTGTCGGGCTTTGAAACGTACCGTCCCCATTGCCCCGCATTATAGCGACATTGTTCCAAATTGCCGGTGAGGAATTGCCAAGGAGAAACAAGATGTCGGGATTGCCATCTGAATCAAAATCCACGATTTGCTGCGGCGGAACTGATATGCCCGGGCCAATCGTCGTCAAGTCGCGAAATGTTCCATCATTATTGCCCAACATCAAACCCATGCTTGAGCCCTGCTGTAGCACGATATCAAAGTTTCCGTCATGGTTGACGTCGCTCATCAACAGCGAATGCGGTCCAAATCCAGCCGCATAGGTCTGCTGGTTCTCAAACAAGGCAGACGCGACGAGCTTGTTGCCAACTAGATCATGGATGCTAGAGTCGTCCACAAGGTCTAGCCGAAGCTGACCGTCGCCGGTGATACCACTTACTGTTACCGTGTAGACCAAGCCACTTACCGCGGTCACCTGAGTCGATGTCGTGGCTAAACTCCCGGTTTTGGCGAGTTGGAAATCGCTCGCATCAACCCCGATCACGAAGTCGCTGAACGTGACCGTGTAGGTAACGCTGTGCACGTTGGTTGTCGCGCCAGACAGTATAGTGCGGTTAATGGAGACCACCGAAGGAGCTGTGTTATGGGCAACCCCATCGACCTCCAGCGTGTTGCCGTACGCGGACACTGCGTTGGGAGTCGCGGTATCGATCAGCCGACCTACACCATTGATATTCAGGATGTTGTGACCGGGATCAACAACCGTGCCCAGGTCCACGATGCCACCGGTTACTGCAATGGCCGCTTGGTTGTAGCCGGTGCTCTCCTGGACGGTATCGTTTCGAAGTTTGAGGCTTCCGCCGGTCACAAGAATGGTTGGGGAATCAGTCGCGTTTGTAAAGGTCGAGTTACTGATGGACACTACGCCGGACTCGACGATCAAGGCGGGCGAGCCACCGATGAATGTCCCGTTGACAATGGTGAGCGTTACTTGCGAGGGGATGTGAACGGTTGTGTCTTGGATGGTCTGACCGCCAAGGTCCAGAATGATTGTCGAGGTTGGGGTCGTTGCTGAATTCAAAGCGTTGGCCGCTGTAAAGATGGCATGTGCCTGATCCGCTGTCGTGGTTTGGATGGCGACCGTTCCTCCTGTTGTCAGCGCCGACTGAAGAGCGTTCCCACTGGCAGCGGTCACCTCTGCACTGAACTCCGAGGTGTTGTGGTAGGGATCCGTGGCCGTGGCGCTAATTGCCCAACCATTTGGGACTACACCGCCCGGCACAGCGACTGCTGAGAAGGCAGCTACGAAGGTTGCATTCCCCGAGGCGTTGGTGGTGACGGTCGTGGCACCGAGATAATACTGACCCTCGCCATATCCGGAGGCGTCGGCAGTGGGGCTAGCGTAGACATCGATCGTGAACTTGGTGCTGGCAGCACTGTTGAGCGTGCCACTGACGACGACGCTGGAGCCGGACTGGGCTGCGGTGAGCACGGGGAAGTTCTGCAAGTTGTTTGGCCCAATGTCGGCGTCTGACGTATCGTTGTTTGTGACGCCGTCCCCGCCGATGTCGATGCCTAGACCGAAGTTATCGTGGATGCTGTTGGCAACTACCAGATTGCCAGCAACGCCGCTTCCGGTAGTGCTTAAGATGCTGTTGAAGTTGCTGAGCAGAACGCCGGCTAGGCCATTGTTTGAAATGGTATTGCGAATGATCGAATTGTCATGTGCCCCGGTGTTATTGGCGTCCAGTGGTGTCAGTTGGACACCATTACCCGTATTGCCCAGGCCCGCAGCGCCAGCAGCGTTCGTGCCGATGTAGTTATTCTGTACGACATTGCCGTAGGCGCCACTGCCCTGGATCCACACACCGGTTTTGTTGGCTGCGATGACGTTACCGTCAATGCTGTTGCCCGTGGCTGCGCTTTGGCCGGTTTGGCCCTGAATGGCCACGCCGGGACCAAAACCGAAAGAGTTACCTTTGTTGCCGAGGGCCGCAGTACCTGCGGCGTTGGTGCCAATGAAGTTCCCTTGCACCGCGTTAGCGCTTGAATTAATGATGTTGACACCGGTACTGTTCCCCGAGACGACGTTGCCCTGGATCGTGTTATTGTTGGCGTACAATTGGATGGTGACACCATTACCCGTATTGCCCAGGCCCGCCGCCCCACCAGCGTTCGTGCCGATGTAGTTGCCAAGGACTGAGTTTCCCGAGGCACCAAGACCGAGCCCAATGCCGACTCTGTTGCCCGACACGACATTTCGAGCCCCGTCGGTGCCTCCCCCAATGATGTTGCCCATGGAAGTTCCGGTAACTATGATACCGAAACGGGTGTTAGCCAGGGCAGCAGTTCCGGCGGCGTTCGTGCCAACGAGGTTACCCTGCACCAGGTTGTTGTTGGCGTTAGAAATGCTGACACCTCCGTCGGAGGGGGCGGAGTTTCTGTTACCTTTGTTTCCTGAAAGTACGTTGCCGTCCCCTACCCCCGTGCCGCCGATCGTATTGCCCGAAGACTCGATCATAATTCCACTGAGCGAGTTGCCGCGGTCGAGAGTTCCGCTGACATCGGTGCCAATGTAGCTGCCAACAATCAGGTCGTTGCCGGCCCCCGAAAGTAGAATGCCATTTTGGCTGAAATTGTTGATCACAAGGCTTCGAACCGTACTGTTGCCGCCCGTAATGTTCAGCCCATTCGCGCTCGCTCCCGCATTGGTTCCATCCAACTCGATAAGCGGCGTACCCGCGAAGCCCAACTGTGAGGTGCCGTCGATGACCAATGGATCTGAAATCGGGGGCAAAGCGGAGTTGAGGTGGATGGTTTGTACTCCCCCAGTGCCGATGTTGAACACGATCGTGTCGGGAACATTAATGCTTTGGTTGGCTGCCAGGATCGCGGAACGCAACGATCCGGAATTCGGTAATTCGGAATCGCCAATATTCGTAACCATGAGAGTGGCCAGCACCCTTCGGTCTTCGAGTGCCTCCAAGAAAAGTCGGCGGAGGCGGTTTCGGGAGCGACTCCGGGTCGAAACTTTACTTGCTTGCACTTTATTCTTAGCTAGATGTGCGAAGATTCTCATAATTGGCTCTTTGGTGTAATGGGGCTGAGTTTGCTCGTGTAATGAGATTCAGTTTGCTAGTGAACGACATCAGTGCGACGTGAGGCCATCAAACGGCTCACGCATTTTGGACATTTTTAAAATATTTCAGGAAAATGGCTAAAGAGAAATCCATTGCGATCGCTGCCAGCTCCGCTTCAACATCGAATGGGTTCCAATTGCGTTACTAATGTCGTTTCAAAAAAGTGCTTTTAGCTTCTTGGGCTTCGGAATCAAACTTCGAAACGATGCCGTTCAATCTATTCCGAGAGGTTTGAAGCGATCGTATCGGAAAAAGAATTCGTTGGAGTGATTTGAAGCGGAACGCGAGAGGAACGGTAAGTTCTCGAAGCGCGGGTAGTACTACATGCTGACGTACGGTATCAAACCTGTTGCGCTCGTCAGGCACGAGGCGCGCGAAACGCTAATCGCAAATGCCTTTAAGCGAGCGGCAGAACGGAAGCTTTGATTCGTTCGAGATGATTGCCCCAGACTACAAAGGCACACCCGGCAGGTGTGCCCCACGGTGGCAATGGTGGGTCACTCTTGCCGAGAGTGACTTTGAATGGCTAGACGCTTGCGATCGGCGAGAAGTGTCCTTTACATGACACCTCTCGCTGATCAACACCAAAATCATTAAGCCGCTATACCAAATCCCGCAGGCTCGTCCTGCGGATTATTCGGCTTTTCGCTAAACAGAAAACGCCGCCATGTCTGTCTCTGGGCTGCCGGATTTCCCTTCGGCAAATCCGGCAGCCCAGCGAGGTGCGAGGAGAATCGTTTGGGTAGTGAAAAACCGAAACTTCCGCAGGGTAAACCTGCGGGATTCATTGAGGTGAGCCTGCGGGATTCATTGAGGTAAACCTACGGGGATCACTCGGGTAAACCTTCGGGATTTATTGGGGTAAGCCTGCGGGATTCATTGTGCCATCCGGATTGAGTGGTGGCGATCAGCGTGACGTGCCCTTTACTTTTCGATTTTTGTCTGGACTGCCGTTTGGGTATCGTAGTGATCTTCGACTTGAAATAGCAATCCATTTCGAAACTGAAAATGGAGATAAACCCAGAGAACTGTGTCAGGCTGACCTGGGATAAGTAATGTGTCGAAGTATTTCGCAATCACCGAGTCTACGCCGACAGTATACGTTGGCTCGAGAGAATTTCGGACTCTGGAGGTGATGCCAAAAAACAGATCCAGAAAGGTTTGGAAGCCTTCTTTGCCTCTCCAATTACCAACGAAAGGAGCGGATTTAGGGTCTCCTGCAACATGAAACAAAAAGTCTTCCGTGATGTACGGCTCAATTGCCGGGAGCATTTCACGTCCAAGCGAGTCGTAACCCTGTACGAACCTCTTTGCGATCGACAAATTATCATGGATCAAGGAATCCAATGTGATCGTTTCGTGCGGCGTTGATAACGCTTCGGCAATATCTCGGATCGTTTCGACGTCCAGTTTTCCTCCGAGTTCTGCTTTCCGAACCAATCGGTCCGAATAGCCGGCTTTTTTTGCCAGGTCTTTCTGGGACCAGCCTCTTTGAACGCGTAGTTCTCGAAGCAAATCTGTGTTGACCAAACGAAAACGACTCATTTAAGTAATCAGTTCGATGAAAGTAAAATTGCAGGGTTCAAGGCTTTGAATCAACCATCGCCGCCGTCATCAGGTCTGACTCCAATGACGCGGCCAGCAGATCATTCTTGCCTTACTTCCATCAGTGAGCTTTTTGATCCGTCCTTCTCGTTCGCTGCGTTTGTAATAATCCCAAACAACTTGTCCGCTTCCTCACGGAAACGCTTAAGTTCGACGCTGACTCGGTTTTTTTTCATCCACTCCGCAACTTTGTCGTACATCTCTCGAGCTTTGTCCGGCTCGTCACGCTGCCAGTACGACATCGCGAGAAATATCCAATTTTCAGATCGCCCTACCGGCATCAGCTCCTCCGACTTTTTTAGCGAGGTAATCGCATCGCGCCACTCGCCGTTGCGGTAATAGGCCACGCCCAGTGTATTCCAAAGGGCAGGATCTTTTGGTGCTAAGCCAACAGCCTTCTTTGAAAGCGCCAACGCCTGCGCCGGATCTCGCAAATTTACGTCGGCCGTGGTAACCAGGAACCATGCCAAAGTGTTTTGAGCTTCGGCCGAGTTTGGGACTGTTCGAACGGCTACTTTAAATTCGGAAATAGCCTCATCGAGTCTTCCTTGCTGTTGCAAAACATCTGCAATTCGGACGTGGAATTCCATAGCCGCAGGCAGGATGCGCAAGACCTCGCGATACTGAGCGATCGCGTCGTCGAATTTGCCTTGATTCTCCAACGCTGAGGCCAAATTAATTCGCGCTGGTGATTGATTTGGTTCTAGCCTAGCGGCCTCACGAAGCTCCGTAACGGCTTGATCCAAGTTGCCCCGCGTCATCAAGTCGGTGCCAAGATCATAATGCGCTTTGCCGTTGTTGGGATTGATATTGATAAAATTGCGCAACTCCGCGATCGCCTCTTCGGGCTTGCCACTTTTCCTTAGCGTAACGCATATGTTCTCAGCGGCTAAGAGAAATTGGGGCTGGATTCTCAGCGCCTCGCGATACTGGTCAATGGCTTCCTCTGGCATTCCAAGATCGCTAAAGGCAGCACCTAGGTTGACGTGAGTACATGCACTTGTCGGGCAAAGCGCGATTGCCGCCGTGTAGTAGCGTGTGGATTCTTCGAGCCGAGGAGGTTTGGTTTTTTTTAGGATCGAAGCGAGGCTAACGTTGGCATGCACGTCGCCAGGGAATCTGCGCTGAATCTGTAGCGACAGCTCTAATGCTCGATCGATAGCCGCAAAAGTCATAAGCAGGTCAGACAAACGCGTCAGCGTTCGAACCGGTTGACGATCCAGTTCTACCTCATCCGCCAGTTCCTCGAAAGTAGTTCGTATTTCGGCTCTGTCCGTGAGGTCAAATGCCTCCCGCATTCGGCGGCGCCAAGGATCGTTATCTGCCGCCTTCACAACTTTCTTTAGCCAAGACAGTATAGGATCAGGTACGACTTCAAAGGTTTGCGCTTCCAGTTGGCCCCGTTGTATCACTCGAAGGCGGACGACAGTGTCTTGTTCCGGAGCCAGGTATCTTCCCATGGTCAACACAGTCATGCCTGGCTTCGTTTCTTCGATTTGACCCTCAGGACCAAGCCCAATGCCCACGATTTGGTCAAACCGCATCTGGTAGCGTACTTTGTTCTCAGTTGGGATAGAGTCGTTACTGCTTTCGAGATCGATTTTGCGAAGAATCGTTCCATGTCTGGCCGATTGGCTAGCAGCCCATTCTTCCAAGGCTACCAACAAATGAGCTCGAATCGATTCCGGCATACTCCGGATAGCGGCAACCGCCTCGTCCGTTGAGGTCTGCCCAGCCTGAAGTCCGCGCGATTCAAGAGCCTTGGTTAGTATTGGAATGCAAACCTCTGGAGCCCACCTGCCTTGGGCTGGATCGGTGCTGGCTTGGGCGATCCACGCTTCATCAAAGACCCGCATTAGATCGCGGTTTAAGTGCTCTTGATCGAGCTCAGCCAAAAGACTTCGCACCTGAGCTTCAACGTCGGACGGAAAATGCCCCGTCTCGATTAGCGCAACTGCATTTCTCAACTTTTCTCTGGCTTGGACAAGCGTCTCCTGGTTACCCTTCGAGTCGTTCTGTGGCTGACTGCGCAACCGGATCACTTCAGTCAGCGCACTATTGATTCCCTGCTGAACCACCTGACCACGTTGTGTATACCGACGTTCCCGAAAAGCCAGCATCATCGACAACACGGAGACAATCAGTAAACCAAGGACCAAAGAAATGACCGCAACGACTGGCCCCTTATTTCGTTGCATCATTTTTTGCAAGCGATAACGTGCGCTCGCAGGCCTCGCCTCTATAGGCTGATTGGCCAAATATCGCTGCACATCCCTTGCGAAAGAGTTGGCTGTCTCGTAACGTCGGTTTCTATCCTTTTCCAACGCCTTCATCACAATCCAATCGAGTTCTCCACGAAGTTGTTGGCTCAACTTACGCGGCTCCATTCGCCGCCGCTCGCTGATCGTAGATAGATTTTCTGCGTTGAGAGTACTGATCCGAGCGCTGGGGCGGGGAGGCTCCACTTCGCGAATCATCCGACGCATTTCATCTGGGCCAGCTTGCTTCAGAGTCGAGCTATCAAAGGGTGTGGAGCCGGTCAATATTTCGTAGAGCAAAACACCCAACGAATAGATATCGCTTCGTGTGTCGATATCGACATTGCTCTGCCCAGCTTGCTCAGGACTCATGTAGAGTGGCGTCCCAACCATTTGGCTGAAGCCGGTGTAAATCGTGTGCTCCGTCAACTGATGGCCGATTGCCTTGGCGACTCCGAAATCGATAACTTTGATCATGGGAGTCGCGTCGTTCATGGCGACCAAAATGTTCGAAGGCTTCAAGTCGCGATGGATGATCCCCTTTTGATGAGCGTGCTGCACCGCTTGGCAGACTTGCAAGAACAAATCCAGTCTTTCTCGCGTATCGAGCTTATGTGCGTCGCAGTGCTCAGTGATAGGAGTTCCCTTGACCAATTCCATCACAAAAAAAGGCCTGCCGCTCTCGGTCGTACCCGCATCGAGTACTTTGGCGATATTCGAATGATCCATCAAAGCCAACGCTTGGCGTTCCGCTTCAAACCTGGAAATGACTTCGCGGCTATCCATGCCAAGCTTGATGACTTTCAATGCCACTTTGCGGCGCACAGGCTTTTCCTGCTCCGCCACGAAAACTGTTCCCATGCCCCCTTCGCCTAGAATCTCGCGAAGTTTATACGGGCCGATGGTGCTGCCGACCGCTGGCGCTGAAGTGGGTGACCTAAGGTTACCTTCCAAGGGCGTATGCGCCGCGGTAGCCAACGCTTCTGCTGGCTGGTCCAGGAAGCTACCCGCTTTGAAGTGAGCTGCCACGAGAGCTTCCACCCGCTTATGCAATTCCACGTTGGTGCCGCAACTTCGTTTCGTGAAAGCAGCACGGGCGACGGGATCCTCGATGGCGATCGCTTCACAAAATAGGGTATCTAGGGTTGGTGTCGTCTTTGACATTTGGATTCTTTCGGGATTTTGGGCGAGTTCCGATCTACCTAGCCCTAGCACGAGGCGCAAGCGCGCAAGCTAGTGAATTGGAAATTCGTTTCACTAGTTTGCGCGTCGTGCTAAGGCGAACGGCAGGATTAGTGCGTCATCCGCGTCAAGAACAGCTCACGAATTCTGATCGAATTTCAACTATTTTTTGTCGGACATAGCGTCATACAGCCAGGCGCGGGCAACTACCCAGTGTCGCTTGACAGTAGCCAAGGAAATGCCCTGGCAATCGGCGACTTCCTCCAAAGTAAGACCTGCGAATTAGCGCAATTGCACGATAACAGCTTTTTCGGGTTCGACTGCCTGTAACGCCGTTAAGGCTTCGTCCAACGCAAGAAGGTTTTCAATATCATCATTTGGGGCACATGTCGCATCGCAATCTAGATTGACCCGTTGAAGTTCGCCACCATGTTTTTCACGGCGTTTGCGACGGGAGTTCTCCACCAAAATGCGCCGCATTGCTAGGGCAGCCGCCCCGAAAAAATGTCCACGACTATTCCATTGCTGAGGCTTCGCAACATCGACTAGCCGAATAAAAGCGTCATGAACCAAGGCGGTTGCCTGCAATGTTTGCCCTGGATTCTCTTGTAACATTCTCGAGGCTGCCAACTTGCGCAACTCGTCGTAGACCAAAGGCAGCAGTTGCTCCGCCGCTGACGGATCTCCTGATTCGATTTGCGACAGGATACGGGTGACGTCAGGCATAGGGCGTAGGCTCATAAGTGGGAAGCTTGATCCGCACTATTGTAACTGCACTCGCAGAAATTGGTGTTGGGCAAACGCTGCTAATTGTGTGGACCAAACCAGATGCGGACCGTTCCATCGTGCATGGCAGCGGCGAGCTTCTGGCCGTCCGGCGAAAAGGCGACAGCGTTCACTCTGGCCGAGAGCCCGCGAAAGGAAAGCAACTCGTTGCCTGTTGGCCACTGCCAAAGCCGAACACCGTCATCGCCTCCGGTTGCCATGGTTCTTCCGTCAGGGGAAAAGGCTATCGACTTTACTTCACCTTCGTGAGCAAAATTGTGACCAAGTAGCGGAGGTGGTGCGCCAGTATTTGATGGGTCTAATATTCTGACCTCTCCGTCGCGGTTGCCGAAGACCAACTGTTTCCCATCGGGACTAAAACATAGCCCGAGGACGGGAATTCTGTCTTGAAAACTCGCCAACTCCTTGCCACTGACGAAATCCCACATGTGTATGCCGCCTCTGTCATCAGCGGACGCCAAGGTCGTGCTAGTGGGTGAAATTGCGAGACGATGAATCTGAGCAATTGGACCGCGCAAGACTACTTTCTCTTTTCTTTCGACGGTATCAAACAAACGAATACACAAATCGTCGCTGGCTGCCGCGATCCATCGTCCATCATGCGACGACGCCATTGACCGAATCGGGGATGTATGGTTTGCAAACTTCGTATGAATCTTCTTGGATTGCAGATCCCAAAGGCAAACACTTCCGTCAAAACCCACCGAGGCCAACAAGCTCTCCGACAGAATGCGGACATCGCTTACCATCGAATTGTGGCCAATTAGATTGACTGTTTCCTTTCCAGTTTCAACGTTCCAAAGTTTGAGCGTCTCGGCATCCGAATGCACTTCGTCATCGTAACCAACTGCCAAAGTCTTGCTGTCCTTAGAAAAAGCAATGGACCATGCTTCTTGTCCGCTCATTCCTCGCAATTCAGACTCGGGTGAGAAATGCAGGTCTCTCAAATAGACAATTCCATCTTCTCCGCCGGCCGCTAGCTTTTGCGAATCCAGTCCAAAGGATAAGACGCCGACTACGGAATCCGGCGCGAAGGATTCAAATAATCGAAGCCCACTTTTCGCGTCCCAGATGGATATCGGAGATGGGGGACCACTTCCAGTCGCGATCGCAAACTGTTGGCCATCCGGTGAAAACGCAATGCGGACCAACTCGCCAAGAAGATTCTCGCATCGATACCGAATATCCCCAGTTGCCACGTCAAGAACTACGACACTCGGCGGGCCAGCCTTCCATACGGCGATGGCGATGGCTTGGCTGCTCGGGGCGAAGTAGATGCTGCTGGCATAGCCGTTGATCGCATTGGACTTGGTTGTACACTGACCAGTCACCAAGTCTCGTATTTCGACATAGAAAGACGCTGTGCTAATTCGGGATGCAAAGGCAATCTGCATGCTATCTGGTGAGAAGCTGAGACAATCAACATCTAGCGGCAAACCTTGATTGGGTATTGGTTTGTTCTGCTGCAATTCGGAGTCCCAAATGCGTACTTCTCCTGCTTTTGACTCGCGGTCAGGGCAACTGTAATAGCCTACCTTCTTTCCGTTTGGCGATAAACAGATTAGTTCATGATGCGACAAGTCGTGCAACTCGAGCCTTTGCACACATTCAGCGTTCCTGGTATTCCAGAGAGACAGTTCACACTTTTCCGTCTGCGTAGATAGATCAGTCTCTAAACACAGTAGTCGACTGCCGTCTACGCTGAACTTGACATTCCAAAGATACGGCAGGCCAAGACTGAGATTGCGATCAGTCTGCAATTGGCCCGTTGCAACGTCGAACCGCTTCAATACGTTATCGCGCCCAACGCTTACAAGTGACTGACCGTCTGATGTAAATTGCACTTCCGCCCAACCATGCTTATTGGCAGGGAGTTTTTTCAGATTTCGCTGACAGTCAGCCAAAAGGTAGTACCATTCAAATCCACGTGCATCGTGCGAGTCAACCTCTGTCCTATGGTCAAGCAGAAGATCGAAAACCAAAGGAAGTTGACCATGTTCACGAAGAACATTTGAAATTCGGATGTTGTCAGCATAAGTTTCAAGAAACAGGCGGCCTTCGCTTGCTTCTGCACGCCTCAATGCCAATGTAAGTTGGCGATTGCTTTCGCGAGCATTCCAAGCATAGACGATGATACTAGCAATCACAAACAGCAAGGCCAAAAGCGTAGTCGCCCACGAAGTCAGGGCAAATCGATTTCGCTTGATGAATTTCTTCAGACGATAGCTTGTAGATGGTGGTCCGGCCGATACGGGGGTATCACACAGAAACCGTCGGATGTCTTCTGCGAACGCCGCTGCAGAGTCGTAGCGTCGGTCTCGATCTTTTTCTATTGCCTTCATCACGATCCAGTCCAATTCGCCGCGGAGATGTTGGCACATCTTGAGCGGATCCAATTGTCTTCGACCTGCAATCTTGGATAGATCCGCATCTTTTACTGTGCTGATTCTCGTGCTGGGACGCATTGGCTCAATCTCACGAATGATCCGACGCATTTCATCTGGACCGGCTTGCTTGAGGGTCGAACTATCAAAGGGGGTGTAGCCGGTAAGCACTTCGTAGAGCAAGACGCCCAGTGAATAGATATCGCTTCGCGTGTCGATATCCAAATTGCTTTGACCAGCTTGCTCGGGGCTCATGTAAAGCGGAGTGCCGACCATTTGGCTAAATCCGGTATAGATCGTGTGATCAGTCAGCTGCTGGCCGATAGCCTTTGCGACGCCGAAATCGATTACCTTGATCATGGGCGTCGCATCATTCATGGCGACTAAGATATTCGACGGCTTGAGGTCCCGATGGATGATCCCTTTCTGATGAGCATGCTGCACTGCCTGGCATACTTGAATGAATAACAACAAACGCTCTCGAGTCTTTAGGTTGTGTGCATCACAATGCTCGGTGATGGGAGTTCCTCGTACCAATTCCATTACAAAGTACGGCCGGCCATTATGAGTCGTTCCCGCGTCTAGCACTTTCGCAATGTTCGCGTGATCCATGATGGCTAGCGCTTGTCGTTCGGCTCCAAAACGAGAAACGACTTCTCGACTGTCCATTCCAAGCTTGATGATTTTCAATGCCACTTTGCGACGAACGGGCTCTTCCTGCTCGGCGACAAAGACGCTTCCCATGCCCCCTTCGCCTAACATCTCCCGCAGTTTGTACGGACCAATAGTGCTACCGACGTCCGGCATGGCAAAGGCTGTCGGGAAATCTGTCGCAAATCGGGAGTGCTGTAGTTCGAAGGAATTCAGCGGTTTCTCTAGGAAGCTACCTGCTTTGAAGTGAGCAGCGACGAGCGCTTCAACCCGCTGATGCAAGTCGACGTTCGAGCCGCAAACACTTTTTGTATACGCAACTCGAGCGGTGATATCGTCAATAGAGATCGCAACGCAAAATATGGTATCGAGGCCGGGGCTTTCGTTCGACAAAGGAATTCCTTCGGGTTCTAACATCGCAGTTTTTACTTAGTGCGTCATCTGCGGCGGAAACGGCTCACGAATTCCAGCTGGATTCAGCACTTTTTTTCGGACAACGCGTCATACAACCAAGCGCGGGCAACCACCCAGTGCCTCTTGACTGTCGCCAATGAAATCCCTTTGCATTCGGCTACTTCCTCCAAAGTTAGACCCGCGAAGTAACGCAACTGCACGATGGCAGCTTTTTCTGGCTCGACTGCCTGTAAGGCCGTCAAGGCTTCGTCGAGCGCAAGAAGGTTATCAATATCAGCGTTCGGAGCACATGTCGCAGCGCAATCTAGATTGACCCGTTGAAGTTCGCCACCATGTTTTTCACGGCGTTTGCGACGGGAGTTCTCCACCAAAATGCGCCGCATTGCTAGGGAAGCCGCCCCGAAAAAATGTCCACGACTATTCCAGTGCTGAGGCTTCTCAACATCTACAAGCCGAATAAAAGCGTCATGAACCAAGGCAGTTGCCTGCAAAGTATGCCCTGGATTCTCTTGAAACATTCTCGAGGCTGCTAACTTGCGCAACTCGTCGTAAACCAAAGGCAGCAGTTGCTCCGACGCCAACGGATCTCCCGATTCGATTTGAGATAGGATTTGGGTGACGTCAGGCATAGGGCGTGGACTCATAAACAAGAATCTTGATTCGCCCCAGTGTAGCTGCACTCGCAGGAATTTGCGTTAGGCGAACAATCTCGGCCGCGTATTTGCGAGCAACTTCACGATTGTGTTCGCGGGACTTGGGACATTTATGTACATCCGACTGACCAATTCGAGATCCACTCCGAGCTAATTGTGAAACTTTGAGGGATAGTGTCTGGGCGTTGGGTTAAAGATTGAAGTCGGTCGCGCGTTGGTCCACCATAGGGTAGGGTTGGTTTTTCTGGCGTGAAGCCAGGGGCAAACAGAAATTCCACCTCGTCGCGAACCATACGTGCCTGATGAAACGATTCCAGGTTGGGTCGATGCTCCGACGTTCTATGGAATAAAGAAAATCAGTCCGGTGGTGGCTGCACCTTGGAATAGCATTCCTCGTTTCGAAAGCTTGCCACAATTCGTATGCGCCGGTGCTACTTGGCTATAAGGACAATGACCGACCGCGTACATTCGATCGTTCGGCCCGTTGGCACCTATCTTGTAGGGCAGGACAGGGATGGTACCTAAGAATTGAGCATACGAGAGTGCTGGTCGTGTCCAAGCTGGCGCCGAAGTTTCGTAGCGTTCGAAATTGATTTGCTCAAAATAAAGAGGGCGCGTGTAGAACTCCGGTGCGGTCCAGCCTGCAACGGAGGTAAACCATTCACCCTCGTCGTTTGTTCTACAGCGGCTGCTGTTTAAAATCGAAGCGTTTTCGTAAGCGGACTGGGTCGGTGTTTTGGAAAGAAATCGCTCGATGGATGCATCCGGTCGAATCATGCTCTCCACCGTGGGAACTTTCGGGAGGCGTCCAGGTTCTTTCGCAGGAACGGGTATGGTGGTGCTCGCTTGCTGCCCTTGCGAAGAACTCGATCCAACGAAAAAAACGGCATGAAACAAGCAGATTTTGGCTAGCAAAGATCGAAAGGAATTGTGTGTCATGCCCTGCCACCCGGTTTTCAAAAGCATTGGTAGCGGATTGGATACGATTGTTGGAAGGAAAGGAACCAAAAACCCGCGTATACGCTTATTCGGTCAAATGTCTGCGAATCGTGAGCAAAGCCGTTAAGTTGATGGTTCTGCACTTCAAATCCGGATTAATCGAGATTGATCGGAACGATTGGGTGGCTTCTAGAATCCAAAACAGATGCGAAACCCTAGGGCCTACCGGTTCCTGGCTGGCCGTTGCCGAATTAGACTAATGCGAGCGGCAATGTGAAAACTACCAATCATAACCCAATACGCCACCAATCATAACCCGATACGTAAGTGAGGGACTTGCGAAATTGTCCCTCGCTTACGCTTCGGGTTGGGATACTGCAATCTGCCGCTCGCCTAACAGGACGAATTACCACTACCATTTCCCCAGATCCGTTTCCCTATCCCGCATAAGCCGAAATGCCATTCAAGCCTCTCATAGCATTGCTGAGAACGGTTAACGGCTGGTTTCGCCCTCAAGCCGCCATTCACTGGGCTGGAGCAAACCACGCTCGCTTGCCCGCTTTGCGATCGACATTTCGCCGTCTGGAAAAACGTCGGGTGTTTGCCGTCGACGCCTTCTTTGTCGGTGGCGCACTCGACATTCAGATTTCGAGTATTGGTGAAACAAACGCTAATTTGCTGGCCGATGGCTCCGACTTCTTTGTGGACAACAACAACAACTTCACCTTCGAACTCGGCGAGACACGAGGCTCGATCGCGGACTTGCAAAGCGTGCATGCTTTCAGCAACGATTCGATCGGCAAGTTGTTTTGGAATGGAGATTTCTCACTGGCCCCGCTCGCAGTACCTCTAGGAACAGGAGACGTGGTTCGTACCGAGGGGCTCAGCCAAGTCCAATTGCAAGCTCCGTTCAACGCAGGCGGAAACGTATCGCTCAGCGCGCTCAATGCAATCGACTTCGACGCAAGCATCTTTGTCCAAGGCAATTTTTCCGCGACGGTTTCACTGGGCGGCACAATCCTAGATGGTCCCAATGCAGCCATCACTATTTCGGGCGATGTCTTTCTTCAAAGCCAGAATTCGATCCTGCTTGGAGACGAAGCGACCGCATCCTGGAGTGTTGTCGGCTTAACGAACGTCGTGTCCCAAGGTGATGTCCAACTCGGGTTGGTTGGAAACTGGGACAGCACCAACATTCGAGCAATTGGTAACAACATAACCCTCGTCGATCACAACGCTATTTCTGTTGTCGAGATTCAATCTTTGGGGGATTTCGAGTTGACGGCGCTCGGCAGCGTCACCGACCAAAGCGGTGCCAATATCAACATTGGAGGAACGGCAGTCATTCAAGGTGCAAGTATCGATTTGGCCAACGATGCGAGCGATGTTTTTCATGTTAGCGGAGGTGTTTCTCTTATTGCATCGTCAGGACCAATCACCGTCGAAAGCCCTGGTACCGTGACTCTTGGCAATATTTCTGCTAGCGGCACAAGCGTGACGCTGTTCGAAGATGCCGATATGGCATTGGCGTCCATACAAACACCGGGCCTCTTTGCCGCGACCAGCACTGGTTCGATTACCGATATCGCGGGAGCTAATGTTCAAGCGGCCACCATGAATCTCAATGCGGTAGGATCGATATTGCTATCGGACAACGCGACCGATGTGCTCTCGGTAGTTGGCCGCTCGTTTCTATCGGCTGCCAATCGAATCGACATTGAGTCCGCAGGCTTGGTCAACTTTGGTTCGCTCGGGCTAGTCGGCACCCAGGCATTGGTTTACGAAGACAGTTCGACCCAATTGGATGGCAGCATCCTATCGCAGTTCGAATTGCACGCCCGCGATAGTGTGACCCAGTCTGGCGTCAATACGGGAGCAGGCACAGCCGTACTGCAAATCGCTGGGCCAGTTCACGTATCATTGCTCGCTACGCCAGGGGACATCGACTTCTATCGTGCCAGTAGTAGCCCACCGACTGCAATATCAGATGGGCGATTGCTCGACAATCAAATCAGTGGCCTCTTTACAGCCGACGGGATAAACGGTGATTTTCGATTGCGGAATGTTTCGCCGCAGGCCGCCATTGGGTTGCTCAGTGGTTCGTTCGACGACTTGACCATTTGGCACACTCAAGCTTCCGTTATTCTTCCGAATCAAGTCTTCAATGTCCCTGGCAATTTGGAGTTGATAGCTGGAGTTGACATCCTTGATCCTGTTCCAATGATTGGCAATTCTATAAATCGCATCCTAAACAGTAGCGCGGTAATTTCCGATTCGGGGACCATCCTCAACGTGGGCGGGAATGCCCACTTTGCAGCCGCAGCCGACATCTCCCTCGGAGACGCCACTGGCGAGACACTTTCTGTGACATCCGGCTCAACGTCGATCGTTTCTCTCGGCGGTGGCCAAATTATGTTGGGACAAGCGGGTACCGTGCTACTTTCCGAGTTGGGAGTCTACTCGAAGAGTCTACTCGATGGTCATCGTGGCGACTTCGTAGCCCAACTCGATGCTTCCGTCGCCCTCGTCAATCCAAATATGCCGATCCCAGATGGCAGTCCACTTCAATTCACGGCAAACAACGTTTCATTAGACATCAATGGGGACTTGTCGAACGCATCCGGCACACAAATTGTCCTCGGCGGGAATTTTGTCGCTTTCGTATCCAACAACATCAACTTGATTGGCAGCGCGAATGACAGCCTTCGCGTTTCCGGCATTTCGGAACTCACGTCCGTATCGGGCTCGATCGATTTTGGGCGCAACGGAACGGTGGAGCTCAGCGACGCCAACTTCAATGCGACCAGCGGTAACGTGGTGGTCGGTGGGGCGGGGCATACTGAGCTAGGTGCGATCGAAGCCCGAGGGGGAGACGTTTCCATACAAGAGGACGCAGACATGGTTGTCCGGGCCGCGATCGCGGCCAACAGGCTCGTTCTTTCTAGTGCTCTTAGCATAACAAACACCTTCGCTTTTGTGCCCAATGGAACGCAAGGAATATCGGCCAAGGACCTGACAATTGAGGCCGGTACGTTTGCCCATCTTGGTCTAATCTCCGTCGACCGAATCACAGCCACGGTCTTCGCCAATGGAACGTTGAACAATAGTGGACTATTTGGTTTGAATGCCGAAGCAGACCGAAACGGTCAAAGCTACTTGGACGCTGTCGGCGAAAACCTTCCGCCAGGTGTTTCACCAGTCGACCATTTATTGAGTGGTGAGACACTTGGTGAACTCAGGTCGCGAGCGTCGTTCATTGAATCGTTTGGTCGGGAATATGGATTGTTTGTTCAAAACAACAAAGAACTCACCCTCGCAGCAGTCCAAGCAACCGGCGATGGCATTCATGTTTTGATCGAGACGGCTCTGGGGACGGATTTGATCGTGGGAGGGGACGTTACCCAGCGATTCACACAAAACGATCCCGGCGGCGTTGTCCTTATCGCCGGCGAAAACCTGATTCTCAATGCAGGGGCCGAGTTAAGAATCGAGCATGTCTCCCAGGATCTTGCAACAAGTCGCGTGGTCCAACAACCAAACTTAATCGCAAACGCATTCGACGGCGGAAGGGGACCCGCAGGATACGAATCCACCCGCGATGTACTTTATGCAGCCGATGCATTTGCCGACACGGGCATCCAAAACGTTCTACAACGTGTGTCAACGCAGTTCGGCGTCCGTGGCGAGGCTGGCTTTCAAACGCTTATTCGCTACGCCGACGGCAGGTCGCAATTGTTCGATGCCAATCAGGAACTTTCCTCTTCACTTCAGTCGAATCAATCAGCCAACGTACGCACAGGCGTCATACCAGCGTTTATATCATCCGCAGGGGACGCAGCGATCGTCGAGCGCTCGACGCCCTATGGCGACACTTTTTTGGGCACCTTCCAAACGCTCCCAACGACGGCGATCTTCAGAAGATCCGCTGAGTTTTTTCTTTTTGAACATGCCGGAGCCATCGACGCAAGTGTCACCAAAGTGGATCTAACGCCCGTCGTGGATCTCGTCGACCATGTCCTTTCGCCAGGTCGAAAAATAAGCTTCTCGTTGCCAACCGAAATCGTCGTCACACCGGCCATTTTGGTTGCCCCGATTCGAATCGCCCCCGACACCCCCAGTTCCTTTCCCAGCTTGTCCAGCGATCAGGAACCGAGCGTACTGGGCGATGCGAAGTTCGAGGTCTTTATCGTGAACGTGGGTTTTGATGACAAGAACCGAGATGGTCAGCCATCGGATCCAGAGTTGCCATCTCGCAATGAAGTTCAAATCGATGCTATTGTTCCGAAAAGCAAATCGACCGATTTAAGTGATAAACAAAACGAGGAGGCTGCACCGAAGCGAGCACATCTGGCACCCGGCGAACCCAACACGCTTACAAAGGAAATAAAGAGCAGCAAATCTCCCACGGCTGCTGACATCAATAGCTGGATTGAGGAGTATCGGAATAACCCAACCAAACCGTCTGGGGCTTACGCGGTCATTTTAGTCGATAGCGTTACCGGTGCCAAAGTGCTCAGGGTCTTTGGCGTTCGCGACTTTGAAGTTGCGGATCCCGAACCGTCTCGGCAAAACGATCCCTTCGAGAAACAGGAAGTGCAGCCTGAAGACAACGCGTTAAAAGGTCCAGACGATAATGACAAGACGACTTCGAATGACCAGCAGGACGCAAATTCTAACGTTGTTCAACTCGAGTCGCAAAGTAATGAAGACATGAAGGAATTGGTAATGGGGATCGCTGCCGGGACGTTCTGGACGGTTTTCAAGGAGGGCGGCAATCGCTTTGGACGCTTAGCTCGTTCCCAACGTGCCATGCGGCGCATTCATGCGGAGAGCCAAAATGGTCCAGTGTCCTAATTGTTTTGCAAAGCTGCCTGACTCTGTTTCATCGGGGGCGTGTCCCAAATGCGGAAAAACTCTTGCTGGCCCAACTTCTGCTAAAACGGTCCACTTGAACGAGGCAACCGTCGACGGCACGGTGGACCTTGAAATGCCTACGGTTTCGTCGACTGTAGATGCGGACGAGACTTCGAAAACACAGGGTATCGAGTCGGCGAAGACGGCCGACTTCAACGATGCAACTGTCGAAAATGCAACTGTCGAAAATGCAACTGCGGAAGCCACGTTGGATTTGGAGGCATCCTCTGCGTCAGCTAAGACAAAAGCGGACGCTACGCTCGATGAATCCTCGCACGTAAAAAATTCGGAGTCGGTCGGTGCGACGCTTGGAACAGTTTCGGATCAGGAGAACATCAGCCCGAGTGCGACCATAACCTTCGGGCCTTCTGGAATAACGATGGGCGGAGTTACTTCGCCTCAAACTCCTCAAACTCAAGTGAATGGAACCACTCACAACGTAGGCGCCATACGAACGGGCGCCAAAGGCAAAACGGATGGCAATACGGTCCATGCCGCGGACACCTCCATCGACTTTAGCCGATCTGTACTATCGACGATCAGCAAGCGAACTCTCGCCGAGAAAGCAGGTCCGCTGGCCACGCCCCCCGACTACGAGATCGTTACCAAGCTCGGCGAGGGAGGCATGGGCATTGTCTATTCCGCCATCCAAAAGACGCTGGATCGAAAAGTGGCGATCAAGGCCATAAAATCCAGTAAGGCGACATCCGATGAAAGCCGTCGCAAGTTTTTTTACGAAGCCCAGATCACTAGCGATTTAGATCATCCGAATATCGTCCCAATCCACGACATGGGTTCCAACGATGACGGAACGCTGTTCTATTCGATGAAGATGGTCGACGGAACTCCGTGGGAGGACGCAATCCAAAAAAAGACCCGAGTGGAGAATATCGAGATTCTCATGAAGGTCTGTGATGCAGTTGCGTTCGCTCATTCTCGCAACATCATCCACCGCGACCTGAAACCTGAAAACGTAATGCTCGGTGCGTTTGGCGAAGTCCTTGTGATGGACTGGGGTTTGGCTGTCAATCTGAATACCACTCAAAAATTCGGGATGAGTGGCACTCCGGTTTACATGTCGCCGGAGATGGCCAAACACGACCTCTCCAAGATTGGAAAAGCTAGCGATATTTACATCCTGGGAGGTATCCTCTTTCAAATTGTCGCTGGCAGAGCCCCGCACAAGGGTAAGACCGTACGCGAATGTATTGCAAACGCGATACAAAATATCAACATAGATCCCGGCTTCGAGGATCCTTTGCTGGATATTGCTAACCATGCGATGGCGACCGAACCGACGGATCGCTACGCATCGGTGGTCGAGTTCCAGGATGCGATTCGCGAACACTTGAGATACGCGCAAAGCATCGCCTTGAGCCAACGAGCCGAAGAGCTTTTGGAGAATTCGATCCGCAACCAAGACTACCAAGGATTCTCGCGTGCTCTGTTTTCGATGCAGGATGCGATCGAGTTGTGGTCGGAAAATCAAGCCGCCAAGGATGGGCTACACCGAACACGTTTGGCATACGGTCAATGCGCACTGGATCGAAGCGACTACGACCTTTGTATGAAAACGCTGGATACGCGTCATGAGGATGAAGCAGCTTTGCATAAGCTCGCGACTGAACGGAAAGCGGAAATCGTTCAGCGAGAGAAGCGTTTCAAGCTACTTCGCAAAGTCTTGGCCGCCGTGATTCTGTTTGCGGTGGTTTCGCTGACGTTGGCAACGCTATACGCCCGGCGACAAGAGACGCTCGCACTACGATCCGCCGAGTCGGAAAAAGTCGCTCGCATCAACGAGGAAGAAGCCAAACAGGTGGCGCAGGTCGAACGCGACAATGCAAAAAAATCTGCCGAAGACGAAAAAACCGCTCGAATAAGCGAAGGGAAGGCCAAACAAATTGCGCAAGACGAACGCGACAAAGCCCTAATGGCTGAACAACAAGAAAAGCAGGCCAAGGAGCTAGAGGTTGTCGCTCGTAAACAAGCGGTCGAATCCGAGAAAAAGGCCATTCAGTCGGAACAGGTTGCAGTCCGTAATGCTCGGCTTGCACTCTTAGGAAACTACCAATCCGAACTCAACCTGGCGCTCAATCAAACCAACCAATTCGATATTGCACGAAGCAATCAACTCCTGCAGGAGATCAAAGCCATCGAAAAGAAAGTGGGCGTTGGGCACAACGAACCAATGCTCCAAAATTGGGCCTACCGCCGAATCGAACTACTCAACAATCTTGACCTGCCAAGGATGCATGTCGATAGCCCAATCACAGCCTTTCAATTCGCCTCCGCTTCGGATCGCGGAATCATCGGAACGCAAAGTGGTCAAGTAAGTATCGTACGTTTGGCCAATGGCAATGGCCCACTGTCGCCAGATCGCAACTTGACGATGCAAGACCCGATCCAAGCAATCGCCATTTCTCCGGATGGCGAGGAAGCGATCATTGCAACCAAGTCGCAACGCCTTGAATTCTCAGTATACCGCTGGAAAACAAGTTCGCGCGACGCGATTCCCATTCGTTCGTTTGACAAACGCGATTTGCAACGGCTTGCAACTAGCCCAGATGGCAAATGGATCCTAGGCGGAATCAATGGCGGACTTTGGAAATGGGAACGAAGTGCCAATGGCTTTGAATTGGAACCGTCGCGAATCGCTGGCCGCGGAGCGTTACAGTGCATGCAATTTGTTGGTCAAAGCGGGAGCGAGCTATTCGGACTCTCTACCATGCCCAGTGGTAAGTCTGTTTGCATCCGAGCAGATCTGAAAACCAATGAGGTCCAGACGTATAGTCTGCCTGAAACGATCACCGATCAAGTCAGCACGGTGGCCATGTCGCTCGACCAAAAACGAGTCTACCTCGGTCTAAAGGATGGCAATCTTTTGGTAGCGATTGTCGACCAGACGTCAACACGCGGCGGATCCTCGCAACGGGATTTGCTGATAAACGCTCAAGGAGTTCTGCCATCCCTAAGTATCGAGAGTGAGGTTCAGCCGAAGAAGCATTCGACTGCAGTTCGCGGTATCGAAGTCCATGCCGATGGATCGGTTCTCACCTACAGCGATGAGCCTGTCGTTCACATTTGGCGAGCGGAACCGAATACCAGGCGATTGGCCTACGCGAGCTATTTGGTAGGTTTAAACGGCAATGTAACGAACGCAAAGTTTGTTAACGGCGATGGAAATGTTGCCGCCACCGATGACCTAGGGAATGTACTCCGATGGAACATCCGCGATCAAGACGAGCGTCGCATGCTGAATCGATCGGTTCCTTCTAAACTCCTGTCGCAATCCATGTCACCGGACGGAGCCCTTCGGTCGATCGATACCGAGGGAGTATTGCGAACATGGCTTTCCGATGGAAATTCGGAGAACGAAAGTTACATCGGCCACACGCCGGGAGCTAAAGTAACCGATATAGCTGTCGCATCGAGCGAGCCGCTGGTCGCCACGGTTGCAATGCTACCAGCTACGGCAAACTCTGCCAACGCGTCCGAAGTCTGCCTCTGGAACACTTCGTCTCGGACGATGCTTCATCGTTCGAAGCACGACACGAAAGGCGCGTGCCGAATCGCGTTCTCCAATCGCGACACGACTCTCGTAATTGGTGATGAAAAAGAGACGATCGTGCTCCCGGTAAGTGCGCCAGACAAATCGACCGTGGAGAAGAGATTCGGTACACGGCTTGCCGCGTCCCACCCAACGCAGCCCACGCTGACTGCCCTGATTGGATCATTGGGAGCGGTCCGCATGGTCGATTGGCAAGATCCGACGAAGTGGGACGATCTGCAGTATCGCTATTTCGATATCGCCATCAAAAATACTTCTAAACCGATAGAAGCCGCATGGACCGCTGACGGCAAGCGACTCTACCTATCGTTTGAACACGGCCGGATTGCACGACTTGAATGGGATGGCGTCTCGCTTACCAATTTGAGCTGGTCGGAAGAAATCCCTGCCATTCGCTCGTTGGAACAAGATGCTCCATGGCGTTTCTTTGATTTCGAGGTTTTGGCCAGCAGCGACAACAATGATCGACTTGCCATCGTTCATAGAATCACGGATCCAAAGCCGATGAGCGTCCAGGTGCAACTGGATTGGAGCAGGTTGGAAAGTAAGTCCCGCGCTGCGTCTACGACTTCCATTGCGGATACGGCTCAGACAATCGAACATCCTCGCCCAAAGCCGCATGATGTCGTCCGCACCGCGCAAGGCACCTCAATCGCAGTCGATGGCAATGGCACCCTAAGTGTTACTCTGCTAGGCAAGGAGACCTTTAGCGTCGGACGTCCAACGTGTTTAAAAGCTTCGCATTGCCTTGATGGCAAGCGGTGGTCGACGGTTCATTCGCAGGGGATTGTCTTACTGGCAACCATTTCTAGTCCAAATGACATTACCTGGCATCAAGTGGATCATCCGTTTACCGAGGTCCATCAGGCCGAACTGTCGCCCGATGGCCAGCGACTGGCGATCGTCGGCCGCTTGCCGAGTGGAGCAAGCAACGTGGCTCGCTATGAGATAGTCAGTCCTATTTCGGTCGTGCCAACCAACGTGGGCGAAATGAACAAGGGACGATTCGTACGTTGGCATCCGTTGGACAATGAGTTTGTCATGTTAGACATGGATTTAAAATGGCACCGCGTTGATGCCGAAGGCAAATTGCGTGAGTTGAAAAGCCAAGCCTGGGATAAATTGGCTCTTGATCGAAACTTCCGTTTTGTTGATATGCAATGGCTGTGTGAGCCAACAGGAAAAACCACCAAGCCGTCCTGGCACATGGCGATTCTGTCCCGATCGCCGGGCTCCAGTCGAATCGACATTATCTCGCAGGGCGAGCAATTGATGGACAACTTCGAACCGATCGTGTCGAAGTCGAAGATCACATCTTTCGCGTCGTCTCCCAATGAAAATGTCTTAGCCGTTGGGGACGAGACTGGAACTTTGGGGATTTGGTTTGTGGCACCGAGCATCGATCAATCACCTCGCGAATTGTTTACTTTGCCAGGGCACCGCGGCTCCGAGGTTAAACAGTTATCCTTTTCGAGCGACGGCTCCAGTATTCTGTCAAGCGACACAAGCCAAAGAGCAATACAATGGCGCAGCCGCTAATGCCGACCGTGGCTGACGCTGACAGCGTCAGGACTAGCCAATTCTGATTTTGATTCCAAAAGCCGGGAGGCGCTCACGCTGATTAGATTGTGTATTTGCATCTTACCTTGCCGCTTCGTTTAGTCGTCGTCCATTTCCTCGAATAATTGAATCACGACCTGCCACCCAATATCTTGCCACTTCCCTCTAGTATTGATTACTAATGAGTTAAAATCCTCAATGGAAATGCAGTCAATCGGTACGATATAGCCGGTCCCTGGAGTAGATTTTGCTACGACGGACAACCCTTGACCAATCGGAGCACGCAAGCGGAATGGCTCAAATTCGGTGGCAGAGTATGCAAACAGCTTTAAGTTTGATTTGTGTGGGTCAAGCTTTAAAGGTAGCTTTGAGAACTTGAATGGCAGCAGGAATGGCGGCAGTTTTCTGACGCCTTGCATTGAAGTAGCAATGGAAACACCTTGGGTCGGCATAACTTTGCAGTCATCATTCAGCTGAACGTCTGTGCTTCGCACTCCCAACCTCAGGGCAGCCTCACCAAGCTCCGGTCGTCCATCTGCACCTTTGTGCATCGGTCTAAGCACTTGTATCATCATAAACTTATCTCTCCAGTGTCTTCCGAAGTTGGGCGAGTGCGTTAGTTAGTATGCGATGAACCTTCGATGGATTTACCAAGTCAAGTTTTTCCGCGATTGATTGTAGTGTGAGGCCTTCGAAAAAGCGAAGATAGATCGCTGCCTTGCTTTGAGCATCCAGGCAATCAATGGCGGCCAAAAGGTCCTGTGTGTCTTCGGGCTGTTTAGCGGGGAGTTGCTCGAAAACCTCTGTCTGTTCGAATCTCGAAAGCCTGCGAGATTCGCGCAGATACTGTTTTAGCGTTCTGTCGATGGATGTGCGAATCTGCCGTAATAATTTGTCATCTAACAAAGGAATTATATCCAGGCAATTTGGCGGAGACGACGCGTTTAATGAAATTGAAAGCCATTCGGTTAAAGCTGACTTTTGAGTGGCTCTTTCCAGAATGTCAGGCTGAGAGATGGCCTCGGAAAAGGCTTCTCGCCAATGAGCGGCGACGCTCGGCCTAGCAAGCAAGAAGCGAATCCAGCGAGCTTGCCGAACAGATTCTTGAATATCGTCCAAAGCCCGGATAATTTGTTCTAATTGGCCTTTAGATAGTGCTGCTCCGGTTATCGAGGAGAGAATCGCCTCAACGGATGTATCAATTGATTTCCACGAATCCAGCGAAATGCCTGATCTTTGGCATGCGTAAACGAACCACCCCCCCCGTTTTGGGGTCGGTAAAATGGTCAGAGTTTTGCGGATGTGATCCAAGTCGGACATTGGCTGCTCGTAGCGAGATATTTTTGACAAAATCCGCGATTTTTAGAAATAAACTTCTTCCTGTTGTCTTATTAGATAGGAGGACGAACTGTTCGTTCTATGGCTGTACGGAAAAAACATCCGAGAGGAGTGGAGTATTTTGCCCGAAAATGACCAAACTGACCAGATTATTCGGCGACTTACCACTAGCAGCATTCAACAGGAACTAAGCAAGGCAGCTAGCATTTTCGTGGATCAATACAAGCTTGGCCGCTCCGAAGGCTCCGGTGGAGAGGTGCTCTCCTATGCCGAAACTCGTGAGCTCCTTGAGGAATTAGAAACGGGGACACGTGACAAGTACTTTGGCAATCCATCGTTTCGCGATGCAGTTTACTTGAGTTGGTTAGAACTGTCGCCGGATAATGCAGATATTGACCCAGCGAAATTGGAGGATATTTATTTCGGCTTGAATTCAGATCTTCAGACCGCCTGTTGTGATTTGGTTGAAGACTTCGAGCAACTTAAGTTTGACGACATACGTCGGCAGGAAGTCGAAGAGTTAATCAAGAGTAAGTTGGCAAGTGGTCAGTGTGGCAAAGCACTTAGGGTGCTACGGGAAAACAGGGGGCTGCTGCCTGAAAAAACATTCCTTAACTATTGCGAAATAGCTTGGTCTCGCATTTCCAGATTGGATGAGAGGTTTAGGGATATTTGGTTACGGTACCAGGCATTATGCGGTATCACCAACATAGTCTTCCATTTGGATCGACCTGCATTTGTTAATGAAGTCGACGATGACGAGTATAAGTTGACTGAACTTGCATTTGTGACTTCAACGAAAGAAGTGCTTTCCAGATT
Source organism: Pirellula sp. (assembly GCA_031372345.1). Lineage (GTDB taxonomy): Bacteria > Planctomycetota > Planctomycetia > Pirellulales > Pirellulaceae > JBKCUI01. Next base: position 28,554 of record JANMLD010000438.1, read on the forward strand.
TGGGGCGGGCGATTTGGACATTCTCAGTGATACCGAATCCGAAGAACTCTTGGCTGAGCTTAACGCCGCTCAGGGTTTCAAGCATTTCGACTCCATGTCGTTTCGGCATTACTTACTTCTTGCTTGGCAAGACTTAAACGAGGCTATCGCGCCACACGAACTGGAGAGAGCGATCGACTTGTGGAATACTTTCAATGACTCCGAGAAGCGAGTTGCAAACGATTTGGTTGAGGATTTTGGGCTCCTCGTTTCGAGACCCGATGTTTGCAATGAAGTCGATCGTCATTTGGAAGTCGAAGACTATTTGGGAGCATTTGAGGTGGTTAAGACCTTTTGCATTGATGGGCGAGAAAGTTGCACAAATCGCGCAAAAATCTGGCATGAAGTTGCGAAAACATTCGAAGATTTTAGATTACACGAAATTGCAGAAGCTTTTAATCGTCACCTTCAGAGTACGACCATACCTCAACCAATGAATAAGGCACCTTAACGCAGCAGTTGACCTTGACGGGGAATGTAGCCGACGTTTAGCACCTGTGGTTCTGGGCCCGCCGTGATCACTACAACCAGCACTTTGCGATTAAATCCGGGCCCAGGCAACTCCTTCCAGTAGAATCGGGAGTTGCCCATATTCACGCCTTGAAAGGTTTCTTTAATGCGACACTCGTTGCTGTCTTGCTCAACAAGTTCATCGTAGTTCTTGCCTTGTCCAGTTCCATCGACAATTGTTTTCAAAATTAGCCTGATAATGTTAGCTATCGGTGGATCGTATTGAAGGAAATGCCGAATGCGATCAGCGGCTGTACGAGAAATTACCATGGAACCCTCGGTGGATTAGTGGTTTACTCAACGACTTGTAACAATGCTACGTATGAACATGGGCCAGCAACAGTTTTTTGGCGCATACAAAATAGGTTGGGCGAGCATCGACGCAGACTTTTTCGTCCCGCTCTCTTGCCCAATTCAATAGTTCTTTTACGCACCCTTCAAACTCTTCGTCCGAATACAATTTGGTCCAAGTGTAAACTCTAGCCCTCAGTTTCTCTATCATTTCAGTCATGGGCATTTTCTCGGAATCGTCTACAAACTCGATTTTCATTGGCAATAAATCACAGTCCTGCAATCCCTTCCATACCGAAGTGATGGTAGGCACATTTTGTGCGAGCCAATCTCTGCCCTTCCGGAAGAACTCAAAAAACCTGATACTTTCCAACAAAGGAGCAAATGTAGTTCGAACTAACAGTCGACCTTCGGGAGCCAATAAATCTCGGCATTGGGAAAAAAGAGACGCACGTTCAAAGTCCGAAAGTTCTTCGAGGACGGAGGAAATCCAAATGCAATCAATCCTCCCGATTCGGTCGCTCAAAAGCTCGCGAAGGTTAAGAATATTGCCACATCGCCACTCGATTCCGCTTGCAGACCCACTGCATTTTCTTTTGGCTAAATCAAGCCATTGGTCATTGTTGTCTATACCAATGACGCGGCAATCAAATTTATCTGCGATCGGAATCGTAAATCGCCCTGTGCCGCAACCAATATCGAGGACAAGGCTCTCTGCACTCAGCTTGCAACTATCACCAATGCGTCTTAGCCATCTTTGCATCAGCCAATCCGAGATTTTTCGGTGATCATCAAAGTTTTCCCCCTGCTCTTCTTTGTTTGAATGCAATCGAGCGGGCAACTGGCTAAAAGTATATGTGTGGACCCTTGCCCGGTTCCAATCACTTTGAATGGCAAGGTTGTTTTTTTGATCGATCTGAAATGCCGCAATACGATTTCCCGCCTTGCTTGCCTCATCGATGGATTCATTGTCCAAGATCGCATCGATGAATCCCGCACAAAATGCGTCCCCGGAACTAACCTGATTTCTGTCTAAATCGCACGCTAATTGATGGGGCTTTACAGAACCGTGATCTGTACTGTCCATCCAAAACACACCCTTTTCCGCCCGCTTAATGATGACGGCCTTACCTACCCCACGATCTATGAACAACTTGGCCACTAAATCTATGACCGTCGCGCGGCGACCAGTAGCTTGCCTAGCTTCCGATTCGTTGCATAAGTAATAGTCGACCAATGGTACAACACTCCATGTGGCTGCCGCGTATTTCGGCGACTTGGTAGAATCCGCAGAAATCGTTGCCCCTGGATTCAACTCCCGAAAGCTTTTCAGCCAATTCTTGAATTCTCGTAAGTGGCGATGGGCAAATAGATTTGCATTGCCAATGTGCAAATGGTGGAATCCGTGATCACAGGAAGAGAATTCTGAAAAATTTTCATCAGCTGCATCCCCAACGATGTATCGCACTTTGCCAACATGATCAACTTCGAGCACGTTGACGCCAGTAGGCTCGTCAATCTGTTTCAGTTTGAGTTTAAGACTGGCGTCGTCTAACAACCTTCGCAACGCATTGCCCTGCCAATCCATTCCAAGGCAGCCCACGACGCTAACATCGTGGCCTAACTTTTGCAAAATGGCACTCGTAGTAAAACCAGCACCGCCCGGCACAATCGAAACGCTTTGTGGCCTTGAAACAATCTCTTGAGGTGCCGAGTATTCCAATCGCTTAATAACGACTTCAAAGTGGATTCGCCCCAAGCAGAGAATCTTTTTCAAATCCATACCCCCCTAGCGACTGCGAAAAAATCAACAGGCACTAGCTTACCGAAAGCAAACTGCTATTTGCAATACCCTGGAAATAGAATAGATACCAACTTTCGAAAGGAAATTGCTATGTCTACATCCTCCGAACGCGCATTGAAGCGAATTCAAACGTATATAAGTATTCTTAAGTTTGTCACGCCACTGTCGCAAGGTTTCCGATGCGATTGCGAGCATCTGATAAGCCTGGCCAGCTTTTCCGCAACGACACTTTCCTCAATCTCGCCATCAGTGGCAAATCAATTCGTGGTCTGTCTCGAGGACGCTTGCAATCTGATGCAACATGAGCGATATAGACAACAGGTGCGAATTCGACTGTCTATAATAAAGGAGAGGTTAGCCCAAAGCCTAAATGCTCCAGTGCGTATAGAGATTCTGGGGAATTGGGCTAGTCTGGACAAACCTGGACAATTGAAGTAGCTAGTCAATTTATTTCAAAATAGACGGGCCGTGAATTCCCCTTATGAAGAAACAAATCACCCATCCATTAAAGCTCATTTGCCTCCTGGCCGCACTGCTTACAACTCCCGCAACGGCTGCGGACCTCTACGTCGGCGGTGGTGCCAAAGCAGGGGAAATAACCGATCGGACGGCCATCGTTCTCGCCCGATTGACTTCGACGCAGGGACAGAATGCGGAAGGCTTGATTCCTGGTCGCGTTGGGCAAGCTCGGTTGCGATACGGGACCGAGGAGAGCTTGAAGGATGCCAAGACAACCCGATGGGAGACCGCACTTGCGGAAGCAGACCATTCAATCCAGTTTCAACTCACTGACCTGAAACCTGCGCAACGACACTACTATCAAGTCGAATTGCGCGAAAACGAAACATCCGCTACGACAAATTCCCAAACTCAATCCTTCGTCACGGCACCCGTGGCGGATTTGCGAGCTCCAGTGAAATTTCATCTCACGACTTGCCAAGATATTCACGGTGAGTCGACTTATCGCCCCATGGCCCTGCAACACCCCGACTTTTGCATTTCGGCAGGAGACACCGTTTACTATGACGGTCAAGGGCTGGCTCGAGATGTTCCGCATGCTTGGCAGGCCTATCAGAAAATGTTTGGACTTCCCGCCATGAAGGATTACTACCAACACGTCGGTGGCTACTTCATGAAGGACGATCACGACTATCGATTCAACGATGCGGATCCTTACATGAAAGGCAAATGGGTCGGCGGCAAGAAGGCGGATCTCGGTGCTCGCTTCACCGAAACCAAAGGAGAACAAAAACTCGACGTCGCGTGGTTGACGCATGAGGAAGGCATCCGCGTCTTCAAGCAGGTATTCCCGATGGGCGAAAAAACGTATCGCACCGTTCGATGGGGAAAAGGGGTACAAATATGGATGGTGGAGAATCGCGATTTTCGTTCGCCCAACAATATGCCAGATGGTCCTGAAAAATCGATTTGGGGCAAGGAGCAGAAGGCGTGGTTGATGGAAACGTTGCTCTCCAGCGACGCGGATTACAAGATTCTTGTTTCACCGAATCCCATCATCGGCCCAGATCGATTGATGAAGGGTGATAATCACGCGAATCTCAATGGATTCTGGCACGAAGCACAGGAATTCCTCGGTTGGGTTAAAGAAAAAAAGCTTAAGAACCTTATCACCATGTGCGGCGACCGGCACTGGCAGTATCACTCCATCGATCTGCGAAACAACCGAGGCGTGAATGAATTCAGTTGCGGTCCAACCAGCGACGACCATACTCAAGCCGTGCCACCGCTCTATGAAGGTCTCGAACGACCGTACTCGGCCAGTCGCGGCGGGTTCGTTGGCGTGAATTACAAACCGGAAGATCGTTCATTGGCCGTGGAGTTTTATTCGATGGCAGGGGAGCCGCTGTACCAAAAGATTTTTAAACCTTAATGTATTCCGAGTCTTCCGTGGTTTAGAACTCATCCACAACGGCACATGCCTTGCGATCCTACCATCCGGTCGGTAAATTAGTTCGCGATCTGCAATCGACGACCTATTCATGAGAACGGTATCAACCCAATGTCGACTTCCAGCCAGGATTTGGCTCCGCCATCCGCTTGGCAGCTTTTGGCATTGCTGACATCTCTCAATGTAATCAATTTCGTCGATCGCCAGCTGATCACCAGTTTGCAAATTCCGCTACGCGATGATCCACTTTTGCATTTGACCAACGTCCAGAATCAATTGCTGGCGGGCTATGCTTTTTCGATCGTTTATTCCGTTGCTGGCTTGTATTTGGGCACCCTTGCCGACCGCACGCATCGACCGCGACTGATTGCAATGGGTCTTCTCATTTGGAGCGGAGCGACTGCGGCAAGTGGATTGGCTCAGAATTTTTGGCAATTGGGATTGGCTCGTATCTTTGTTGCATTTGGCGAAGCGACATTGACGCCGGCGGCCGTTGCCATGTTGGCCGACGTGTTTCATCCGCGTCAGCGATCCTTGGCGTCGGGCATTTACTATTTGGGAATTCCAATTGGGGCCAGCTTCTGTTTTGTCATCGCAAATCTCCTTTGGCCGATTCCTTGGATCGGATGGAGAGGCTGTTTTTTTGGACTGGGTTTAATCGGTTTATCGATGGTGGGGGTGCTGATGTTGGTCAAAGATCCTCGACGCGGAGCGACGGAACGCGAGCCAATTCCAAATCAAGCTCAGTCAATCGAAAGAAGATCCTTCTTTTCTTCGCTCATCGAGACATGCGAAGCGATATGCCGTACACCGGCTTTGGCGCTGACGATGTTGGGCGGAGTTGTTATCAACATAGGGGTTGGCGCAACTTGGCTCGATACATCTTGGTTGAATGCCGAACGCGGCTTCACTAAGTCCGGTGCCCCCATCTTTATCGGCTGTATGTTGCTCGTCGGCGGTTCGGTTGGAAATGTTCTCGGCGGGTGGTTGGGGGACATGTTGAATAATCGCCGAAGCGGTGGCCGGGTGCTCGCGATAGTCTTGTCGCAGATTGTCATCGCCCCCTTTGCGATTGCCTATCGGTTTCTTCCATCTGAACATTTTATCGGACTTGGTGTGTGCTATGCTATTGGTGCTGTTTTGGTAACGATCATGTATGGTCCAGTCCTTGCGACGGTCCAGGAGTTGAGCCCTGTTCGATCGCGGGCCACGACCATCGCACTGTTGATGATTGGGCTAAACATTTTCGGCGCATCATTAGGTTCTGTCATCGCAGCATGGTTGACCGGAGTTTTGCATAGCTATACATGGGGGATTTTCATTACCGCCCAAGCTGGTCTGCTTTCTATTCCACTTTTTTTACTAGCCTATCGTCGTTATGAAACCGATTTGGCCCGACTCGCCAATTTGTAACTTGGAGAAGAATTTTCATCATGAGAGAAGCTGTTGTCGTTGCCAGTTCCCGCACACCGCTGGCTAAGTCGTTCCGTGGCTCGTTGAATATGATCAGGCCGGACGACCAAGCGGCCCATTGCATTAAAGACATTCTGCGAAAAACGCCCCAGCTCGATCCAGCCGAGATCGAGGACGTGGTGATGGGATGCGCTGATCCCAATGGTCCACAAGGCATGAACGTCGCTCGCGTTGCTGCCATTCGGGCTGGGTTGCCCACGAGCGTTGCGGGCATCACGTTGAATCGCTTCTGTTCATCGGGCCTGCAAGCGATCGCCATGGCCGCTCACGAAATCGTTCACGAAGGAGCTAGCGCTTGTATCGGTGGCGGTGTCGAAAGTATCACGGCCATGTACTCCCTGCAAATCGATCCCAAGAAGACGGTCAATCCATGGGTCCAAGAGCACAAGCCGGGCATCTACATGGTGATGGGGGACACAGCCGAGGTTGTCGCCAAACGCTACAAGATCAGTCGGGAAGTCCAGGACCAATACGCATTGTCCAGCCAACTGCGAACGGCGAACGCACAGCAGGCAGGCTTTTTCAACGAAGAACTCGCGCCGCTGCAAGTCACTCGAGCCATTCTGGATAAGAAAACCGGCGCGGTGGCGGGCCAAGAAGAGCATTGGCTCGAGCGCGATGAATGCAATCGAGCCGATACAACACTCGAAGGACTAGCCGCCCTCAAACCGTATTTCGATCCCACCAGCGGGCAGGGAACCGTAACTGCCGGCAATGCTTCCCAAATGTCCGATGGTGCGTCGGCAACCTTGCTCATGGAACGCCAGCGAGCCGATGCGCTGGGCATTAAGGCCAAGGTCCTCTTCCGTGGCTTTGCCGTCGCGGGATGCGAGCCGGATGAAATGGGTATCGGTCCAATCTATGCCGTTCCGAAATTGCTCAAGCGACATGGCTTGAACGTCTCCGACGTCGACTTGTGGGAATTGAACGAAGCCTTCGCAGTGCAAGTTGTCTACTGTCGAGACTGGCTCAAGATCGATCCGGAAAAGCTAAATGTAAACGGAGGCTCGATCGCAATTGGTCATCCATTTGGAATGACCGGCTCACGCTTAGTAGGCACGCTTGCTAACGAAATGATCCGTCGCAAGAGCCGTTACGGCGTTGTGTGCATGTGCATCGGTGGCGGTCAAGGAGCAGCCGGCTTGTTCGAACGTTGCGACTGATCTCGTTTAACCGCGTGGGCATCGCCCCGCGTTTTCTAGTATTCGCGCCCCGCGTTTTCTTATACACGCGCCACGCGTTTTCTAGTACTCGCGGCCCGTTGGGCACGCGGTTAAACGAAAAAACTCTTGTGCTAGTGCATATGTGCCCAGCTATTATTAAAACGCAAACAACAAAAGCAACAAAGGAAATAAACTTGTGAACGAGCTCGTAAACCTAACTTTTGATAGCGACATTGGCGTAATCACCGTTAACAATCCGCCGGTCAATGCGCTCAGCCCTGGCGTGCCCGAGGGAATTGAAGCGGCCCTACAAGAGTGTTGCGCCAACCCTTCTGTCAAAGCCATCATCTTGATCGGCGGCGGACGTACTTTTATCGCCGGAGCAGACATCAAGCAGTTCGCCAAACTTGCGACCGGCGTAAAAGGTATTGATGCTGCCATGCGTGCGATGTTTCCAGCCCTCGATAATTGTTCCAAACCGGTCATCGCGGCCATCCATGGAACAGCCCTCGGGGGTGGATTGGAAACGGCCTTGTGTTGCCACTACCGAGTGGCCGTGGCATCGGCTCAAGTCGGTCAACCGGAAGTAAAATTGGGATTGATCCCAGGCGCAGGGGCTACCCAGCGATTGCCACGTCTCGCGGGCGTCATCAAGGCTGCGGAAATGTGTGCGATCGGCGATCCGGTCTCGGCTGTTGAAGCTGAAAAAGCCGGAATATTGGACCGTGTCATCGACGGGGATCTATTGGCCGGAGCGATTGCCTTCGCGCGTGAAGTGATAGCGAGAGCGGGCTCACCACGTAAAGCCAGCGAGCTTGCTGTCCCGGCCTGCGATCCGTCTGCTCTTGCTGCGATCAGGGCGGCGGTCGCCAAACGAACGCGTGGACTCATGGCCCCGCTGAAGGCCATCGACGCGGTCGAAGCCGCAGCGTTGCCATTTGACGAAGGGATGCAAAAGGAAGCCGACATCTTTCGAGAGTGTTTACTTTCGGATCAATCCAAATCGCTGATCCATGTCTTTTTTGCCGAACGCGCTGTAAACAAAATCCCTGGCATCGGAAAGGACATAGCGACGCTGCCGATCCGGCAAGCCGCGGTGGTCGGTGCAGGCACCATGGGGGGCGGTATTGCCATGAACTACGCCAACGCGGGCATCCCAGTGTTGCTCAAGGAGACCACACAACAAGCGCTCGACCACGGGCTTGCCATTATCCGCAAGAACTACGCAGCCACTGTGCAAAAAGGCAAGTTGACTGCTGCTCAAATGGAGCAGCGATTGGGACTGATTCAGCCGACTCTGGACTACGATCGGTTCGCCGAAGCGGACATCGTGGTCGAAGCCGTCTTCGAGGGAATGGACTTGAAGAAGCAGGTCTTTTCGCAACTCGAACAAGTCACCCGGCCCGACGCGATCTTAGCATCGAACACCTCGACCTTGGACATCGATGCCATTGCTGCCGCAACCAGTCGCCCGCAACAAGTCATTGGACACCATTTCTTTAGCCCAGCCAATGTCATGCGGTTGTTAGAAATCGTCCGTGGAAAGGAATCGAGTCCGGCCGTCATTGCGACTTCGATGGCCTTGGCCAAAACGCTTGGCAAGGTCGGTGTGCTTGTCGGCAACTGCTTTGGTTTTGTCGGCAACCGGATGTTCGATCCCTATCTGCGACAGTCGCAGTTCTTGGTTGAAGAAGGTGCACGCGTTGAAGAAGTCGATGCGGCCATGGTCGAATTCGGGATGGCCTTGGGGCCATTGGCGGTCGCCGATTTGGCTGGACTGGATGTCGGTTGGCGAATCAAGAATGGGATTCGGCATTTGATTCCAAAGGATCTTCGACAACCTTTGATCTCGGACCGTCTTTACGAAATGGGTCGTTACGGGCAAAAAACTGGAGCGGGTTGGTATCGTTATCCAGAGGGGAGCCGTGTGCCGACGCCTGATCCGGAGGTACAGCAGTTGGTCGAAGAGAGCGCAGTCAAAGCAAGCATCCAGCGGCGGGCCATTGCGTCCGAAGAGATAGTCGAGCGGATCGTTTACGCATTGATCAATGAAGGGGCAAAAATCCTCGCCGAAGGCATCGCTATGCGAGCAGGCGATATCGACATCATCTACATCTATGGCTACGGTTTTCCAGCCTATCGTGGGGGCCCGATGTGGTATGCGGATACGGTTGGAATCAAAAAAGTCTATGAGCGGATCTGCGAGTTTGAGCGGCAGCACGGTCGGGAATGGTCCCCCGCACCTCTCTTGGCCAACTTGGCCGAAACCGGCAGGAGTTTTTCCGACGTTGATAAGGAGCGTGCGTTCGCCTTATGAACACGACAGGACAAGAGAATCGACCGGCTAGGCTGAATATACTTGATATCAAGCGGTTGCCGCAAACACATCAAGCGACGATTCCGGAGGACTATTTGGATTCGATGGGGCACATGAACGTCATGTGGTACACCCATTTGTTTGCGCATGCGATGGGGGGGATTTTCAAGCGGATCGGAATGGACCGCGATTACTTCGTCAACAGCCAGTCGGGCTCTTTTGCTCTCAAACAATATGTCGACTACTTAAAAGAAGTCAGGTTTGGCGAAGAGATTTCGATTCACACTCGCATGTTAGGCCGTTCCGAAAAGCGGATTCATCTAATGCACTTCATGATTAAAAATGAAGGCGATTGCCTTGCGTCGACATCCGAAGTCTTGCTGACGCACATCGATATGCGAATCCGCCGCAGTTCCCCGTTTCCGCCAGAAATAGCAGCGAATATCGATCGATTGCTAGCCGAACACACGTCTCTCAATTGGTCCGCCCCTCTGGC
>JANMLD010000518.1:0-45826 GCA_031372345.1 Pirellula sp.
CCACTTCGCAGATGCTGGGTGCAGTCAGTTCAATCGTTTCCAGGTTCCTCGCTTCGGCGTTTTCGAAATCGCTGGTGCCGTCCTCTAGATCTTCGATCAAAAGACTGTAGGCGATTTTTTCGCCGGCGGTGAAGAAGTCGCCATCTTTCGGTGAAAGGAAACGGACCTCCGGTCGTGCGTTGCCTACCACCACTGGATAGGTAGCGATATCCGATGCGCCTTTGGAATCGCGAACTTCCAGAGACACGGTATAGGAGCCTGGCTCTTCAATCGAAACTTCGGCTTCAGGGGCGTCGGATAGGACCCGTTCCTGCCGTTCATCGCCGGTGGTTCGCGTGGACTTCCATCGGTACGTTAGCTTGTCGCCATCCTTGTCAAACGAGCCTTCCGACTTCATTCGAATCTTGAGCGGCTCCTTGCCGATGTTGTTTTCGACAATTGCTTTCGCAACTGGCGTTCTATTGCCGCGAACGTATTCAATGCGATGCAAGGCTGCTTCGGCATTGACTCCCCAGGTCTCCCCGTACTCGATCACGTACAATCGACCGAGTTTGTCGAACTCGAGGTTGATAGGGCGAACGATTTTCATGTCTGGGAGAAATCGCTCCAGACGTTGAATTCTGGAGTCTTTGTCCATATGCACTGCCATGATCCAGCTTCGAGACCATTCGAACGCGAATAGCGTGGAGTCATATGCATCAGGAAATTTGGTTTCAGATTTTTAATTGGAATCGTGGTAGTAAATCGGACCAGCGCAAGCGGTTCGACCACCCGTCCCGACTGCAGGAAATTCTTTGGATTCGCCTGCTGGGTAATAGATAAAAGGGGGCTGGATTGGAGGAAGTTCTCTCGCGCCGGTATTGTTCACAGAGTGGTTGAACGGCCGTTCCGGATCTTGAGGTTCGCCGATTTTTCCGGTCGCAAAATCGACCATGTTGTAAGGGCGATTTGGGCCTATGAAACAAGGCCATCCAAAATTGCCCGCATTGCGTGCTTGGTTGACCTCGTCGTATCCCTTCGGGCCTCGAGGTCCGTCCCCTCCGGCGTCTGGTCCCACATCGCCCCAATACAAGAAGCCTGTTTTCTGATCGACGCTGATGCGCCAAGGGTTGCGGCATCCCATGACATAAATCTCCGGATGCCCGATGGATCCGTCCTTGGGAAAGAGATTACCGTCCGGGATCGAATAGCCTTCCGTTGGATTGGGACGGATGCGGAGCACTTTTCCGTTGTAGCTCTTGGTATTGCCCGCAGTGCGTAGACCATCCCATGGTTCGCGATTTGGGCGCTGGTCGATTGGTGCGTAGCCTTCGGAGTCATTGAAGGGATTGGTGTTGTCGCCCGTACCAACATAAAGACAACCATCTGGCCCAAACGTCATGGAGCCAGCATGATGGCAGCATTCGCGACGTTGTTCTTCGAAACGGAACAACTTCTGTTCCGATGCGAGATCCAAAGCGTCATTTCGAAATCGAAAGCGACTCAGTTGCTGGCCCGGGAAACCCGGTGGCGAATACTGCAAATAGACCCATCCGTTCTCCGAAAACTTCGGATCGAGGCATATCCCGATCAGCCCGTTCTCCTGCTCCGTCGTGACTTCGATCTTAGCAATGACCTTGGTCTTTTTGCTGGCGGGTTCGATCAACTTGAGGTTGCCAGCGAGTTCGATCAAGAAGATTCGACCATCTGGAGCGATCGCCATTTGCATGGGCTGGACCAAGCCTGTTGCGACAGTAATCTTTTCGAATCGCTTTGGATCGGACTCTTCGGCAAGGCAAGACGGGATAGGATGGAGTGCTGAAAGAACAACAAGGTAAAGGCAGGACTTTATCGCGAACCAATTCATAGTGATCTGTTGTTGAAGGGTGGTTTTTGTGGCTGAGCGAGGCCCTCGCTCAGGTTTAGTAAGGTCTACTGAGGATTAGAAAGAAAACCAACGAGCGAAGGGCCTCGCTCGTCCACATTACATCACGCATTCTGGGGAACCATGCTCTTGCGACGGTTCGATCGCGCCGCGAAGTGCATGCTATGCCACACTACGGAATAACCTCCACTTTTTGTCCTTCCCGTTTAAAACGCACTCCACTTTGCCTAGTGATCTCCTTCAATATTTCGTCGAGCGGAGTCTTGTCCAGTTTCAACTTAACACTCATGGTTTCTAGACTTGGCGGCAACGGGATCGGAAAAAACTCGAGTTTCGTTTGAGCAGCAAGTGATTTTATTACATACTCTAGCGACCCCTCGTATGCTCCGGAGAATGCCTTCTTATCCAAGCCGACTTCGCTAGGCTTGGATTTTTCCCATTTCTTCCTGGGAATCATAGGGCTAATCAAATCGCGATGCGACGCCACGGTTGCAACGACTCGCCAACCCTCCGGTTTTGTTGACTTGGCGATGGTTGCCTGCGGCCATCGCTGACGCCACGCCTTCCAAGCCGATTCACCAATTTTCTTTTGGATTTCTTCGTTCGAATAGGTCCAAGTGACGTTGGCATCCACCTCCGAAATGGGAGCTAAATTTAACTTTCCATTCAGGTCGACAAGGCAAAGATCAAACCCGCTAAGAAGGCAAGTGCCGATAGTAGTTGGGGTCGTTGTCTTACGAAACTCAAAAGCTCGCCAGATGTCATGTTCCGTTTTGAAAGTCAGTTTAGAGTCGGGAATGAAACGGGACGCGAACTCTTGAATGACGGTTGAAGCGACGGAGCCATCGGGCCATCCAAATGGCTTTGCGTTAGTCTGCTGCATGCTGTTCGCTGAGCGAGAGACCGCCAGTCTCCAGTGAGCCGCCCCAATCGCATCGCCATTCGCTTTGGGGGCAATCATGACGACACCAGCCAACGGGATCAACGCCGCATCCACTTTTTCGATAGCCCGGTTCAAGAAACTCTCAAGGGTTTCATCTCTTTTTTCAAGCGTTACAGGCGTATCTCTGGCGATGCGTCGATCGCACCAAATTGGAATTTCATATGCCGACGAGATGCTATCCAGCAACGATTCTAGCGAAGCGTTTTCAACGACTTGCTCACACGGGGCCTGCAGCGTCTGTTGGATCGCAATGGCATAAGGGCTCAAGCATGGATGTGTTGTCGTGCTTTGTCCGAATGCTTGCATTTGCGCAACGAGAATGATTAGCATCGCCATGAGACCGAGAGTTACCGATCGATTCGTTGTCAAGTGCGAACGACTCCCTTTCTTAAGAATGAATTCTTGTCCCATGAATTGATTGCGAAGTAAGCCGGGAGTGACTAAAGTGAGGGAGCGTGAGTTCATCAAGCGGTTCCTTTCATTTCGAGTTCACCTCGAATGACCCAGCCACAAAGTATACATCAACGTAGCCCTCTTTGCCTCAACCGAGTGTTGAGATCGCATGACTAAGCTCCTACAATACTTCGAAAATTTCCTCGCAGACTGCGAAACCGAAGTAGGTACGTCCAGCCAAGACGCGACAAAATGGATCGCTCTGGTGCGCACAAGCTACACGCCGCACACGCTCAATCGGTTGCTTGCCTCGCAGCAAGTTGGCATACGACAAGCGGCAGCTTGGGCGTTGAGTCACTTGGGAGACGAATCTCATTCTTGTCCTCTGGGGATGTTGCTTCGAGATTCGGCAAGAATGGTTCGGACCTGCGCTGACGAAGCGCGCAGAGCCATTGCGCAGCGGACTCAGAGTCCTTGGCACCGTCAGACGGTTTCGAGGGTGGAGCAGTTGCTGGCCGACGGCCAGTTCAAGTCCGCCTCTGAACTTGCGAGCCATTTGGTGGATGAAGCCGACTCGCGTTCGGATGCGTATATGCTCCGAGCTTGGGTCCGTTTCAGCGATGGGGACATCGAACAAGCTGCCGAGGACTGCAAACGGACATTGGCATTAGATCCTTTTTGCTACCAAGCTTGCGTAGCCCTTGGGCAGTGCCTATGGCATTTGGGCCGTGATCTGGCGGCGCGTGAATGCTATTGCGAAGCAGCCAGAATCTATCCAGATTGGGAACCAGCACGAGCGGGTCTTCAAATGCTCGGCGCGAACCCGTAGTGTTCTGAGGCTGGTTCCTTAAATGACCGACGGGCCTTGCTCGTCCACAAGTGTCGCCCTTCGCTCCGCGAAAGTGCGCTAGGTAACTCACTTTTGCAGCGCAAAAGACGACAAGGCACTCCGAGCGGATTTTCTTCTTCGTTTAAACTACAATAGAGGATCCCTGTTTCCGACGTTCGGCACTGCAAAGCCGACATCTATCCTTCCAACCACACCCATTCTATTCACCAAGGGAACTTTCCAATGCAACGACGCTTTTTGCAAACTCACATCGCGACCGCACTTCTCATCGCAACCGCCATGTTCATTCCAAGCCTCGCGATCAGCCAGGAGCCGGTCAAGAAGCCAGCCCCATTAAAAGTCCTTCTGGTCGCGGGCGGTTGCTGTCACGATTACGCGACGCAAACGAAGTTGCTCAAAGAAGGGATCGAAAAGCGAATCAACTCGGTCGTCACTGTCGTTTACAATGACGACAAGACGACGAAAGCCACATTTGAGATCTACAAGTCCGATGACTGGGCCAAGGGCTATGACGTCGTTATTCATGACGAGTGCTCAGCAGATGTCACCGAACAGCCTTACGTTAGTCGAATTCTCGCTGCGCACAAAGCCGGAACGCCAGCCGTGAACTTGCACTGTGCCATGCATAGCTACCGTTGGGGCGACTTCCGCAGTCCAGTCGATCGGGGAGCCGACAACGGCGGATGGTATGAGATGATCGGTGTGCAATCGACCGCACATGGCCCTAAACTCCCAATCGATGTTGTTTATAGCAATTCCGAACACGCCATCACCAAGGGATTTACCAATTGGACGACGATCGATGAAGAGCTTTACAACAATGTGCGTGTTTATGAAGGAACAACGGCACTCATCACGGGCAACCAAATGACGCCGCCGAACAAGAACGAACTCAGTAAGGATCCGAACGCGAAAGCCAAGAAAGTCTCCTCCGTAGTGGCGTGGACGAACGAGTATGGACCGAATAAGACCAAGATATTTAGCACTTCGCTTGGACATCAAAACGATACCGTCGGCGACGCGCGTTACCTCGATCTTGTGGTTCGCGGCGTGCTGTGGGCCAGTGGCAATCTCACTGCCGACGGCAAGCCTTCGGCGGTCTTTGCGAAGTAGGATTTGGAGTGCTCCGATTCATCGGAGCTTTTAGATCGTGCGGCGTTCGACAGCTGGGGATGACGCGCGTGATTTTATGTCTGCGAGTATCCAATTCCAAGGCAGCGCAGTGCGATCTAAAAGCTGGGATGAATCCCAGCACTCCAAATTTGGTTACAATGCTCCATTACTAGCTTGGTTTACTTCGCTCCTCACCACTTAATTCGATCAATGCCCTCTCCTATTTCGCTCGGTCTCGACTTCGGCACTGAATCCGTTCGCGCGATTCTAGTCGATGCCGTTGGAAAACAACGCGGTCTTGCAACCAGCGATTATGCTCATGGGCAAATCACCGAGTGCCTCCCTGGAACCACACAGCAACTGCCAGCGCGATACGCGTTGCAATCGCCGAGCGATTGGCTTAATTCCGCAGCCAAAGCGACTCGGGCCGTGGTTGCCCAAGCAGGCGATTCGCATGACGACATCGTTGGTATCGGAGTCGATTTCACAAGTTGCACCATGCTGCCCACGACCCGCGATGGTACGCCGCTTTGCGAGTTAGATTCATTTAAGAACATTCCACTCGCATGGCCAAAACTCTGGAAGCATCACGGAGCAATGGAACAAACCGCCAAGCTCAACCAAATCGCGAAACAGCGCAACGAATCCTTCCTGCGACGGTACGGCGGCACGATTGGTTTGGAATGGTTTTTTCCAAAAATGCTTGAAACCATCGAGTGCGCGCCAGATGTCGCGACCGCAGCTGAAGTTTGGTTGGAAGCCGGCGACTGGTTCGTGTGGCAACTTGTCGGAGGCCCAGCAGAAACCTTAACGCGATCGACATGCCAAGCTGGATACAAAGCCATGTGGTCCGTCGTCGACGGCTATCCTTCCCGCGATTATTTTCATGCAGTCCATCCCGAACTTGCTCGGGCAGCCGCTGAGTGCTTGCCTGGTATCATGCGTTCGCCAGGCGAGCGTGCAGGCGAGCTTTCTCGCGAAATGGCCGAACGACTTGGACTTCGGGCTGGAACGCCTGTCTCTTCCGCGATTATCGACGCTCACTCCGCAGTCCCCGGCGTCGGTGCCGCCGAGCCCGGCACGTTGGTCATGGTGCTCGGTACAAGCAGTTGTCACATGCTCAATTCTAAAGTACTTTCCGAAGTCCCCGGCGTTGCAGGCATTGTTGATGGCGGTATTCTGCCCGGCATGTTCGGTTACGAAACCGGTCAAGCCGCGGTTGGTGACGCGTTCGCTTGGTTGCGAAGGCTACTGGGGTTAGCATCCTTTGAGTCGATCGCCGTCGCCGCAAGGCAGTTGCCCCCGGGAGCGGAGGGAGTACAGTGTTTGGACTGGATGAATGGTTGCCGTACGCCGCTCATGGACGGTTCACTTCGCGGAGCATTCACTGGCCTAGGCCTCGAGCATGGCCCGCAGCATTTGTATAGGGCGCTGATGGAAGCATCTGCGTTTGGGCTCCGTTGGATTGTCGAACTGCTCCGCGATGGCGGCGTCGCCATCGATCGCTTGGTGGCAACCGGTGGATTGCCCCATCACAATCGCGGAATCGTCGAAGTGTACGCTGATGTCCTCGGCCTCGACATCGAGATCCATCCATCTACCCAAGGCCCGGCTATCGGAGCGGCGGTGTTGGGTATGATCGCAGCCGGACCGGAAGCAAGCGGATTCCACTCCGTCATCGAAGCTGCCACCGCCATGGCGAGTGTCCGTCACGGCAAACAAGACATCGTCCACCCGCGTCTGGAACGTACTCAACTCTACCATTCCCTTTACAACGACTATCGGCGTCTAGCCGCGATCGCCGCCAATACCTCCTCACACCAAGAATAAGCAACTAACCGTGATTCATGGCGTTACGCGAGGTCAAGTGATGCTCGGTGTGGCATGCTTCTTTCCCCAGTCCAAAACAGGTTCCATATGAAGAACGAATCCATTGCACAGCATCGCCAAGCATTACACGATGCGTTCTTTGAAGAACGAGATCAGGAACTGCTGGATTTCCTTCGATTTGAGACAGAGCCTACCGATGAGCAAGAAAAAGACCAGTTGAAAACGGCGGCAGGGATTGACGATCCAGTAGTTTTGGACGCGCTCAAACGCGTCGGAATCACGTCTGCTTCGATGACAGCGTTCATGCTTCTACCGTTAGTGCGTCTGGCTTGGGCTGATTCCAAAATACAAAACGGAGAATATGAATACCTACTGAAAGCGGCCACCGATGATGGGATTGCCTATGGCACGCCCGCTTACAGGTTGCTGAATAGATGGTTGGAAGAAAGGCCTACCGAGAAGATATTGGATGCATGGTGGAAGTACGCGCACGCCTTGGCCCGCGAATTGGATGAAACAAGCTTGGCAGCTTTTCGAGAAGCCACGCTTGGTCGCGCTCGTCGTGTTGCGGAAGCGTCCGGCGGGATTTTTGGAATGGGAGAGAAAATTTCCGACAACGAACGGCATGTTCTGAATGATCTTGCTCACGCGTTAACGAAACCGCATCCCTAGCGTTACGGAATAGGCTTTCCATGCAGATGGCCCCAACGGTCCCCGGAATTCGGGGAAGGCGATCTTGGGGTCGGGTCCTCATATCGTTTCGGATGGGTCAGCGACTGCAAGCTCGCCCCTCGCAGGCTCCGTGACGGAGTGGGCCGCGACTTCAGGAATGTCTCGAAACTCTCAAACGAGTGGTCCTCAAGAAACGTTTGTAGCCCGGAAAAAAGCCTCGTAATGGCCTCCGAACCGGACCTGTAAACCTCGCTCGTAACCATGGCAACGTCCGCGCCAGCTACCAAAACTTTGGTGAAATCCAGCGGAGAGCAAACGCCACCACTCGCGGCCAACGAAATGGTTGGGCATCCGGATCGAACGCGAATCAAACCGGCTATCGTGGGGTTGATGTTGCTGCAATGCGTCAGCTCCCATTTAGGCGAAGTCTTGATCCGTTCCGTACAAACGTTCCAGACCGGATCGTGCGCGAAACAAACTATGCCGGTTACGCCGGCTTCCATCAGCCGCCACGCTAGGTTGGGAAGATTCGTGTGGAATTGGGACAGTTTCACCGAAATCGGAATCTCAATTTCATCGCATAGAGTCGCGACACTATCGATCAATCTCAGCTCCACTTCATCAGCGCTGCAAGATGGATCGTAAATCTCGGATTCGATCATGATCTCAATCGCATCGGCCCCCGCTCGCTGAATCTCCCTGGCAAAGTGAATCCACTGACCTGCAGTGCAACCGTTGAGATTGGCGATGATGGGTATAACTGCAACACTCTTTAGGGTCGCAATGGTTTCAAGGTAGGCTTGCGGACCGCCGTTGTAGCGATCCTCCACCTTTCCGTAGCACATCCATTCGATCATCGCCTCCTCTTCGCTAACAGCCTCGCCACATTCTTTACGTTGATGGACGATCTGCTCCTCGAACAAGGAAGGCAACACAATGGCCCCGGCACCCGCAATCGATAACTGGCGAACCATTTCCGGGTTAAGGACCATTGGGCAGGAACCCACCACGATTGGGGATTGTAATTCCATTCCAAGATAGGAGGTCGATATATCTAGTGACATGCGCGCAGTTCCAAATCTCTAAAGCGCTCTCGCAACAATGGCCAACGCATCGTTGCTACTCGAATGCTTTAGCGTACCACACTGCGAAAAGAATAGACAGAAAATGGAAGGATTCCGGCAATGTCGCCCCGGGCTGTGGCTGAGCGAGGCCCTCGCTCAGGACTGGTAGAAACAAAACGATATTATTACAGACTCTTAGCCCGCCGAGTTACGCACAGCCGGTGCACTTGTTCGTCCATGGTATAGCCAGCAATCGATCCTTGGATATGTGTTTTCCACAGACAGAGCAGGTGGAGTAATCTCCAGACTCAATACGGCTAATGGCAATCTTGATGTCGCGAATTTCTTTATCCGTCATCAAACCAATTGCAGTCACCGTCTGCTCGTTTTCCAACTCGACCGCCCGCTCCTCGGAGTCGGCGTTTTTCGGCGCACTTAGCGAGTTTTCAATTTCGGTTGCCCGGTCCTGCAACTCTTTCAGTTTTATTTCAAGTGCGGTCTTGATTGCATCCAGGTCAAGCATGGGTCTCTCTTTTATCGAACGAGTATTTCGACTGTTTCTTTCGCCTTCATCCCGGCGTGATATGTAGCATAAACGAAAATCGGGATCGAAAGATCTCCAAGGTACTGTTCAATCAAGGGTTTTACGTCCGCCCACGCCAGTCCGCCCACACCAGTAGCCAAAGCCGGAATTGCCAGACTGGTGATGTTTTCCGCTTCAATTGTGTGCCGCAGTCTGCGTAAAGAATGGTTTACATTGGCCAATGTGGCCTTGCCGGGCCGTGAACCATGAGCATGTTCACCTTCTTGGGTCATCAAGTTGAAAATCCTTGTACCACCTACCCCACCCCACATCCATATCTCACCCGGCTTCGGGTGAGACTGGTGTGCGTAATGCCTGAAGTCCTTGGCCATGGCTGGCCATTTTTCACGCAATGCAAGTGCTAGACCAGAGTCAAAGTGATCATTGGGGGCGACACCGTGTGCAATTGCTTGTGCGCCAGAAAGCAAAATATCTCCAGATACTTCTTGAATCATTTGATAGCCTAAATGTCTTTTGAGAGTCAATCCCCTACAAGGTCGCAAGGTTTTCCCTACTAGAGCGAAACGCATGCCAATCGCAGAAGGAGTCGCCACAACTGATGAAACGACTCCCTTTTTACAAACACGCAAATACCAAAGTGTGCTGTAGGGCGCGCTATGTGCGCACAGTGGTTGAGTTTGCGTCACAGTCCAAAGCTAAATCTTGAGCACAAGCACCGGACGGGTAGCTAGGCGGACGATTCGTTCGGTCACACTCCCCAGAAGGAGTCGACTGATTCCGCTGCGACCATGAGACGGCAACACAATAAGGTCAGCTTGCAGCGCTTCTGCTCGCTCTGCACAAACCGTTCCTGGATCGCCAACCAGCACTTCGCGAACTACACCCGCGTAGCTGGAATCCTGAAACTCCCCCGCCATCAGTTTTTGAGCATAGTTGATGCGAGCTTCATCATCCACGTCTTCGATTGGAAATGACCCTGGAACCAACGGCGGTGGCAATACGTGCACTACGTGAACCAACGTTTTGTCGTCCGTCAATTCCAGTGCTTTGTCGACCGCCGCATGCGAATGCTCCGAGAAGTCGTAAGGTACGAGAATTGCTTTCTTGATTGTCCAGGACATGGTGAAATTCCCTTTGAAGGATCGGAGCCATTGAATTGTAAGCGTTTCAAAAACCAACCTTAATGCGAATACCGTTCCAAATCATGTTATCGTAGTCAAAAGTCCGAGTATCATGGGAAATAAGCACTTCGGCAGAGATATCCGGATGTTATTTCGTTTAACCGCGTGGGCGCCGCCCCGCGTTTTACAGTGATCTTACAGTGATCGCGGCCCGATGGGCACGCGGTTAAACTAAGAAACTCACGTGTAGGTGTTTATCCTATAATGCTCGTCCACACGTTCCGTTGATCAAGTGCGAATGGAGTCACGGAGCAGCCTGTCAAGATGAACTTCCAACTGAATCGCCATTAGATTGCACCACCCAAAAAACAACAAACGGACCACGGGCAATCTAAGCATCATCAACGCCAGTTTGCATCGGGCCGCACGTCGGCGACGCGAACGAGCCCATTCACCATCGCATGCGGTGGCGCATCATCGCCGCGGCATTGCATTGCGGTTTGCTCAGCTTAGGAACGCTGGCACAGGTGCGTTTTTGTCTCTCTTGGCTGTCCTCGGACCCGGGATGCTAGCGGGGCTCTCGGACGATGACCCCGCGGGTATCACGACGTATTCCGTACTCGGAACGGATCATGGCTATCGATTGCTATGGATCATTCCCGCTTCGACGGTCCTGCTTATCTATTTCCATTTAATCGCAGTGCAGATCGGTGCTATTACTGGCAAAGGGTTCGTGGCTGTGATCCGCGACCGCTGGGGAGCTCGAATGGGGTACCTTGCCGTGATTGGACTGCTCATGGCAAACTTTGGGACCATCTGCGCCGAGTATGCCGGTATTTCCGCAGCTGCATCCATGGTCGGTATTCCCTCTTGGATAAGCACTCCCTTGGCAGGAGTTCTGATCTCGGTCGTGGTTGTGCTCGGTTCGTTCCATCGTGTTGAAGTCATCTTGCTCATCATTTCCTCCACGCTCGCTCTCTATATAATTGACGGCGTTCTGGCTGGACCCGACTGGTCGCTGGTATTGAAAAACTCGCTCATACCCAATATGCCATTGAATCAGGCCGCTTGGATTGCCGTAACCGCGACTTTGGGCACCACGCTGGCTCCGTGGGGGCTTGCCTTCATTCAGTCGTATGCCGTGGACAAGAAGATCAAGGTCACCGATTTGAGATGGGAAAGAGTCGATGTCATTCTTGGCTCCATACTTACAGGAGTCATAGGCTTATCGATTGCAGTGGCTTGCGCGGCGACTCTTCATCCGGCAGGTCTTTCGATCGACGATGCACGCGATGCGGCCATCGCCCTTCGTCCGCTTGCAGGCTCGTTTGCAACGGTTCTGTTTGGTGCTGGCCTACTCGGAGCTTCTCTTCTGGCTGCCGCCATCGTTCCGCTTGCGACCGCTTATTCCATTGCCGAGGGGATCGGCGCTCCGGCATCGCTCGATCTCGATTCCCATCACTTTCAGTATTTTTATGCCGCGTTTGTTGGACTGACGGTTGCTGCAGTGAGTGTGGTTTCCTTGCCCAACCTGCCACTCATACCGCTGATTTACTCAAGCCAAGTTGTGAATGCAGTCCTACTGCCGTTCCACGTCGTGGCATTGCAGTTGCTTGCCAATGATTCCAAAGTGGTGGGCAACAAGAGACTTAGCTGGATTTCAACGGTGCTGGGATGGATCGGTGTGGCGTTGATCCTCGCGTGCGTTTTCTCTTTGGCCCTGAGTTGGTTTACGACCTAAGTCGCCCTCATTTTTTTCCATGGGTTACGAATGTAGCGTCGGTAACGACAACTCCTTTCCCACTATCGGATTCTCAGATTGTTTCGGTGGATTTCCAAAGCGACAGGCAAAGCGTGACCTAGTCTTTCCACAGTGACAAAAATCATCCAATGCCGTCACAAACATTGGTCGCTTGCAGGCTTTCTCCACGGGGAGTATTTGGAAATGGGAAGTTGGGTTCATCGCAAAGAAGAAGAGTCTTATTTAGGCCAATTGGAGCAATTGCTAGTTCAGAGACTTCAATGTGTCGTAGATCAAAAGAAAACCGCCTCTAGACGTTCCGTAAAAAGAGAGTTCGTCGGGTTAAACAAACTCTCCATTGAAATGAATGAAGAATTGGATCGACTCGAGAGTTTGATCTCGCAAGAACAAGCTCGATAATAGGGTTAGGCTCCCCGTAGATCGATGCCCTGTAGCCGTTGAACCACCCCTTGGATGTGGACGTTGTCCCCTAAACACGTAACGGTCATTCTGTGTAGTTGACGTGCTTCGCTCATCAGCGATTTGCCAGAGCCGGCGATGGGGCGCACGGCACCCATGCCTCCCACAATCTTGGGCGCGATGAAACAGTGGACTTGGTCGACTAGGTCCTCATCGAAAGCGTGCCCAAGCAAATGCCCTCCGCCTTCGATCAAAACGTTCGTATAGCGACGTTTGCCGAGCTCCACCAGCGTGTATTTCAATGAGCATGGCAGCTCCTTTGTTGGAATAAGTAAGACTTCGCAACCCGCCGCTCGCAGCCTAAGAACTCTCGCTTGGTCCGCTTGATCGGAAGCCGCAATCATCACGGGCCCAGCCTCAATACTTTGAACCAGATTGGATTCCGGCGACAATCGGCAGCTTCGGTCCATGATGACTCGAGTGGCTATTCGAGCCGGACTCGACCCGGACTGCAGCCGAGTTGTCAAATGCGGATCGTCTGCGATGGCAGTCCCGATTCCGATGATGACGGCATCCATCCCGCTACGAAGTTGGTGAACGACTCCTCGCGATTGCTCGTTGCTGATCCACTTCGAATCTTGCCCATGCGTGGCGATGGCACCGTCGAGAGTCATAGCCCACTTGGCTACGACCCATGGCATTCCGGTTTGCAGCAGCTTCAGGTATGGCGCGTTCAACTCCCTCGCCTGCTGTTCCATCACGCCAACATCCACTTCGATGGAATGCTCGCGGAGCTTTTGAATGCCCCGGCCAGCTACAGCCGGAAAGGGGTCCTGCATTGCAATCACCACGCGTTTCGGGGGATATTGCAAAATCAAGTCCACGCATGGCGGAGTTTTACCAAAGTGGCTACAGGGTTCAAGCGTCACATAGAGGGTCGATTCGGACAGGCGCTTTGGATCGCAATGTTCCAGGGCCTCAACCTCCGCATGCGGACCACCAAAAAATCGATGATAGCCGGACGAGAGCATCTCATCTTCCTCAACCACGACGCACCCCACCATCGGATTGGGTTCTACGAGACCTTGACCGCGACCTGCGTATTCCAGTGCACTGCTCATCCAGTAGGAGTCGCGATCCGTCATTCGATGATCTCAGCTTAAGTTTTGGTTGTGTGGCACGGCACCCAGTGTAGCACGGCACTCCGTGCCGTGATTCTACCGCCAAATTGCCTCACGATGTAACCATTCACCACTCACTGCCTAGCCGCTCATTAATCGTCAAGAAAGTCGCCTTGAGCCACGGATGTCCCAATACGGATCAAATGATGATGGAACCTGTCTGTTCTATAGTATTCAAATACAGGGGAATACGGCTGGTCGGCCGGGAGATGAAGGAATCGTTGGTCGACACCCCACTTGCTTTCCGTAATCACCGTTCCATCTGCGAGGATCGCTTGAACCAAGGCCGTATGCAGAATATTCCTGGATTGATCGCGATAGATCACGATGTCATTGGGCTTCGGATCGGAAACGGTAAAATAACGATTGTCGCATAGAATCCGCTCCACATCGGCCCCCTTCAATAAGAACCGCCCGCCAGTAAAAACCCAGCCGTGGCAGTTGGTTGTTTTGTCAGCATCCTCTCGGTGAATCATTGCGTGAAGGTAGCTTTTGTAACGCTTATCGGCCGATAAAGAGTATTCTTCGAATTGGATGTCATCCGTCGCCAAGTGATAAAGTGCTATGTTTGCCCCCTCGTCCGTCATCGCCCACGAGCCCTCTTCTCGCTCGATAAAACCTGGCATTATCCCTCCAATCCCCAGAATTTCCACGCAGGAACTTAGATGGTGAACCCGATGATAGGTCCAACCGGACATCGAC
Organism: Pirellula sp.; assembly: GCA_031372345.1. Taxonomy (GTDB): domain Bacteria; phylum Planctomycetota; class Planctomycetia; order Pirellulales; family Pirellulaceae; genus JBKCUI01. Next base: position 14,439 of record JANMLD010000518.1, read on the forward strand.
AAGGCGAGCAGCACCAAGATCCACGAGTGAAGATGGCGACGCAGTTTCTTCGCTGAACCGTGAAGAGTGAAGGCTCGCAATGCACAAATCGTGGTGGTGGTGAAGAGAATCAAAATCGCGAGATTGGAGTAAACCTCAAAACTGCCCGAACGAAAGGACCGAGACGCGTACATCAAGTCGATGGCGATGAAAGCACTTGCGCCGAAGCACAGGACCGCGTAAAACGCCTCCATCGAAATGCGTTTTTCAGCCCCAAAACCAACGCGCCAAACATTGCGAGCAACAAGCAAAAGGCTAGCTACCAATGTAATTACGAGTGCAGGTATTACATCTGAGTTGTTCAAAGGACTCTCGAAGCATGGTGTGCATAATTCAACAGTCATCGATGAAACAACCGGTGACTTCCAACTAAGCAAACACACCAATATCCAAGAAGTTTCGGGACCCGGCCTTTTTAATTGGGCAGCAGCATCCGCTACGTCCCAGCAATCGAGAAAGTGGCGATTTCCAACGTCCTACTTGATCGCCTTTAAGAATGAGTCATCGAAATCGACCATGCCTTGGCCGGTGCCGAAGGAAATCGAAGTCGGCTTTGGCGTCAATCCGTACTTTTCGCAAAACTTGCTGACAACCGGCATGGTCTCCTTTTGAAACTTGTCGCTTGCGAATAATGCTATTGCTTCTTTGGGATCGCCGTAGAATCGTGTCTGGGTGACTACCTTCCTCATGTCGGATAGTTCCAGTTTCGCAAATCTCGCACCGATTCCAATCAACGTCTTATCGGCCGTCGCAGGGTCTGTCATCCTCTTATTCATCGCATAGAACGTTTCGGCAATCGCAGCGGCAAAGTCTTTGCCACCAGGCTTCTTAAGCGAATCGGCTCCCATAACCACCATGTCGATGATCTCTTCGGGAATACTCGTGGAATCGAACAAAACTTTCGAGTCGGGGCGAGTCACCAGCGTTTGCATCACAAACGGATTCCACACCATGATGGATTGAATGTCGCCAGTCTTGAGTTGAAAAGCCTGTGCCGCTTTATCGGGATCCATTTGCGAAAACGGGAACTTGGCAGGTTCCTTACCGGCTTTTTCCAAACACCGATCAAAGCAAAACTGCGATACGCTCTTTTCCAGGCCACGGGTCACTTTTCCCGCCAACGCATCGATCGAATCGATCCCCGCCACAATGCATGCGTCGGCACCGTTGGAGGTCGACGTTGGCATGATCGCAACACTCTTTCGCGATGCAGCTGGACCGAGGATGTCGATGTTGGTGATGCAAACCGCATCCGCTTGAGAATTGCCGTAAAGCGTGATACAGCTATCGTAGTCGACCAGCTTAAGTTCGATATCAACGTTGTACTTCTTTTCGATCGAGCCCATCTTGCCTGGTTCGCCGTCGATCAAGCCAACATCGCTGGCTACGCCAAAAATGCTCCAGGAGGGATACTCACTCCAAGCCAGTAAGAACTTGGGTGCAGCTCCTGGTTTCGCCTTGGAATCGGCACCAGCTCCTGCCTTTTCCGCGGCCTTGGGTTCGCATCCAACAAAAACAGTGGTGACCGCGAGCAGCGAAATCCATCGCAATGATTTGAATCGTTTCATCGTTTATTACCTTTTTTCGAGCGTTAGCATCACAGTCAAGGGGAGATTTTGTTCACACAGGCTAGCAGCCTGTGCTACGTTGTTACGATCAACTCAACGAATCGGTGCTGTCCCATCAAGCTTCAGGGATCTTGGCATCTCGCGTGGTCGATTCGGTCGATTCCTTTTTGGCTGAAATTCCGATGAGGGCATCGAATTCATCGTCCGCCGCACTCTTCTGTGCATACTCCATGAATTCCGATTCAGCTTTCTTATTATCCATGCCTGCAAGCTCGCGCGAGATTCTAGCATTGGCGCTGGCTTTTTGACGCAATTCTCGCAAGCGGTGCAACTCTTCGTTCGTCCGATCGTTGGAGATCCCGTTCACCATGTCCGCAATCTGCTTTTCTTCGGTTGCTGAAAGGATGTCGGCAACGGCATCGTGTTTTTCTTCCTTGAGCTTGTCCAGATCTCGCATCAAGGATTGGATTTGACTCTTGTGTCCGTTGACGTTGCTCATCAACTGCTTGAGGTCCGCCTCCAATTCGGAAGCTCGCTGTTGCTTTTCCACGAGGGTACTCGTGAAGTCCTTGTAAGCCGACTGGCATTTCAGATACTCAGGGTCATTTCGCACTGCGTTCGCATCGCCGTTGTATTTATCGGCAACCTGTTTGGCGCGTGCTGCGGCGCCCGATTTGAGCTTTTCCAGTTTCTGAACCTCTTCGGTCAATGTGGAAAGTTTGTCTTTCTTGCTCTCCTCCTGAGCGATCATCGCGCTAATCGCGTCTTTGTACTCATTGAGTCGTTTTTTCTTATCCTCGATGATCTTGTCGAACGTGGCTGAAATGACCGTGGGGTTATTGCTCATCGAGTCGGCGGCGGAATTGACCTTGCCGGTGAACATGTACCCGATTGCACGAAAGAAACGGCCAATGGCTCTAAACATCGAAGATCTCCTGTTAGTTGTCTATTTAGTTGTCTATGAAAAAGTCGGTTTAAGGAAAATTTAAGGAAAAAGGGGTGCTGGATCGCAGCAGAACTATTGTTTTAGGCGGGCTTCGTAGTCGATGGACCCCTCTAATTCTCGCATGCGTTCTTCGGTACGTTTGGCCACGCGAATGGATGCATCCAACTCGTCGCGAAGACTTCCCAAGTCGTTCTGCTGCTCCATGTTCATAATCTCTTGGTAGTGCTTTACTGCGGACTGCATGTGTTCGATGCTTACTCGAATCTCCCCCAGTATCCCCTCGCGTTGTTCCTGGACTTTCTTTTTTTCGTCGCCCGACAAACGTTCGGCTAGGGCATGCAACTTGAGCGAATGCTCCAACTGCTCGGTGGCAGACCAGAAAAGTTGTCGCACTTGTTTTACGATTTCCTGACTTTGGATGACGATACCAGGTTTTTTTGCAAATTCCTCAAAATCGGTTCGGCACGTTCTCAACAACGTCAAATAATCCTTGGTTCGATAGTCGCGATCGGACCGCAATCGGAACTGCAGTTGATCCAGTTTGTCTTCCTCAGCCTTGATCGCGTTCATTGCATCATCGCGAAGAATTTTGGCGGCAACATCGTCTGTCAAAAAAATCACACGCGTCGCCAGCCATCCAACGCCACCTAAGGCAAGAACAAGTCCAGCGATATTCAGCGCGGCGACACCCCCAACAGCCCAAGAAATCAGCCAGGCGGAAGCGCTAGCCACCAATGGCAGAGCCACGGACGGAGCCCACAGCAATTCACTAGCGATTCTGGACCGGAAGTCTTTCAATGTTTCGTTCTCAAGTTGGAATGGGTAAATGTTACTGGCCTGAATATTCCTCGCTGGAAGGCGCGAATACCATCCTATTTCGAATTATTGTCGCCTTTCGCTCCGCGAAAGTGCGCCGCGTTAACGCACTTTTGCCGAGCAAAAGGCGACAATCGTATTCGCATCCTAATAGGGAATCTCGCCAACTCCAAAGGTGACTCGCGTTTCTCCAGTAATATCCCCCGGAATCATTCGCATGCGTTGCTTCGGAATTCCAGCCGACTCCAAGTATTGTAATGCACCCAGTGCCCGTTTGGCAGCCAACTCCTTGTTTGCCTCGACGTCCCCTAGATTGGACGCGTTGCCGCGAATCATCAGATAGTACTGCGGCCAAGCCTGTAGCCTTTCGGCAAGTTCCTTGAGAATCAACTGGCTCCGATCGGTCAAGTTCGAACTGCCTCGGGCAAAGACCAACTCAGGCACGTTCAAGGTGCCTACGTTGGCCAGTTCCGTCCATTGTTTCTCTGTCAATTCCTTCAAAGCCAATTCTTCTCGAATGACTTCCGATTGCACGCCCGGGTAAAAATTACGGGACATGATCTGCTTCATCGGACGGTCAAAGTAGAGCCGATTCCATTTCCCATCGAACGGCTCGCGATCGATGGCGCCAGTCGATACCAAAACCCTCGAAATGCGATCGAGAATGTTCTCAATGTGAATGATCGCACCCGGCCGCAATCCAAAATGGGCGAAGTTCTCCTGCGTATTTTTCCATTGAATGCCTTGCACCATCTTCGCGGCTTGATCCGGCTCAATGGTCAACTTGGTCAACTTGGTCAGCTTGGCATCGTCCAACATTAGTTTCGATAGCTTCGTCGCATCTCGATAATTGAAAAGCGATGTGAAGTAGCTTTCGAGCACCGCCTCCACCACCGGCTCATGCTTGAGCAAAAAGTCTCGGTTGACCACCAAAGTATCGACAATGTACCCCGTAAATTTGGAACTGTCGGTCAATACGTGCAAAGCATCGTTTTTGAGCATCTGACTAACGAACGGTTCCCACACAACATAGACATCGTTGGTCGAAGGGTCGGCTTTTTTATAGCGATCGATCAGTTTTTCAGGGGAAGCCAAAGGAACGATCGCATCCTTGGTGACCAGCTTGAGCCCGAAATCCTGAATGACGACCCGAGCCAGAGTTTCGCTGGGAGAGTCCCCCACCAATACGAAGCGCACGTCGGGCGAATTCAATCGATCCACGTTTTCGAATCGTTTTTTGTAAGCCAACATGGCGTCCGCACCCCGCGTCTCATCAATGATGGCGATGATCGTCGCGGGCGGATAATCCAGTTTTGAAAACGTTTTGAGCAATGCATCTGCCGGAAACAACGCAAATTGCAATGTTCCTTTCTCCAAAGCGGCTGCACGCGCTGCGTAATCCGCTTCGTCGTTGATGAGCTTGAGTTTGATGCCGCGATTGGCCAGTTGTTGTTGAAACTCCGTCGTGCGAAAGACTGCGTAACCTGAGAAACTATCCAACCCGATCGATATCTCTTGGTTGAAAAGACTCGTGCCAGAGGTGGCCGCAACGGCCGCTTCGGCTTGCTGCTTGGCGATCTCCGACTTGCGATTGGTGCGAACAGGATCAATGACCAGTCTCCAAATCGAAACGCCAATTGCCAATAGAATTAGCCAAACTAGTGCGGCCAGAATGATTTTAGTTTTCGACACGGCGAATTTCGCCCTCCTCGTGGTTTGTTCAACTTCGGCGGATTTAACTATCTACCCACTTGCGACCTGCTATGCCAACTTCATCTGGCGAGTGCCCTCCCATCTTCAGCGATTGCCCCATCACACGTGTGAGCCAAGCGATCGCGTCGTTCCTCGATTGAATACGATCATACGACGCTTTTCCAAGTTCTCCAGCTTCATTCTCCGCATTCGGTTCATTCTCTGTATTCGTTGTCGCATCAATATCTTGAACTTTTGCGTCAAAGCGATCCGGTGTTCCCACCCTAATTCGAACCTTGGCCGGAATAAACAACGCGCTGTAAACTTCCCAACCTGCCGGCGCTCCCTCAATCCATATCGGAACCAAAGGAACACTCGCCCGCAATGCCACGATCGCTGCACCAGGCCGAATGGTTAGAAGTGGGCTCTCCGTCCGATTGATGCGTCCCTCCGGAAACATGCCGACAAATCGACCGCTCTTGGCCAACGCAATGGCGCGTTTCGTCGATGCCGTGTCCACACCTCCTCGATTCGTAGGTATGGCCTGAAACGCCCTCAAAAGAGGACCGAACAAGAAATGCTTGAAGTACTCGCCAGCCACCATCCAATGGACTCTTCGTCCCCCTACGAGCTGCACAAAAAAAGGATCCACCGAACATCGATGGTTTGCAATCAAAACAGCCCCTCCTGTCATTCGGTCACCCAATAACCGAGTGCGAGCTGACCGCGAAGACTCCGTTACACTCCCCCGAAGCTCCGCACTCCACTCAATCTCTACCCGCCAAAGCACTCTCGCCAGTGCGTACACAGGCGCATACAACACGCGCTCCCAGGGCGTGTACCGGCCAGGCCCAAACACTTTAAATGCAGCATAAACAAAAGCAATGCAAGCCGCAGATATTAGAAAAACAGATGAAGCCTGAAAGTGTGTCATTTTGAATCGAAACTCGCTAAGTCATAACGAGGAAATGATTTAGGTAGGTAGACTCCTACCCAAAACACCACCATGAGCCGTGGTAATGATATCAAATACTGGAATTCGCAGGGGATTAGTCGGAAAGTTAACAGAAAAGAGAGTAGCCAAGTCGACACTGTTTCGAGTATCGTAGAGTTCGTCGCAAGGACACGATCACAAGCCGGTCGGGCCCCGAGACATCTCACCATCGAAGCGATGTGTGGCTGAGTTTTGAAAGGTAGGAGCGGAGCCTAGCGGCCACGGGCTCTACCCCGTTAATTGATCAGAAGCAGTGATCAATTGCCTATTTAATACTTAGTGACATGCAGCTCAACGACGAAGTAGCACACTTAACGTGCACTGAGACCAGCACCGCGCGATTGAATGGAAACTCGGAGTGCATGCTGCGATGGTTAATTGAGATGAACGGGCCGACCGGCTATTTTTTTGTACTATGGCGAGCGGTAGATGGATGTGTCCCAACCCGAAGCGCAAGTTTTGAAGTTGCACGCTTAGATGTATTTCGGGCCAAAGGCCCAAGCATTTACCTAGCCCAGGCCAACGGCCTGGGTGACACGCAAACACGAGAGTAGTTAGGGCTGAAGGCCCGGCAATTTGACAAACGGACGGGCCTTCAGCAATCCACATGGTTCCATCTACCGTTCACATCCCTGTCCTCCTCCAAGAAGTCATCCAGTGGTCTGGCTTGGAACGACCACGCACTGATAGCCGTACCGTTGTCGACGGTACACTGGGAGGTGGCGGACATGCATGGCATCTCATTCAAGCGTTACAGCCGCATGATTTTCTTATCGGAATCGATCGGGACGCAGGTGCCATCGAGCGGGTAACAGAGCTCTTTGATCGGCTATTGCCCCCAAATGTGGAACCGGCCGCCAACCAACCGACGATTCAATCCGAACCAACCCGATCCACGTGCCGCATCCGTTTGATTCAAAGCTCCTATCGCGAGCTACCCAGTTTGATGGTCGATCATGCCATACCGAAAGCCGATTGCATCCTTTTGGACTTAGGTTTATCCAGCGACCAACTGGAGGATACCAGCCGCGGCTTTTCCTTTCGAACAGGCGGAACACTCGACCTGCGGTTCTGCACCGACGAAGGAATCTCGGCAGCGGACCTGCTGGCCAAAATCGATGAAAAAGAACTAGCGGACATCATCTATCAATTCGGCGAAGAGCGATTCAGTCGACGCATCGCTCGCGCCATCGTAGAACGCCGCCGGCATTCTCCAGTCCGAACCGCCGAGGAATTGGCAGATCTGGTTCATCGCTGCGTCCCAGGAGGCAAGATTCACGGTCGCATCGACAGTGCAACGCGAACCTTCCAAGCCCTTCGTATCGCAGTTAACAACGAGCTAGAACATCTCAAAACGGCCATCGAAAGACTGCCTGAATGCCTCGCGCCAGGCGGCCGGTTGCTCATCATTTCGTTCCATTCGCTAGAAGACCGGATCGTGAAACATGCGATGCGAGAATGCGATCGATTGCACGTGCTTACCAAAAAACCGATCCTACCCAGCGACGTCGAAACCTACGAAAACCCGCGCAGCCGCAGCGCCAAACTGCGAGTCGCCGAACGGGTCGAATAACCGAAGAACCGATCGAGGCCCTCGAGCGGTGAGAATTCATGCGCAATGCTCTCCGCACATTTTCTATTTTGCCTTGCGTTTCAAGATCACCAAATCGAATTGTTCGGCTGATACCATGAACCCCGCTGCGAGTGCTTCTCGCTCGACCTCTGCCGTCTGTGCGGACCGTTGTTGAAACTGCTCGCGACGGTCCAGCACGATCCACTCGTAGTGCTTCATCGGTTCGCCTAAACGATCCGGCAACTCCGCCAAGCGCTCTCGACGTTCCAAATACTGACCGACCGTTTCCACATCGCGATTGCCAATCACGTGGGAAGCGATGCGGCCTGTCGCCAAACACTCGGATCCGCTGGCGCGTATGACAAGCAATTGTTCGTGCAGCCAAGCACCATCCTCCGATGCGAACTGCCGCTGCCAGTCCGAGTCTTTGGCGTAAGTGACTGCGGCAACATCGTAGAGTGTGGCGGAGCTAAAAGGAAACTGGCCAAGATACATGCTCAGCATCATTCCGCAGGTTAACGCGCTTACGCTCCTCGGTAAGGATTCTGTTGGCTTGGAACTGCCAACGATAGTTGCAAGCCAGAAGATAGGTAGCAGTATGCTGGAGTACTGAAACGCAAGACTATGTGCAGGGCGGTGATTCCAAACAAGCAGGACGCCAAGCGGCAAGAGTGTTGGCAACAGCCATCGCCAACCTCGCACTAGTCCCCCGATGCCACAGGGCAATAACAGCGCCGTTAGAAAGACGACATTATCGAGTTGTAGCAACTGTCCCCAAAAAAGTGATGGACGGAGAACTGGCGAGAGCAAAATTTCAAACGGCGTATTTCCTAATGTGGCGAATCTTCCCGTCTGAAATTCCGCCAATCCACTGTAGCGATAGACAAGCCAGAATGCGATCGAAGAACCCAACAGGACTACACACCAGACTCCGGCTGGAATGTTCCCAAGGATGGCTCGATCGGACTTGGTTGCATCTTGGTTGGTCCGACCCCATCCAGATCGCGGCAGAACAGTTAACATCAATGCTGTCGCAGCGAAAAGGGCGACGATGACAAACACCCCCTCTTCCATGCTCATGGCGGCAAAAGTGGCGACGACAGCCCAGGCGTAAAGCCTTGCGATGATCGCCACCAACGAAGCCAGCAACAGCGGAATGGCAAAGGTTATCGGGTGCCATCCATAAGTATAGGCTAAGTTCATTTGACCGACGACAGGCTGAACCAACCATGCCAAGGCCATCACCGCGGCAGATAGGTTTGAATGCATAAGTCGCTTGGCCATCGCGAAAACCAACAGAGCACTGCCCGCTAACGATGCGGCTTGCAATCCAAAAACAAGCGATGGATGAGGGTAGAGCTTCCAAAGCGGCACTAAGGCAATCAGACCTGGATTAAAGTGATCCCAGAAAACAGGCAGTACAGGGGATTCCACGAGCCAACCACGACCGGCCGCGGTATTTGCGACTCTCTGCAAAAAATGCCCGAAATCATTGAAGCCCAACATGAAATTTTGATGGTAGTATTGCGACTGGCTGAACCACCAACTGCCACACAGCAGGCTCGCGCCGCCAACAACGAGCCATCCAGCCCGCGAACTGAATTGCGTTGGTACCGGTGCAGTTGCATGTGTTTCGTCGCGATTCGCTTGGTAGACTCGCACCAATTCGCCAAAACTCCATCCAGTCCAAGCGCACGCCCAAATCGCTTCACCCATATGTGGCTCGAACATTGGCAATCGCAGCGCGCGAAACATACAGGCGACAAATGGAAGGCAAGCTACTGCCATAATGAGGAAGGCACGTCTTGGAGTTCTTTTGGCCAGATCCGTCTTGGCCATGCGATCACACTGTGTGTACAAAATCAGCCATAACGACAGGAACAGCCCACTGATTAGGAGTGCCGAAATCGAAGCGGCAAAGGGCTCAAGCTCAGCAGTAACGAGTGCAAGCACGTTGTAGGGAACAAGGCTATAGATTCGACCACTCATGGCTGCCGACTGCCAAAACCAGGCCAAGGCGACCACGGTCAACACAATCCCTCCCGGTTTGAAGGACTCCACCTTGGTCGCTCTCGATTTTTCTTTCATTGCGATAGTGGATCTCGTGAAAAATGACTAGTGGTGTCGCGTGCATCGCAAATTTATCTCCAACCGCAATCTTAATCGCAACCCGACGCGTGAGCCAGGGACCATTCCGCAAGTCCCACACTTACGTTTCGGGTTAAGCTATATTGGTCTGTTGGCATATTGGCACTTTCGGACCGCATTCTCTCAGCCCCCCAATGACCGCCTCATGTGTGTGAGCATCGTTCGTTCCCTAACCCTGGTTTCCGTTCTCGCAACGTCCGTCATAGTATCTTGCGCCGCACATGCAGACGACGTCTGGCAAAGTTTCGAAACGCGAACGCAAGCCAGCTTGCGAGGACTCGCAGCGGTGAACAAAGATGTTGCATGGGCGTGCGGAAGCAAGGGCACAATCGTGCAGACGATTGATGGCGGAACGAGTTGGTTGCACCATGCCATTCCTAAACTGCAAGACGTTGAAATTCGATCGATCCACGCTTGGGACAGAGACCAAGCCATCGTTGCGACGGCAGGGCAACCAGCCTTGATCTTGAAGACTACAGATCGCGGTGCAACATGGAAGACTATGTACGAGAATAAATCATCACAAGCGTTTTTTGACGGCATGAAATTTCGAAACGACCGTTCTGGCCTTGCTTTCAGCGACCCGGTCGACGGAAGTCTGCTGATCGTGAGAACCGACGATGGGGGCGATTCTTGGAAAGTGATCGAGCCCGCAGCGATTCCCGCGATGGATAAGGGCGAGGCGGGATTCGCGGCCAGCAATTCGAGCCTCCATACGTTCGGGGATGACTTTGCATGGATTGGGCTCGGTGGCGGACGCGACGGGCCCAGTCGCCTCTTTCGATCGCAGAACGGAGGCAGTCGATGGACTTCGCACATCGTGCAACCCATCGCACGCGGGACATCCTCTGGAATATTCTCTATCGCCTTTGAAAGCGAATTCAAAGGGGTCGCGGTGGGCGGTGACTACAACAAGACAACGGTCGATACTCAAAACGTCGCCATCACGGTGGATACAGGTAAGAGTTGGCGAGCGCCTCGCGGCAATCGACCTCGCGGCTTCCGTTCTTGTGTGATCGCTATTGAAAAAACTTGGCTAACCTGCGGTCCTAGTGGCTGTGACTGGAGCGTCGATGGCGAGGATTGGTTTGCCATGTCCGATATGGGGTTTCATGTGATTGCAGTGGCTTCCGACGGCTCGATCTGGGGATCGGGTTCCGGAGGCAGGATCGCTCGCATGACAGACGCGTCTCGACGGCAATTCACGATCCGCGGACAATGACTAGACACAGCCGACAATAGTCAAAGTAGTAGGCACATTCCATGTGCCGTTCACCTAGAATCCAATTAAATGGCCGAAGCGGACGGCACGACGGAGCGTGCCTGCTACTTTTGTCGGCTGTGTCTAACTAGCCTTCGACAATAGTCATTTCGAAATCCCACCCGCTTCTTTTTCGTTTTTCAAATGAATGATCGCTCGTATTCCTTCGAGCACACGAGTAAATCGCGTTTTGGTCCTTTCTATCAACTCCGAATCCTTGTTGTCGCGTGCCCTCTTGGCTTGCATGTCCTTCGGTGACATTTTGACCCTGCCGCTCGCGATATCTTGCTCTTCTCGCTTCAATCGCTGAGTGCGCTGCGTCGCGCTTCCAACGAACGCGGACAACAGTGACTCGATCAATTGAAGTGCCTGATGATACTTTCCCAATCTGAATTCGCAGTCTCGCACTTGGATCATCAACGCAATTCCAGGTACGATTCCAGAACGCTGCGCAGCGTCAATAAGTTGAGAGAAGGCACCCGCATCTAAGATTTGGTCTCGCTCCTGAATGCTCAACTTCGACGCGTCTTCGGACGGATTCTGAGTTTGCAATTCCGGCATGGCGTGTTCGAGATCTTCGGTTGCCGTCGAGTCCCCGAGCAAGGGATTCCTTAACTTTAAAACAAGCAAATGAAGCTTCGATCGCGCTATCGACAGACGTACCTTTTCTATAGGCAATGGCTTCATAGGTGAATCATCCATGGCCGAACGTATCCGCATCGATTCCTCGTCGATGGCTGTTGAATCCACCGAGATCAAATACTGTTTGCCATCGCTGATTGCTAACAGCAAGTCCCCCACCCGTATCTCGGAAGCGGAATGGAGGGGCCGAACTTCGCAGTAACTCTCGATGGCCTCTTGCTTTTGGGCAAAAGTCGTCCCTTGTGCGAACTGCTCTCGGAGGGCATTCATTCGGTCTACGTCAGGTGGCTGAAGCGGTTCGCCAATCTTGGATTCCGATTTGGCGGTGGTCAGCGGAAGCCTTGCATCCGATGCTGGCTTGGGCGTTGCGGCGTTTCGTCGGACGTTTCGCCGAACCTTTTCGATCAACTCTTGGAATTGCTCGAGGGCATCGTTTGCTTTATCTTGCTTGCGAACCAGTCGTTTGGTTTCCTTGTCAAGCTTACCTGGCTGAATCGCCTCAACATGGGAAAGGTCTTTGCTGAGCGTGGACTCCCTAGACTGTGCATATCTTTCCAATGTGCGTTCTAAAAGCGTGACGCACTCGCCGAACTTTTCCTCCGCGTGGAGCGACTTCGCTTCGACAAGCGCCGTCGCAGCTTGCGAGCCACGAAGCAATCGATACAAATCATCGAAAAGTTCCTGCGCCATTATTGAAAGCCACTTGCCTCAGTCGAGATTGTTTTTGACGATGAACAAGCGGTCGAACCCGGTAACGTGGATTACTTCTCTCAACAACTCTGACAAGTTCATCAAGACGACCTTGCCTTGGAATTTCTTCTTAATGCCAATTAATTTTGCCAATACTGCTGAGCAGAGGACTGTGACGTTTGCAAAATCCAAGACGAGTGTGTCTGGCAAACCCGTTTCCATCGATTGGTCGATGGTCTCCCACGGCTCATTGTCGGCGCGGACTGCATTCAACCGGCTCTCCAAAAAACAAATAGTAAGAGTCTTACCAATTTGCTGAACGCTTACGATGGCAGATTTATTCATTTCTTTGCCCTTTCTTGCTACGGCTTCGTACTTAAGCCCTACACAAAAGTCTTTTCGCTTAACCGCGTGCCCAAGGGGCCGCGAGCAGTAGAAAACGCGTGGCGATGCCCACGCGGTTAAACGACGTTAGATCCGGTTTTTCCTGCCGAGGTGCCTAACTCCCTAAATTGTAGCGAATTTCGTGAAGTCAAATGCAAGATCCTTCGTTGGCTTTGATTGCCCCGCTGTTCGTCCAAAGTTAAGGCTTGTTTTGAATAGATAACTCGCCAAGTTCCTTGTGCTCACCCGGGCTGACAGTTAGCTTCCCTAAAAATGGAAGTCGACCATCCGGGGTGTGCGGGAGGTGGAGATTGTATTCCCAGCCTGGTACCAGTCCCTTCAACTCGAACTGGCCCTTGTCGTCCGTTACAACTCGACCGCCAAACCTAGTACTCCAGGACTCGTTATTGATATCTGGGACTTTAACTCCGTAGTCGATTTGCTGGCCCGCGACCGGCTGCTTTGCTTCCGTCACCATTCGTCCTTTTGCCACCCCAACCGTCTGCATTTCCATGAGGAACGCGCGTTTCAATTCATCCACCTTGGTTATGGCAGCAAGACTTTTGTCTGGGCTAATCGCATGAACGTACGCCGGCTCCTCCTGTCGTCGCACGGTGAATTTTCCATCGCTACCCGTTTCTGCTTGCCAATCCATACTGGAAAAGGATCGTGGAACACCCGTTACCTTGGCTCTTGAGACCGGTTGCGCATCCTCCTCCTTTACTACCAAGCCAACTAACTCGACTTTGCGCTGGATCTTGGTCGAAACGGTAAAGCCAAGCGCTGGTTCTCCGGCAATTTTGAACTTTTCCGCTTTTTCTTGTTGCGGTGGGCGAATGTCGAAATCGCCATCACCAAGGAGAAACTCGAATTGCCCAAGTTCGTCGGTCGTCGCGTAGTACTGAACGATTGGCTGCACCGACCAACGTTCATCGTCAGGGTTGGGAAGGTCGAGCTCTTTCATCGCATGCAGCCCAGTTCCGTATTGGTAAACGATGACGCGTTCATTCGGAATAGGATCTTGAGTTTTTTCGTTCAACAGACGGCCGTGCACCTGCGTTGGATTGCCTAGATGAAAATCACGACCCTCGGTAGGTTGATTGGGAATCGCAGCAAAACCAGTTTGCGGAGCGGCCACCCACTGTTTATCTTTCACCACGACAATGTAAATTTGATTGGGTGGGACGAGCAACTCGTACCGCCCAGACGCGTCGCTACGTACGGAACCATGAAAACTATTGTGTGATCGTCCGGCTCCCTCTGCAGCCACCTCGATACCCGTCACTGGCTTGCCCTGTGCATCCAGCACTTGGCCGCGGATGGGGACTAACCGATGAATATGGATGGTTAGCGCGCCGGCACCAGTGCTCGGGTCGTAGTTTCCGCGTGGGCGATCATAGCCTTCCTTATGTGGCCAAAAAGTTGTGATTTGTTTCTGCCATCTGGGCATCCACAAAAAGCATGCTTCGCCCTCCGTATTCGTCACCTGTGAAAGAAACTCAGGAAGGAAGCCGAGATTTAATCCTTCGGATTCACCCTCTTTATTTAATAACCAAGGATACAGACTCACATGGCCGAGCGGTTTGAAAGCGTCTTCGACCACCTTTACGGTGACCGGTTCAGCACCGTCTAAAACCAACCGCTCCGGTCCGTCTTTTGGAAACTCGGGTGCAACGGCTTTGACGTCCGCTTTCTGATATCGATTGAGCGAATAAAGTCGATAGTCAAGGCCATGGTTGTCCTTCCAGGCTACGACTGCTAGGACACGTTCGGATTCAGGAATTCGGGTACTCGCTTTGCCTGTTCGATCCGTAGTAACGCCTGAGGCATTATTGGGATACTCGAGTTGGAATGCAACGTTGGCGTTCTCAATCGGTTTTCCATTCTGATCGACCACCTCGACGATGACCGTCCTTAGGGCTTGAAGCTTGATGGAAATGTCCTTGGTTGTGCGTTCTTTTTCATCCCAATGGAAGCGATGGAAGCCATTCTGAGAACCATCTTGATTTTCAGCCCAAACTTGCAATTGCGGCATAGCGTTCGATGCAATTCGCACCACGAACTTAAATCGCCCATTCTCGTCGGTTGGGACCGAAGCATCCACGCCGTAGGTTGCGTAACCTCGCACGAAAACCTTTGCAAAAGCGGCTGGTTTGCCATCCGCCTCGAAGACTTGTCCCGAAATTGGATTGGGAAGGGCGTCGGGCTTTCCGATATCAGTTTGTGTTTGGGGAAAGGCGTGCTCTATGGTGAGCAACATTGCAAAGGAAGTAAATCCAATCAGAGCCCATCCAGCTTTCACTTTCCGCGGCACCCGCAGATTCTCAAATTGCACTGAGGATTGAAACCTTTTGAGATTAGGCATGAACTCTCTCCATAAATCAAGCATTGCAAAACAGATCGCAGAATTATAGGCGAAAATTGGACACCTCTCTGCGAACACCACCATAATCCATACGCGGCTAAACCAAATCCCGCAGGCTCGCCCAGCGGATCGCTCGGCTTTTCGCTATTAGGCGAGCGGCGATGTAAAAACTACCAATCACAACCCGAAACGTAAGTGAGGGACCCGCGAAATTGTCCCTCGCTTACACTTCGGGTTGGGATACTCCAATCTGCCGCTCGCGATAGGTAGCGAAAAACCGAAACTTCCGCAGGGTAAACCTGCGGGATTCATTGTGCCGCGCGGCTTGAGTGGCATTACAATGCCAATGCATCGCCAAATCGATCGCGTTCCATTTGCGTGATGCGGTGCATGTCATAGATCAACTGCACATCGCAGCCGCGTTGTGGGACATCACGGCGTGCGAACATACGTTGCTGCGTGCTGACCATCACCTCGGGTGGCAAACTCGCCATTTGGCCAAAGAGCCTGGCGTAGTTGACGAAACTCGGGACGTTGCTGGTCACAAATCCGTACATCATGCTGCAAACACCGATGACCTTGCCGGTGAAGATGCCGGTATTGATCGCGGTCTTGGAGTAATCACCCATGATGCAACCCAGGAACTGCATGTTGGTTGACGCTTTACCGAAGCCGTATTCCATGTTGACCGTGCCATACGTATTCTTTAAGTCGCTGTTGCATGTACCCGCTCCCAAATTGATCCAACTGCCCAGGTAGCTGTGACCAAGGAAGCCGTGGTGCTGCTTGTTGCTGTAGGGTTCGACAATAGACGCTTCGACTTCACCGCCGATCTTGGTCGTGTGGGATAGTGAGACAGCGTCTTTGATGGCGGAGTGTTCGAGAATACGAGCTTTCCTACCGATATAGATCGGTCCTCGCAGCAAAGTGTACGGACCGATCTGAGCCCCGCTATCGATGACGATTGGCCCTTTGCGCGTATCGGTTAGAACATATTCACCCACCGAAGCTCCATCCGCCAGAAACAGGCCGTCCGCCAATTGTCGCAACTCGGATACCTGCGGCGTTCCCGATCGACCTTCTGACGGATTTGCTCCGAGCTCAATCCGCCACTCAAGGCTATCGCGTATGCAAGCCATGTTGCAGGCGATCAGTTCGTGCGGGACTGCAATCGTCCCCAACTCGCACTCATAGGTCTCAAACGCTTTAGCCTTTTCCAACCACTCTTCCACACCCAGATAGCCATGGTGAAATAACTGTTCAACCGTCCATGGCGGATTGATGACAGCAGACACATGCTCACGATCCATAATGACCATCGGCACGGAGTCCGACGTGGCTTGGCAGGCCAGACGGTGCAGGAACTGAATCTGCTCGAAGTTCTGCTTGGTCGGTGCAACTCGAGCGTTTAGCAACAACGTTATGCGTCGTTCGGGTCTCCCGTCGACGGAACTCTCATCCAGAATTCGCAGGGATGGGAAATCGATGCGTTGAAGTGTTTGCAGGTGAGGACGCGAAATCCCGTACACCTCGCTCCCCATCGGTTCCAACAGATCGACCAACCGAAAACTACCGCAAGTGATTGCGGCGGCCAGCCTCGCGACCGTGATGGGTGCCATGAGTTCACATTGAGGATCTTCAAAGACGACAATCGACATAAAGCTTGGCCCGTTGGGTTGGAATCGCGATAATAGTTGCGATCCGTTCGAAGAAAACTGAGTTTGGACTTCTAATTGTGCCGGATTCGTATGATTTGCCTAGCATTTTTCGATTCCTTACAAAACGAAAGCAAGATGAGTAGTGGGTTTGCTTCGATTGCGTAAAATGTGCGGCGTGTATCCGTCGACTTTCCATTCAACTCAGAGCCAAAAGCCAAAATGCTAGACCTGTACGACAAAATCCAAGATGCCTGTGCCGCCATTCGAAAAGTCTGGGGACGCACGCCGCATGCCGGAATTATTCTCGGAACCGGGCTTGGACCACTCGTCCAGCGCATCGAGGTCGAAGCCACCCTGGAATACTCCGATATTCCACACTTCCCGCGTTCGACGGCAACGTCCCATCGCGGGCGATTGGTATGCGGGATGCTGTGCGGACTCCCTGTCATGGCCATGGAGGGGCGATTCCACATGTACGAAGGCTACGAACTCAAGCAGATTACGCTACCCGTCCGAGTCATGAACGCGCTTGGAGCAGGCTTGTTGGTTGTTTCTAACGCATGCGGTGGCATGAACCCTTTTTACAAATCGGGGGACATCATGCTGATCGACGACCACATCAACTTGCTAGGGGGCAATCCGCTCATCGGCATCAACGACGATCGACTGGGGCCTCGCTTCCCCGACATGTGCCACCCCTACGACCAGTCGCTCATCGACGCGGCTTTGAAAACCGCGCGCAAGCATGACATCGTGGCCCACAAAGGTGTCTTTGTTGCGGTCTCTGGCCCGAATTTGGAGACCAGAGCGGAGTACCGCTTCCTACGGGCTATTGGTGCGGACGTCGTCGGCATGTCAACGGTTCCTGAAGTCATCGTGGCAGTCCATTCAGGAATGCGATGCGTTGGCTTCTCAGTCATCACCGATATGTGCTTGCCCGACGCGTTGGAGCCCGCCGACGTGCAAAAAATCATTGCGATCGCAAATGATGCTGAGCCTCGACTGACCACACTCGTGACCGGCGTACTCGAGCACGAACGCGAACGCCTCGTCGCGTAAGTGTAGCACGGAGTGCCGTGCTACAATGAACCGCTTACCAAAACAGAAAGCAACGTCGCAATATGAAAACAGTACATCCAGAGTCAACTCGTATCGGTTGGATCGGCACGGGGGTAATGGGGCGCAGTATGTGTTCGCATCTACTCAAGGCGGGTTACAAGACTTCTGTGTTCAACCGAACCGCGTCTAAACAAAATGAGCTACTAAGCTTAGGTGCAGTAGGATGTTCTAGTCCGAGAGAGGTCGCACTCCAAAGTGACGTGGTCTTTTCCATGGTAGGGTATCCATCTGATGTTGAGGAAGTGATCCTGGGATCATCAGGTGCACTTTCTGGACTCGCACCAGGCGGAGTTCTGGTGGATATGACCACGAGCCGTCCGGGTTTGGCTGTCCGGATCGCAAAAGAAGCCGAGGCAACGGGGGTACATGCAATGGATGCTCCCGTCTCGGGTGGCGACATTGGTGCCCGCGAGGCAAGGCTATCGATTATGGTCGGAGGGGTGTTAGAAGCCTTCGAGGCGCTAGAACCGTTATGGAAACTGATGGGAACGACCTATGTCTTTCACGGGTCAGCCGGTTGTGGACAACATGTCAAAATGGTGAACCAGATCTTGATTGCTTCGAGCATGGTGGGACTTTGCGAAGCCTTGTTGTACGCCAAGCAGGCAGGCTTGGATCCCGAGCGTGTGCTCAAGTCCGTTTCCACTGGGGCGGCCGGGAGTTGGACGCTAAGCAATTTGACGCCGCGGATCCTCAAAGGAGATTTCGCCCCTGGTTTTTTCGTCGATCATTTGGTCAAGGATTTGTCGATCGCTATCGAGGAAGCGGAAAAACTCGGACTGAATCTGCCTGGATTGAGCAACGCAAAGAAGGTCTATGAGTACTTGCAAAGCCTTGGGCACGGAAGTTCCGGAACGCAATCCCTGATTTTGGCCATGGCCAAACAGAATGGCATCGTTTGGTAAGATCCGTAGTTACAATAGATGCACTATGCCGTTAACAAACCAATCCGCAATATCGGCTTTCCCCAGTCCTCGTTGGGGCAACGTCAAATCTCTAGCGTGGTTAGTGGTTTCGTTCCTTTCACTGGCTAATTCACCAAGCGTTCGTGCTTCCGAGCTCACCGACGCGGAGGTTAGCCAAGCGATCCGGCGTTTGTTTTCTGATCGATGCTACACATGCCATGGGCCCGACGACAAAACTCGTCCGACCAGAATGCGGATCGATCGAGATGAAGTCGTTTTCTTTCAAACCGAATCTGGCAAAAGGTTTGCAGTGCCGGGCAATCTGAAAGAGAGCGAAATCTGGAATCGTATCAACTCGAGCGATCCGGATACAGTAATGCCCCCTCCAAAGAGCAAGAGCGATCTGAACGATCAACAGAAGGCTTTAGTGCAACGTTGGATCGAACGAGGGGTAAAGTACAAAGCCAAACACTGGGCATTCGAAGCGTTGCCAGACAGAATTGAGGTTCCATGGGGTTCCATCGGCACGCCTAATCAGCCCGGGCAAAATCCGATCGACGCCTTCATCGAGAGTAAACTGCCGTCGGGTAAATTGACAAAGCAACCAGCCGCCGATCTAGCAATTGCCGATCTAGCAGTTCTTGCGAGGAGGGCGAGTTTGGCGCTCACCGGTCGTTTGCCCGAATCCACTGATGTGCAACTTTTGATTCAGTCCAAAGACCCGAACGCTTATGAAGCGTACGTAGACAGGTTGCTGGCTGCACCACAGTTCGGCGAGCGGACCGCAATTAGTTGGCTCGACAGTGCTGGCTATTCCGAACCATCTGGTAATCCATCGGACAATTATTTCGATACGTGGCTCTACCGCGATTGGGTCGTTTCCGCCATCAATCAAGATATGCCTTACGACCAATTCATCACCTGGCAATTGGCCGGAGATATGCTGCCCGACCCGTCCGACCAGCAGAGACTCGCCACTGCATTCAATCGACTTCATCGCGGAAACGAAGCAAGCGGGAGCACCGAAGAAGACATTCGCTTGGAACACGTAACCGACCGCGTCCATAAGCTCGGGAAGGCTGTGATGGGGCTGACCTTCAATCAACCCCGCGACCATGATCCTAAGTACGATTCTCTCTCGCAAAACGAGCTAATTCGGTTGTGTGATATGTTTGACAATGTCGATGAAAAGGGGCCGACGCTGTTGCTGCTCGACAAGGCCCAGAAACAGCAAATGGAAACGCTTGAGAAAGGCATGGCATCGGTTCGGCAGGCTTATGCTGATGAACTCAAGAAACTTGAAAAATCGGACACGGTAGAGAAATGGTATGCTTCGATGCTCACCTGGCCACAACCGGAGAATCAGTGGCTCTCCGCCGAGTTTACTTTCGACAAGCCATCGGCTGAGTCCCCAACACAGATTGCTAACCTTATCCATGGAGACCAGCCTGGTAATTGCGAAGGTACGATCCAATGGCATAAGGATGGTAAGCGTACTGCCGTTCTTTTAGATGGAGACCATGCACTAGCCTTTCCGAAGTCAGGAGTTTTTTCGCGGACCCAAGAGTTCACGATATGCCTTGATCTCAAAGTGCCCAAATACTTCGATCGGGCGGTCGTACTTCATCGCACCACGTCGTGGAGGGATGCCGGTTGGCGAGGGTATCAACTCTTGATTGAGGATGGGCGTTTTAACTTTGATATCGTGCATTATTGGCCCTCGAGTGCGATTCGAATTCGATGTGCGGAGCAAGTTCCGTTGAATCATTGGATGCAACTCGCGTTGGTCTATGGGGGAACCAACCGAGCTGAGGACACTCGCGTTTATATTGACGGCAAGCGCGTTCCTTTGGAAATTGTTCAAAACTCACTAAACAAAGACATCCTCAGCGAAGGGGTTGATGTGTCATTGAGTATTGGAGCACGCAAACGGGACTGCGGTCTTCCAGGAGGACTCGTCGATGATTTGCAAGTGTACGACTCAGCCTTAACCGCTGTTGAGATTGCTGGGCTAGCCACAGATGAGCCTTGGCTCATATGGTCCGAACTCACGAGCGAAAGGCAGGCGCTCTGGCGCGAACATTACGCCCAACGGTTGGATCCACAATGCAAGTACCTCATAGAGAGCTTTCGACACTACTTCACATCGTTGGCGGAGATCGTTCAACCTGCACGGGAGTTGCAGGTAATGAATGAGTTGGCCAAGGATCGTCCGGCACGTTTGCTCCAAGTCGATGTTGATGGCGCTCCTGGCGATACGGTGGAGCCAGGGGTTCTTAAAGCGTTGTTGAGCGACGGAGAAACGATACCTAAAGACCGATTGGAGCTGACTCGATGGCTGACAAGTGACCACCACCCTTTGACGGCAAGGGTTGCGGTAAATCATATTTGGCAGCACATGTTTGGGCGTGGACTGGTCGTGACCGCCGAAGATTTCGGAGTTCAGGGTCAGTTGCCGACTCATCCCGAGTTGCTCGATTTTTTGGCAAGAGAATTGGTCCGATCAGGCTGGAGCCGCAAAGCCATCTTTCGAATGATTGCGACGTCAAGAGCATTCACACAATCGAGTCCGCAATAAAGGCATGGCCGCACATTGTCGCCTTTTGCTCCGCAAAAGAACGTTTACGAATCGCACTTTCGCAGATAGGCTGTGGTTAATGTGGCTGAGCGAGGCCCTCGCTCAGATTTTGAATTAAACGAGCGAAGGGCCTCGCTCGTCCACAAGCGTCACAGCTGCGCACTTTCGCGGAGCGAAAGGCGACAATTAACAAACAACCAGCTAGTTAGAACTCGACGATGGCTCAACCTAGGATGCATGTCTTTGCCGAACCGCATGTGTCGACTGCGATCTGGCTAACTCAATTGCGTTGGATCGCAGTTGCTGGCCAGTTGCTGGTCATCGGATATGTCTGGTTTGCTCTTTACGTACCACTACCGATCATCGAGTTGCTCGTACTGGTAACAGGAACTGCAATCAGCAACACGATTCTTTGGTTGTGGGCTCGGAAACTAAGACGGTCGTCGCAAGCCACCGACGCCCACGGATCAAGCGCGATCTCGGAGTTAACAGGCTACACCGACGAGTCCATCGGTGGTCGCGCGATTGGTTCGTTGATTGGAATTGATGTTCTGACGTTGACGGCGTTGCTCTATTTTTCGGGGGGGGCAGCCAACCCTTTCATCTTCTTTTACTTTGCGAACATCGCGATCGCTGGCATGATTTTGCCACGAACATGGGCTTGGAGCATTTCGCTAGCCTCAATTCTTGGGGGGCTGTTTTTGTTGAACCGAGCCTATCCATTGGAGGTGTTCAATCGTTCGCCCTTAGCTCATGACGCAGAGTTCGGCGTTACGAAATCCGCCTTCTTGATCGCCTATTCAACTTGCTGCCTTGTGATCACCTACTTCGTGTCGATGTTGGCGATGGAGCTTAGGCAACGAGAAGTGCAATTAGCAGTCGTGGAAAAAGAGCGAGAGAGATCGCAGCGGCTAGAGGCGTTAGCGACGCTTGCAGCAGGTGCTGGACATGAATTGGCATCTCCTCTGTCGACGATCGCCGTTGTCGCCAAGGAGCTATCGCGAAACCTCGAGAAGACAGAATCCAACCCCTCCATTCGTCGGGATGTCGAGTTGATTCGCGAGGAGCTCAATCGCTGCAAAGATATCCTGCGTCGCATGAAGAGTGGCGCTGGGGAAGCGGCGGCTGAAAATTTGCGACCGGTGTCGCTCGGCGAAATTTTGCGAGAAACGGTTCAAGCCATGCGAGAGCCGCAGCGAGTCAATATTCAGATGTCAAATGCGATCAGCGATTCTTTGGGCATCCTGCCCAAACAAGCGTTGTCGCAAGCATTGAGAAACTTGCTACAGAATGGTTTGGATGCTTCCACACCTCAACAGACGGTCGATCTAAAGGTTGCAGTGAACAAACGAGTTGGCCTGAATAGGTCGAAAGAAATATGGCAATTGACCATCACCGATCAAGGCTCTGGGATGACGGAAGAGGTGAAGCGTCGTATTGGCGAACCATTTTTTACTACCAAAGAAGTAGGGCAAGGGATGGGCCTGGGAGTGTTTTTGACACGCAACGTGATTCGCGGTTTGGGGGGTGAAATAACCTTTGAATCCTCCCCTGACGGCGGAACGATTTGCCTAGTGACGCTACCCGTTTGATTCGAAAGACGCTGACTGGAGGAACTGCTGGTGTTATAATTCTTTTAAAGCGAAGTCGGTTTTCGAGTTCCTCCCCGTGATGCTATTGCTTAGCTTGTAGGCAGCAAAAAAGGTCGATGATGCCAGTACATGATTGGACACGAGTTGACTCCGGTATTTTCCACGACTTCCATCAAAGATGGATCATATCCATCAGTAACGTTCTTAATAGTGGCATTCTCCCGGTTGATTATTATGCGATGGCAGAGCAAGTTGCCGAGGGTCCCATTCCCGATGTTGTGACGTTTGAGCGTATGCTGCCTCCGCTCGATACTGAGCTCGTGTCCGTGACGACAGACCGAGACAAAAGCTCACAGGAGGAGGGGGTTGCCGTCCTCGAAACGCCACCGAAAACTCGCTTCAGCCATGAAGCGGACTTGGAGTTGTATGCCGGGCGGGCAACCCACGTCGTCGTTCGCCATGTCAGCGGCGATCGAGTGGTAGGCTATATCGAAATCGTGTCCCCGGGCAACAAGCACAGTGCCGTTGCATTGAAATCCTTTGTGGACAAGCTTGCCAAAGGTCTGCGATCTGGCTGCCATCTTTTGGTTGTTGGCCTCCACCCGCCCACGCCGCGTGACCCCGGCGGTATCCATGCTTGCTTTTGGCAACAGCATTTTGGGGACGAGTCTACTCCAGGGGTCGACGCAAAGTCACCGCTAGGCATGTCCGCCTATTGTTCTTCTCTGCGTCCGGTCGCCTATTTCGAGCCGTTCGCCGTCGGCGACAAACTTATTGACATGCCGATTTTCTTGACCCCTGATCGCTACATCAATGTGCCGCTGGAATCGACTTACTGCGAAGCCTGGCAAGGCGTTCCGCGCCGTTGGCGTCAGGTCATCGAGTAACAATATCAAATTTGGAGTGCTCCGATTCATCGGAGCTTTGAGATGAGCGGCAGCATTGATTATACCGGGAGGGAGAGGCTCCTGCCGAACCAAAGCCAAGCTCGGCGGGAGCCTCGCTCTCCCATCGAAATCCTTGGCAGGTAGTTTTTACTCTGCCGCTCGCCTTACTGGAATTTCAAGACACTCTGCTGCACACATCTAAAAGCGGAAATGAATTTCCGCACTCCAAAGAATTACGACGCGCCTACAGCCCCCAAGCCGAATTGGCACCCCGCGCGGACTGGCTTTTTGTCGGCGAAGTCGATCTCAAGCAGCTTCTCGCTGTGAACCGCGGCCCCGTGTTCGTCGGTGAGTCCGGTGAGAATCTTGCGAGTTGCCACATCGATCACATCGCCAGTCGACGGATAAGCGTAACGGCCGTCGATGCTGAACGTGACCCAACCCGGTTCCTCACGCACTTCAATACTGGCGATTTGTTTGTGTGGATTTACCGTCGTGTCAAAGACGTGCATTTGTCGATTGAAGGCGTCGCAAAGCCAAATCTGCTTCTCATCGGGTGTCAAGCCAATTCCATGGCTCGGGCAACCATGCCTCGCCACCTTGCCCTTGCTGAAACCGTCGACTTCCACGCGCGACAGTACCTTGCCAGACTTGAGGTCGCCGATCTCGTAACCCAGCAGATCATTCACGCACATGTAGCCAAGCGTCTGACTGCCGTTGACGGTGAAGGGACGGATTGGCGCGCTGAAGGGACCGATCTGCCGAACGATTTTATGCGAGCTGGTATCCGCGATCGCGAGGGTCTTTGTGCGAAGGCCTGCAAGGTAGGCTTCTTTTCCATCGGCTCCGTAATTGGTGTTGTGCGCACCCGGGTGGGGCTCAATGCGCGTGATGACGTCGCCGGTTTCGGCGCTGAGGACAAACCAATGATCCTTTTCAAAACTTGGCATGTAGATCGTCTTGCCGTCTGGCGAGATAGCCATCCGATCACAGCCACCATCGTACTTCTTTTCCCACAAGATCGCGTCGCTGGTCAGATCAAATGCGATCATCGATTCGATCGTGCTGACATACAAGCGCTCTAGGGAAACGCTCGCGCAGATGCCTTTGACGTTGATGGGTTTTCCTTTTTCGTTCAAGCCAGCCGATGGGATACGGCGCACGAATTGGTGGTTGTTGTCGATATCGAACACCAGCACGCCGTGGCCGCCGTATTGCAAATAATCGCGGATTCCAGGCTCAGCCACGTACAGCAAGCGCTTGGGCTTGACCGCGTCGTCGGCATCAAGCCTCGCATTGAAAACGAATGCGACCATCGCGGCGATGGCGAAAGTTGAAAAGTGCTTGATGAGCTGGCTCACTTGGCCTCCTCGGCATCTCGAGCAATGCGAGCACGCTCAACAAGTTCTTTTTGTTTCGCAATTTCGGTATCGAGCTCGGACAATTTGCGTTTCAATTCTTTCGGAAACTCGGAGTTGGCGTTCGACGAACTTGCAGCGCGGGAATCCTCGAGTTTTTTGAGGAGTTGTGACTGGGCTTCAGCGGCCGCAACCGCTTGGTCCAATGCGTTATTGGGACTGCTTGCACTGGCGGACTTGGCCACCGATTCCAGCGACTCCGTTGCCGCTTTGATGGCTTCTACTTGAGCTTTTTCCGAATACTCCGCGATCAGGGTCTTGCGCTTTGCCTCCAGAGTGTCCAATACCTGAAGTTCGGCGTTATAAACTACTGCCAAGAATTCATAGGTAGATTTCGTTGTCAGTTTGGTTTCGGCTGGCCCACAACCGATGATAGTCAAGGGCGATAGGCATAAAAACAGTTTTGCGCATCGTAAAGAAGTCATCGCTAGTTCCAATTTTTCTTTAAGTTGTGGCGGGCATGTCGATTTTCATTCGAATCCATTCAACGCGTACGGTATTCAATCCGCGTTGGTGATCAACGAGAACTGTCAATAATAGCCGATATTTGGCAAAAGTGAGTGCTGATGAAGCAGCGTCAAAGCGCTTACGATAAAACTCTTCGGCAAACGAGCGCCAGTATACAGCAGCGGCGGATCGATCAGCAACGCTCCGTCCCCGAATGCCATGCAGTGGTCCAGCATCTTGTTGGCGTTGGCGAACGCATTTCCGACTGGGAATTGGCTGACGATCGAGAAGGCCAGGCTGACGACTTCAACCAGTTTGGCAGACATCGCCTGCGCCGCGGCGATGTTGCCCTCATCGAGCAAACGCAACATAGCATCCAATTCATTCGAAAATACATTTGCAGTGCTCAAGAGAAATCCATCGTAGGGCCCACCGGCTGATCGCGGCCAAGGAGCGTAACCACCTTGCTCGGCACCCCGCACTAGGAAAACGCCACCGAAATCGAGGCCACTTTTGGCCACACGATCTTCGCCACTGGTGTCCTTAAAGAGCATGAAATTGGAGAATTCCCCAGCCAATGCCAAAACGGTCTCCGCGCACATTTCGTTTTGCGTGACTTGCGGCAGTTGATAGAGCGCAGTTGGCCAACCTAGTTTGAGCACCGCAGCAAGTCCATCAAGAATGGCTTGCTGGCTCAGCTCTTTGCCTTTGGGTGGGCAGACGGTTATGCCAGCGACTGTCGGGTGCTCGAAGATATCTTTCATCGCGTTGATGCACACAAGCATTTCCGCTACGCTGGTCTTCAGCACACCGACGAGCACGCGCACCCCAGACTTTTGTGCCGCATCAAGCACGATACTAAGCAAAGCCCGAATGTCAGCGTCGTTCATTTCCCAACCTTCACCGGTCGAGCCAGGGACGAGAATACCGTGCACGCGCGGTGCCAGTGCGTCGAGATGCGCCCAAATGCGGCGAGCATCGGGTTCGCTGGCCGCTTGAAAATGAGTCAGCATCGGGCACCAAAGACGCGGAATCCCCTTTGGGAATTGCTGTGCTTGCAGAAAGCGACGTTGAACTGCTGTTTCGTTCATGAGCATAGGGTAGGTGTCATCAAATGGGCCGTCATACTGGATTTCTTAGGCGAGCGGCTGAACTAGTCTATCGTAGCTGAATTCATAAGAATTCAGTGCTTTAATTTTTTTGCTTACAATATTATCTCGTGATAAAGTGACGTTACTGTAACTCCGGCCCGCAGCACGAGTGCCACTCGGCCAGCGGCCATGTCACAGTTAACCTCGAAATTCCTAAATGTGAGAGCTGTGCTATGAAAGTTACCAAACGGTCGGGAGGTTTGTCAGTGCATGCCATCGCTGGGACGCATGTCGTTATCTTGGCGATGAACATGTCAGAGGAAGATTGCGAGGGACTGCTTGGCTTCGCGATTCATCGCACGGACCATGAAGCCGAAGAAGCTTATTGGCTGCAAGGAATGAAGACGTTCGCCGAGACCGATCCCGGTGTCTCGATGAGTTCAAAATTCTCTAGCCGCGAACATCCGTTTCAGGATTTCACTTGGTCCGACTACACCGCCAAGGAAGGACGACAGTACACATACCGAGTTGTCGCCTTGAAAGGATCGCCTAGCAACCTTGAACCATTTGCGGAGGTCAAGCTCACGATCACGACGGAGTCTCCCGAAGGGGGCGACCACGATGTGCACTTCAATCGTGGGGCGGCGTCTTCGCAAGAGTACGCTCGGCGTTTTGGCAATCGCGTTCCAGGCTCACTGGGAGGCGATGATGATCCAGCTTGGGAGTGGCTGTCGCGAGGTGCGCACGAAGCCTTGCTGGGGTTTATCGGCAGAGCCAAGACCGGTTGGGGACTGCGCGTTTGCGCTTATGAATTTCGATTGCCCAGCGTGGCCAATGCACTGCACGATGCAAAGAAAAGGGGTGCCGATGTCATGGTGCTTTATGACGGTAGCAAAGCCTTCCCGGCCGACGACAATCGCGAAGTCGTCAAGGACGCAGGAATCAAGGGTTTGTGCTTTGAACGAACGCCTAGCCCCTTGGCAATACCGCACAACAAATTCATCGTGTTGATCAAGGGCAAGAAACCAGTCGCGGTTTCAACGGGTTCCACCAACTTTTCAACAGGTGGCGTCTATGGCCAATCGAACGTAGTTCATATTGTCGATGATCCGGCGGTGGCCGCAGCCTATTTGGACTATTGGGATCTGCTGGTCAACAACCCGCCAAAATCAGAACTTGCGCCAGCCCTAACCGCAGCACATCCCTTGAGCCATGGTCTGCCTCCGAAAGGTACGACGACGATTCTAAGTCCGCGAGAGTCGCTCGATGCCCTGGAATATTATTTTAAATTGGCCGGTCTAGCGAAAGATGCGCTGTTCATGACCTTTCCATTCGGCATGCACAATGGGTTCAAGGACGTTTACCGGAATGGAACATCCAAGCTTCGATTCGCGTTGATGGACAAGCTGCTCGGCCCGGGAATCAAGGTGGAGAATAAGGAGGCCGCAATCGAGGAGATGATCCAACTTCGCAGGATGGTGGCGAACCGAATCGCGGTTGGCAGCACACTGCCGTTGAACGCTTTCGATCGCTGGGCCAAAGAGAAACTCACTGGCTTGAACGAACATGTGCAGTTTATCCATACGAAGTACATGCTGATCGATCCGTTGGGAGAGGATCCGATTGTCGTGAGCGGTTCTGCCAACTTCAGCGCCGCATCGACGAACGCAAACGATGAAAACATGCTCGTGATTCGAGGCAACAAACGCGTTGCGGACATTTACCTTGGCGAGTACATGCGCCTATGGGAACACTATGCGTTTCGGGAATGGGCGACGGCAAGGGCAAAAGAAAAGAAGGAAACGGGCAACACGACTCCGATCGAGGAAGAACGCTGGCACCTGAAAACAGACGACTCCTGGTGGAAGCGTTTCTTTGGCAAAGGCGCCTTCAGCCGTCTACGCGAGTATTTTGCCGGCTGATTTTATTTGGCTTTATTCAACACCCCAACGCCCAACAGTCCACGCCTGTGTCCAATGAACGGCACGGCCTTGACCGACCTGAATGATCGAACGGAACAAACGATCGAAAATCCGCCATGGATCAAAGTTCGCGTACTGGACGGTTCGTTCAAAGGCAAACAAGGTTGGCTAATACAATCAAGCGTACGAAAACCATAGGCTGTATCCGCAAAATGCTCGTATTGATATTGAAATTACTTCGACCGCAAATCAGCCGGGTTCGCTGGTGGATTTGGTTCGTGGCTACCGTCGTTCTCATCCTTTGGATTATCGAGCGGCTGCTTTGGCCAAGCTCCCTCGTTGTGTCTCAATGGCTCGTTCCGACCGCATTCGTATTGCTTGTCCTATCGTACTATTTGCAGCGCAGCTTTTGGCCGCCACCTTTGCCGCCTCGCGACATCAAGACCAGGATCGTCGTGGTCGGGGCGGGTCCGGCTGGACTTTCGGCGGCCTATTTTCTGCGTCAACAAGGATACCGCGAAGTACTGGTACTCGAAAAGCTAGGGCATCCAGGCGGCTTGTGCAGAACGATCACCGAAGATTATCACTGCTTTGACCTGGGTGCCAACTACGTTACGCCAGCCTATCGAGAGACGATGAACTTAGCTGACACAGTCGGTGCTGAAATGTACGTTGAGCGGCCACTCACCACCATCGATCTGCGAGAGAGCAATGCGTCACCCAAATTTGTGGAGCCATGGAACACGGTTCGCAACGGGATGCCGGCTTTGCCATACATCGGATTGTGCCTCAAATACATGTGGCTTCGGTTCCGATTGGGAGCCATCGTCAATCCGCCAGGGCACGCCGCGATCCATGAACATCCAGAGCTTTGTATCCCATTTTCCGAATGGCTCAAACGCAACCATCTGCAAGCGTTAACCCTGTTGTTCGAAGCACCTATCACCGTAATGGGCTATGGTTACCTGCATGAAATCGCGACACCCTATGCGCTCAAGTACATGAGTGTCCCGACCTTCGCAGCCTTGGCGTTAAAGGCTTTTCCGTTGACGAAGTATTGGACGCGATGGCCGAAACGTTTTGTTTTGGGCTTCCAAAGGCTATGGGACGCGGTCGCATGGAATCTCAACGTTCGGTACAACGTCGACATCAAGTCCATTGACAGAACGGACCATGGAGTACGAATCCGATTTAGCCATGTCGAACAAGTCCTTCAGGAAACCGAACGACACGAAGACGAACTCGAATTCGATTATTTAATTATTGCCTGTCCGCTTAGTCCAAAAGTAATCACGCGATTCGGGTTCACCGACGATGAAAAGGAATTATTCGGCAAAGTGAAAAGCCATTCGTATTGCCTGACGTCCTTCACGACCAAGAACATCGAAATGGCCGAACCGATTGCAGCCACGCTGCCACTTCCTGACATCGGCATGCCGTGGGCGATTACCAAGCAATTTCCTGACAGCAATTTGTTCCAATTCTATTCGCGAGTACCGGACGATCTGAAGGAGCTCGAATCCATCCACGAAGACGATCTCAAGCATAAGACACCACTGGAAATCAAGTTGGCCGAAGATTCATTCACCGTGCCGGAAATGACCGCCAAACGCAAGGAGAGCCGAGACCCAGTCCGCGGGCCCATAGTCGCCAAAGTGCGAGAAGTCGTCGATAGACTCCACGGTTCTATCGAAGAGGACCAATGGCACACTTATGATCGCTGGAGCTACTTCCAGCATGTAACAGCAGAATCAATGCGAGCTGGCTTCTACCGCGACCTCGAATCGCTCCAAGGCAAGAACAGAACCTATTTCACTGGGGCATTGCTCAACTTTGAGTTGGTCGAAATGAGCATTGCGTATTCGAAGCATCTGGTAGAGACCCACTTTAAAGAATTGCCAAAGGCTGCCCGCGATGACTTGTATCATGCACCGCTAACACCCAGCGATGCTGCGTAGCCGCGTAGTCGTTCCATGATTCCAGGCGAGCTACGGCCTCTTCCAAACCGAATAAGGATCAGTGTTTCGTCGTCATTGGTTACCCCGTTGGAATAAGCTCGCACCGAGGACAGTAACTGCCGCCCAAACTGATCGAAGGGAGTCGTCGCAGGAATCGATTCGATCAAAGTCAGCAGCCCTTGTTCGCCAAGCTGTTTGCCTTCTGAATTGAAGGCTTCCGTAAAAGCATCGGTGTAGAGCAAAAGCAGGTCGTCAGCCTCAATCGGAAGAACAAAGTGTTGATAGGCTGTGGATCGATCAATGCCTAAGGGTAAATTATCAGCGCGACTGTCGTCGACAAAATCTTGGCTCAGGTATTCCCAGCGACCAACCGCGGTTCGAAAGAACATCGGACGCGGATGCCCAGCGTTGGTCAGCAATAATCGATTCCGGTGACTTAGGAACGTGGCGACAACGGCTGTGGCGAATCGCCCGTTCTCTTCCAGATCTGAGAACGCACGGTTCAGTTCTGCCACCAGCCGATCCTGTTTCTTGGCATTCATGAATCGGCGAAGAAGCTTTCGCAAAGTCGTGGAAGTATCCGCCACTTCATTACCATGGCCTGAGACATCCGCCAAGATAATGCGTGTCACGATCCCGCCAACGCACAGGGATAGATAATGGACATCACCGCCGCGAGACTCCCCGAGATACGG
>JANMLD010000521.1:0-5716 GCA_031372345.1 Pirellula sp.
CTCATCTCGCGATGATCGCCGGAAGGTTCGATTAAATCGATCGTCGTCCCCTCAGGAATTGAGACTCCCAGCTCCAGTCCA
Organism: Pirellula sp.; assembly: GCA_031372345.1. GTDB lineage: Bacteria > Planctomycetota > Planctomycetia > Pirellulales > Pirellulaceae > JBKCUI01. The sequence continues at coordinate 82 of JANMLD010000521.1, forward strand.
GCGGCTACAGGATCTGATTTGAGGCGGTTTCGGAAGCTAGAGTCTTTACCGGCTCGGTCAACGATGGGTTGCCAATTGGTCATGTTATTTTCCTTTAATTGATTAGAACGGAAAGGGTGGCGATCAGAAGGAACAACGTCAATTTTTGGTTTGGTGGTCTTCAAGGCTTGTTTCTCTAAGATAGTGTCACGACCTGTGACACTCCCGGCGCAAGCACTTGTAATAAAGACAGTCCGATTCCTGCGATGCCACCCATCAAGGTTGGGAGCGTATCCCTTTCTGTGACGGGCCGAAGGTGCCATCCTCCTCGTTCGTGTCTATCGTAGATGAACGACATCGCTTGATCGTATGCCAATTCGCAAAGCTCAGGGCGGTTCCATTGTCGACCCGCTTGGGATAGTAACCAGAGTGTACCCGGTTTGCCACAGCACAGGTTTTCTGGTCCTGGCCCCATTTGTCTCTTTGCGGAGGCAATCGCTGCTTCGACTTCCATATGGGTAACTTGTTGCCGCGAACCTCTATGTTTTAAGAGTTCCAACCGAGCAAGGCCGTGGCCGGGAGCTCCTCCACACCAACCGATGAGGAACTGAGGCTCCGATTCATGGGATTGCAAATTGGGCCAATCGCCATGTGTGCTATTGAAACACCGAGCCTCGTACGCGAGCGAATCGTCAATGGCTTGACGCCATCGAGTATCCCCCGAGGCACTCTCCCATCGAGTCAGGGCCATCGCGATTCCGACTTGTCCATGTCCAAGTCCAAGCAGTGGGCGACGGTGAGAGGCGAGTTTCCAGCCGCCATCGATTCGGGGTAAACCGCCAATGCAATCGGCCAGATGCCTTGCTCTTTCGAGGAGCGATGCGTGCTGGGTTAATGCGTACAAATGCAATAAAACGCACAATGCGCCAGCGGCCCCGTTGATAATGTCCGGGTCGTCGACGGCCGGGGTTGGATTTTGCCTTTCCAAACATTCTACAGCTTGTTTTAAAAGGCTTTCGTCACCTAAGATTCGACCACACTCTGCCAGGGAATAGATTGTCGAATAGCTTGAACCAAAAGCGTTGACTCTATCCCGGTAAGCAGGCCACTGATCAAGTGTCCAAACATCCCGAGCCATCGCAAAATCCAACGCTTGTCGGGCCAAGTCGGCGAACTTCGTTTGTTGGGCCTGAACGCTCAAATTCGCTAAAAACAAAGCCACACCAGCGCTGCCTGAGTACAGGCCATCGCGTGCATAATCCATCGTAAGAGCTCGCGGATCGTACGGCTCGGTTTCCAGTGTCAACCAAGTCGCCCCGCGATCACTTCGAATCGCCAGCTTGGACAAGCACTCGCCAAGCCGAATTGCTTCGGCAAGAACGTGGTCCTTTGTTGCTTTTGCTTCGTTGGCGGGTGTGATTTCGATGGCAGAATCACACGCCATTCGAATGCTCGCCGCCAATATTTGTCGTTGCCAGTCAAGCGAGTCGGCGGATGCGGCTGCCAGTGAAGATTCCATTTGCTGGAAGCACGTCGATGGCTGGTCGACATCGAGCGTGTTTGCAGCATCATCGAAAATGCAATTTTCGTCGGTTTCCCCAAAGAACACGGGGACATCTCGCTGCCACAACTGATGCTTTTCGACATCAATAAGGTCTAAACTATTTCCACATGCAGCCCCGTAGGTCGCAAGCAATTCGAAGGACAAATCATGAGCCGCGCCTGAGGTTAAGTGATCCGGAGACGTGGACCACGCGAGCAGGAAAGCGTATTCGCTCGTCGTTCGCAAAAGGGCTCGTGTTCGAACGCCTCGAAAGTAGCGCAGTGGTCCATTTGGGTCCAGCAACTGTTCGCGATGCGAGATCATCGCGTTATAGACGATGGTAAATCCAAGGTTTAGTTCGTCGAGAAAGGTCTCTGGCCCGATAGCGATTCCATGGAGTCGCGGCAGGCATGGGGATCTGTCCTCTAAAACAGATTTCTGTTCGAACACGAGGGTCAACTTGTCGGTCTCGATTCCCTTCCAAACGGCCACCGTTTCGGTGGTGGGTCGCGATGCTTGACCTGCTATTCCGCAGTTGACCGAGCAGACTTGGCCATCTTTGCCTGGCTTCCACATAGGCAACATTCCAGTTCCTATTAAGCTTGGCGGGCGAAATTCGACTGGTACATTCGATGTGGAGAGTGGCTTTTGTGCTTGCGTGCTAGTCATTAAACACTCTAGATCAATCGGCACCGGAAACTCGCCGGCCGCGATGAAGTTATCTCCATGGAAGTCGCTGCTCTGTAGGAAATGAAAGAGTGCTGTGTGCGCACCCTGACGTCGGTAATACTCGGCAACGTCCTCGCGATCTTGGCAGTCACTGGCCACGACGTATTCGGCCCAACCATAGTCCTCTCGCGAGATGACCGCGGCGCATTTTAGTGTGACGTTGGGGGTAATCGAATTCCACCATTCGATCAGTTTTGCATAAGCCAGGTCGATGGCCAGCGAACGCGGCTTATAGACGATCTTTGCGCTATTGGCGAACTCAAGGATGGTAACGGAGCGACCGTTTAGATGCGGGTCCGAAAGGCCTAATTTTATGCACGAAACCTTGGTCAACGGTTTCCCACCGAGAAGCTGTTCCGAGATTTTATTCGCATCGGACTCGAGTCGCGCCGCAATTTCGATGATGATTTCAATGGTTTGCAGTGTGCGGGTTGCCAAGAGTCGTGCCAGCACAGGATATTTTTCAAAGAGAGTCAACCGTCCCTCGTTGGTAGCTGCAAATCGCTGCATGAAATCGACGTATCGGTCTTCGGGGGTTTCGCCGTTAAGCTCCCCCGCCTGCGAACGCAACTTTAGCTCGTGAGCCAGTGTTCTTGCCGAAATCGATGAAATGCGGTTTTGCAGCATCGTTGCCACGCAGTCGATCGCTTGCAGCTCGAACCAACGCTGAACGCAAGCGTTCGTAGAAAGCATCTCCATTCCAATAGCGAGGAATGGGCTTGCTAGTTCTGGAAATACCGGGAATTGATCCGTGATGTCGACTTGCGAGCTGTCCCGTGTCTCGGCAGCGGGCAAAACGGTCATCAGCGTTCGCTGTGGATCTAGCACGTTTTCCAAAAACTGTGCCCACGGCGGTAGCGGATGACCCGCGGGCATCGAGCGCGAAGCGAATCGCGTAATGGACGACTCACGCGTGAGACCCATGGACTCAAGCCGCTTTTGCAACAGTCCTCGATCGGAATGCATTCTAAGCAATCGGCTTTCCCAACGCTTGAAGAGTTTTTCGGCATCATTCAAATCAAGTGAGGCAAGCGGCCATGCGTTGGCTTCTTCGCACGAGGATGCGCGTGAAACTAGGTCGACGATCGACTCACAGGATTGAGAGAGTTCAAGGGTTGAGTGCAGTAGGTCCATGGTAAGGATGACTAAGGGGGTTTGACCATCTAATCTAGAGGGATGGTAACTATCCCCTGAGTAAAACTCGGGGGCATTTCACCGCCGGTCGGTGATGGGGCATTTTTCGGTTGCGAAACTACCCGATCAAAATGGCGATGATGCCATTGGGTTCGTTCGGTCGTTGGTCTTTGGTTTGGGAATTCAATAACCCACCGGCTATAGAATCGAGCTGGGATTCATCCAGTAGCCCTTCGGACTTGCTATCTCGCAAAACGATGATCGTTTCCTGTGGCAAGCGGTCGTGGACGATGAATTTTGTTTCGACCGGAAATTTATGCCCAATGATGGGACTGAGGATCTTGGAGGCGTTTTCGAGCAATTGAGTGCGAAGGATTGGGTCCTTTCGTGCGGATTCCAAGACGAGGTCGACATCAGCGAGATTCGTCGGAGCGCCAAGAATGAAGTGGACTTCGTTTTCGCATTGTTCGATCACCCGTATTCCCATGCCCGGTGTTAGGTAGCAACCCGCTTCGGCACAAGCTAAGGCAGCGTTTTTCTTAAGTTTGGAACGAAACTCACTGTCACTGTTTACGAGGTCGATGACGCGCGCCCAGTCAGACATAATTCTTCCCTATAGGTCTGTTTAGTAGTTGAATTCAGTGTGAGTTGCCGCAATTGGGTTGTGCGATCCGGACATGGTCACACAACCTTGAGCAAAGGAACATCCAAAAATGAGATTTCAATGGAACGGACAGTTATGCCAACGGCATAAGAAACCGTTGCGTGAACTCATGTCATTATGTTACCCATATTTACCATGCCACGGCCAAGACTTGGATCTGTGTATTCCGTAGTCTGTCCAGTTTTGTCTATGATCACCAGATTCGTGTCGCCACACAGTCGGTTGATCAAGTTTTTGAACAGGCCCCCCCCAGATACTGTCTCCAACTCACTATCGCTTAGTTCGGCTACTTCGCTTTCTTTCCCTGGAAGCATTAGGTACTTCTGCGTTTGGCAGGCAGGATGAACAATCACTTTTGATCCTGGCGCGATTTGCAATCCAGCGAGTTCGGTCAGTAACTTGTGAGGACTTTCGCACAGTTTTTGGCTGAACTGGCTGTCTTTTTCCGCGCGCTCAAGTATGGCATTGATCTCGGGTGACTTCGTACTGACGCCCACAAAAAAGTGGATTTCCTTTGGATCGGACTCGATCAATTGGACATTCACTCCGTCCGGCAAATCGGCCCCCTCGGCACGGCATACGGCAGTGGGATTGTCTTTCAACCTTTGACGAAATTCGGGATCCTTTAAAGCTTTTTCAACAATGGCAGTGCTGGACATTTTGATGACTCCTGGTGTTAGATAAAAAAATGTTTTCAATTGCGTGCTGATTGGCATCAACTCGCGTGAACAAGCTCCTTAAAGCTGCGGAGCCGCATCCCCAATGCTTGCGTCGACATAGAGTTGGGTAGTCCCCGTGCCGTAGTCGATAACTCTAGTCTTGTTATCAGGACAAAAGAAATTGCCGATTCGTGTAAGCGCACCCCGAATCGTCCCGCCAGCAACAGTTGCTAGTTCCTGGTCGCTAAGCTCGACGCCCGATTCCTTGTTCGCGAGGAACAAAAAAACTCGCCCGGGTCGCTTCTCATGAATCACCACATCAAAACCGTCAGGTAATTTCTCCCCGATTGCGGCTTCCACCGACGCGTTCGGATCATCAAGCAAGCGTTGCTTAAATGCTGCGTCCGTAACGGCTCGATCCAACATTGCATCGATCTCTTTCGAATAACCCTTCGCCCCTAAAATCAAATGCTGAGCGTTTGGATTGCAGTCGATGACTTCAATTTCAGTGCCGTCCGGTACTTCACATCCGACTTCTCGACATGCGGACCTGGCATTCAGTTTAAGGCGCAATTGATACGCCTCGTCCGTGTTGGCTTTTTCGGTAACACGAGCCCAATTAATCTGAGACATCACTAGCTCCATTCTATAAATCTTGTCTTGGAAACTCACCTCAAAGGTGTGGACATGAATGAATGCGTAAACCAAGTTGGGAATGTCTCACCGAATCAAATATTTTCCGAAAGTTCGCAACTCCTCGCCGATCGCTTCAACGAGCAGGAGCAGGAGCACGAGCACCATTGCATGGAACAAAAGCACGATTGAAAAAAAGACACTTTTCGACGTACACCAACAAAACCCATAAGCGGCTACACCAAATCCCGAAAGCTCGAAACCTGCGGGATTCATTGTGCCACGCGGCTTGAG
>JANMLD010000522.1:0-33986 GCA_031372345.1 Pirellula sp.
AACAAAAAACCATTGCCGCAGTTCATTTGCAACATAACGGCCAGTAGCGCACTTTCGCGGAGTGAAAAGTACTTGTGGACGAGCGAGGCCCTTCGCTCGTTGGGTTCCTGCAAATCCTTAGCGAGGGCCTCGCTCAGCCACGTTTGCGTTGGAAAGAGCCTTTATGGAATTTTTAGATGAAGACAGCGAGGCGTCGTCCTTGTTGCCATTCGGGGCAGAACACTTCATGAGGCGGGCTATCGAGCTTGCTCAGCAGGCGGCAACCGAGGATGAAGTACCCGTCGGCGCAATCATTGTGCACAAGCACCAGATCATCGCTGCTGCCTACAATCAGCGAGAGAATTTAGCCGACCCAACGGCTCACGCTGAAATGATTGCGATCACCCAAGCTGCCTCGCAATTAAAGTCTTGGCGACTCATCGATTGCGAATTGTACGTCACGCTCGAACCATGTCCGATGTGCGCCGGTGCGATTTTGCAGTCGCGAATTCCTCGCGTTTTTTATGGCGCAATCGACCGCAAAGCAGGCGCCGTCGAATCCATGTACCAACTCTTGACGGACACAAGATTGAATCACCAATGCGAAGTCCGGGGGGGCGTACTGGCCATCGAATGCGGCCGAGTGCTTACAGAATTCTTTGAAGAGAAGCGGCGACAGGGGAAAAAATAAAGTACGGCAACGGGTAGTCCAACCTCGCGGACCATTGGCCCAGCGTTGAAGATCGGCGATCTCGATTCATTCAATTCGTAGCCGGTTGTGTTGCAGCCTAGCACCGAATGGGTCCTTCGCGTGCCTCTTTTGCAATTAACAATTTTTGGAGATTACGCTTGACTTTGCAGTTTTAGGTCGCTCCAATCCAACTACACACACGTTTTGAGTCCAGTCTTATCTTGCTCTTCCAAAGAGGCTTCTCATGGCGTCGTTTCTAATCGCGTTGCGTGCTGCAATTTCCTCTCGAAAAAATATCCTTAAGTCGAAAGCTCGGCGGAAGTTGCAACTACAGCTTGAATCGCTGGAATTGCGGCTCATGTTCGACGGCAGTCCTCACGGTGGTGTCGGCACATTGTTTGACGAGCACGAAGCTGTCATGGACCTGATTTCTTTCGAGTCGATTCATCATACGGCAAGCAATCCAAGCTATTACGTTGCGACGGACGGCGACGCGAATCCTAGCACTCCGAACCTTTGGAGCGACCGAAAGAATTGGCTCAAGAAAACGTACGACCCGGTCGGCGCCCGATTTGTATCCTCTCTTGCTGACCATCTGCCTACAACTGGCGACGATGTTGAAGTTCCCGCAGGTCTCAGCTTTGTCTATGACCTCAGCCCGGACGCGTTTAAGATTCCAGCGTTACCTGGTATGGATCCTAAGACGACTTCCGTCAAAAACAATTTGAGGCTGCATACGGTCGGCGTTGAGGGCTCTCTAACCTTCTTGCCCGACAACGATCTACTTATGGTGTTCGAAACCATGGTGGTTGCATCAAGCGGTTCGCTCCGCATCAATGAGGATGCGGGGCACACAGTACGGCTATTGATCGCGGCTCCTGATTGGTCAAAGTTCTCGTTGGCTCAGCCGTTCGACACAAGCCTCGATCCGTTCGAAGTTTCACGTGGCTTGATTTCACATGGTCAAGTGAATTTTAAGGGAGAGGAAGTTACGCCCTTTATCACGCTTTCGCAACTGACTCGCAAGGACAACAATATTGCTCCCGTGAAAGGCACGACCGCAACGGCTCCAATCGATCCAGGCTCATTCAAGTTCAACGTTCCTAAGGGCATGGCAATAAGCGGCTGGTCGATCGGTGATCGAATTGTCGTTTCGGGGACGGATCCTAGCAAAGTCAATCCGGCAACTGGCGCCAGTTCCGACGAGGAGGCGGTCATCACCAACATGATGCAAAATGCCGACGGCTCCTCGACAATCTTTGCACAGGTCCAATCGGCAGTGTTGCAAAGTTCGGACCTTCTCGCCCCACCTACGTCCATTAAGACCTTGGGAGGCTTACAATATGACCACGTCCTCCCCAAGGATCCCAGCGGAAAAGAGTACGTGAATTCCGATGGTACGGCCGCTTTCGGCATCCAGATTGCCAACTTGACTCGCAATATCTACATCCAGTCCGAAGATCCGTATCATACGATGGCACGTGGCCATACGATGTTCATGCATAACTCGAACGTCAATATAGCTGGCGTCGGCTTTTTGGGACTTGGACGATCCGACAAGCGAACCGTTGTTGATGATGTGCAATTGTATACCAAGGAGATCATCGATGCCTTGAACCAGGAAGCCGCATTGCAAACACCACCCGGTTCGATGATTCCCGCTACCAAAGTTGGCGAATTCATTCCCGGTACCGGCCTTAATCCCCGTGGCCGCTACGCCGCCCACTTCCATCGTGCTGGTATCAACGAAACCGATGGCACAGACCCCAACAACCCGCTTCTAAACGCAGGCTTGCCAGCGGAGGTCCAAGATAGTGTCGTGGTGGATAGCCCCGGCTGGGGATTCGTTAGTCATACGAGCAATGTCAATTTTGACAACAACATCGCTTTTAATGTGATGGGTGCTTCGTTTGTGACGGAGGCCGGGAATGAAATGGGCCGATTCGTCGGTAATTTGGCCATCAAAGGCATCGGAGCCAACACTTCGGAAGGGATTGAGAGCCGAAAGGTAAAGCAGGACTTCGGATTCCAAGGGGATGGTTTCTGGTTCCAAGGACCATCGATTAAGGTCGAGAACAACATCGCGGTCAGCCAACATCACGATGGCTTTGTGTTCTTTACCGTGCCGCTGGTTCAGAATTACAGTTGGGCAGATCCAAATAGCGTCGACAAAACTAAGCAAACGATTTTATACGCACGTCAAAGCGTGAAGTTGACAACCGCCATGCTTGCAACCGTCTATGATGCTGCATTGATTGGTTTGCTACGAGGCCCGGACAAGTTGGACAAGTCGTTGGATCCGGGAAATATTCCAATTCTCAGTTTCAAGAATAACGCGTCCATTGCCGACGCAGTCGGCTTTGAATCTTGGTTCCATTTGCTAGGCGCAAATTTGCCTCGCAGTCTAGGGAGCCAAATCACCGGACTAAAGGTGGCCAACACACGCGGGACGGCTATGTTCGATCCGTACACAAACTTGACCACAGTCAAAGATACGCTCTTGATTGGAAATCCGACCAGTCCAAGCGGTGTCGGTATGAATCGCAATAGTGTCACCGCGAACTTCACTTACGACAACGTGATCATCCGTGGTTTTGAATTGGGGATTTCCATTCCAGTCAACGGACTTGATATCGTCCAGGGGGGGACTTTTCAAAACAAACGCAACATCGAAATCAGTACCGCCAACAGTCAGACACGTACCGTTTTGCTCAATGACAAATTTGCCGCTGACGGTATTACAGTGACTTCGCCGTTGACCTTCCTTGCGCTGCCAACTGCGACCCACGAGGCCGCAAGAATCAACGTCGATCTTAGGACAAGCTACAATCCGAAAGATCGCGATCTTTCAAAAATGTTCAATCCAGACATCATCCGAATGGGATCCGTCTGGTTAAACAGCTTTGCCCTGGGCATCGATCCGGCGGACGGACCGAAACAGCTCTACTACTATCAACAAGCAGCCGAATTCAATCCTTTCCCAGCAAAGGACGAAAAAGGCAACGCGATTGATTATGGTGGGCCAGTGAAGGATAGCTTTGGCAACGTAGTCGATTTTAGCGGCATCGAAGTTCCCAGCGAGTTGCTCGATAAATCCAATGCAGATTTGTTTAAATCGTTTGGCCTCTCTATCGGCGGGACTGTCGCGCCTGCCGGTGCGGTCAACGGTATGCGCACATTCGGAGTCAACAACAAGGATGGCACCCCCACTGGTACAAGTGCGTCGCCAAAGATCAATGGCTTGATTGGTCCGATTAGCAAGTATCAAGCTTCACTCGACACGACCAGTGCGAGGTACACCGCCAGCACGGATCTTTCGAGCACCGGTCAGGGCAGTCCGCAATACGCGTTCAACTACCGGTTTAGCAAACCGAATGAAGTCGGCGACGGATCAACCAACGTAAACGTTTCGGTCAAGTTCGGTAACTTCAAACCTGCTTCAAACTATCCAGTTCAGCTCACGACTTTGAAGGTAAACAACATCCCGGTTACGATTCCAGAACCTGTCAATCCGCCGTCAAAGCCAAATCCACCCGTGCTGTTGACAGGAACACTGACAGCAGCCCAGGTTGCAGCCAACAAGGCCGCTACGGATAAATACAACAAAGACCTGGCTAGCTACAACACGTACTGGAAGAACTATTACAACACTCCGGTCAAGCTATCGCTTCGCGAGGGGTGGAACATTGTAACGGGGGACCTAGACGGAACGGGCAACATGCGCACTCAGCTTATCTATGGTGATACGATTGCTCCCGACTTGAATATCACGTCGCCCGACAAGGTTCAGGTGCGCCGATTGTCTACGCAAAGCGATCCTTGGAAAGCTGGGACCTGGGACAGCGGTTCGCAAACGATGATGGGCGTAGCAGTCGGTAGCACCGACACCACTCCTAAAATTGCGACGGTAACCGGACAATTTGTGGCTGTAATGCATCCTGATGATCTGAGTTTTGGCTTCAACCTCAAAGGGGAAGTGGTCGACAATTCATTCGGTCATAAATCATTCGGAATGTTTATTGGCAATTTGACGTCGTACCTCAATCCGAAAGACCCTTCTGGCAAAGTAGTGCCGTTTCTCACTCAGCCGACGGATGGCGACGGCAAAGCAATTGCCAATTACGCGAAAATAGCGAACTATCAATCGATGAAGGACGCAACCCTGCCGCCGACCGAAGTCGTCCAGCACTTGCAAACGATTTTCTTCGCCGTCAAGGATACAGCTGGCAACAGCAAAACGTTTGCGATCACGATCTATCTAGATTCCACTGCCCCACGCGTTGGAGGCAACTCCAATCCCACCGGTGCGGTCAACCCGTCGAGCAGCATGATCGCCTTGGCCAATCAAGCCTACATTATCGATCTCGAAACCTACCAAATGATTAGTTGGACGGATCCGAAAAAGAAGTCGTAGTTGAATAGTTTGCTAGTACTTTAGTGGCTACGTCCCCCAATCGGCTTGGCGTTGCAACCTAAGCCGAATTGCAAGCCTATGCACATGGGCTTTGGGAAACGCGAGGGGGCCGAGGTCAAACGTACTCGCAAATTCACACGAGGCCAAAAAGCCGTTGCTGGCTGCTTTACTTAGGTACGAAATTACGCCTTTTCATGTTCTCTTGATTCGAGAAATGAGGCCATCCGATTTGACGGCGACTCCGTGAATCCTACTTCGCAATTGCTCGGGATGAGGTGCGAACTCCTCGGCGGTCTTTAAGTCGACGAAGTTCTCGTTTACTAGACGAAACAGGCTGTCGGTAAACGAATGCATGCCGTCGTGGGTTGAATCTGCGATGATGGCATGCAAGTCCTCCTCTTGTCCCTCGCGAATACGATCGCTCACCGATGGTGAAGCCAGTAAGACTTCGGTGGCTGGGACTACTTTGACCCCCTCTTTTGCGCTCGGCAATAACCGCTGGGCCATTACGGCCCGCAATCCGTTCGCCAGACACGACCGAATGAACGGATGCTGATCCGTTGGGAAAAACTCAAGGATGCGTGAAAACGCTTGAACGGTATCCGTTGTGTGCAGTGTAGCAAACACGAGGTGGCCTGTTTCCGCTGCCATCAACCCGGCAAGCAATGTTTCCTTATCCCGCATTTCGCCGATGACGATCAAGTCTGGGTCTTGACGCACGGCGCCGCGAAGGGCAGTCGGGAAGTCGATCACGTCGAGCCCAACTTCGCGTTGGCTGATGACGCTTTTTTCCGGGGCAAAAAGATACTCGACCGGGTCCTCGATGGTGATCATATTGTAAGCGCGCTTATGATTCATATGGTTTATGATCGATGCGAGCGTCGAACTTTTGCCGCTTCCGGTTACACCACAGATGATGACCAGTCCATCTTGGACATGATCCGCGACATGTTCGTAAACAGGTGGCAAATGGAGCGACTCGAAGTTTGGGATCTTCGAATTGACTCGTCGAATCGCCGCATGAAAACCGCCTCCAGCGTGAAAGACGCTGCAACGATATCGACCATGATCGAAAGTGTACGAGAAATCAACGCCGCCTTCACGGTCCAATTGAGACAACAGCCTCGCTGGAATCAGAGGCCGTAGTAAGCTCTCCGTTTCTTCAGCACCCATCGCTGGCAAATCTACTCGATGAAGTGTTGCAGCGACGCGGAGTATTGGCGGCGAACCGATTTTGATGTGCAGATCGGAGGCCTCCACTTGCGACATCTTTACGAGCAATCGGTGGATCATTAAGTCATTTTGCATATGGTCTTCTCAATTCCTACTCAATGCGTTCCGAAACAACCATCCAAGGTTGAGGCGTAGCCGACGTTTCACCCTGCTACTTGCATTATAACCATTCGGCCCTGGAAATCCCTTACGAAGTCTCGTCCGGTCGTCCGTACTTTGCGTGACCGATTTGGACCTCTTTGTTCCAACATCATGATGCGCAAGGGGGACTCCGCCTGGTATAATGGAGGGTGGACGGCAAGTCCCCGTCCCCTGGTTTAAACTTGTGATCCGAGCGCCTTTTGCGGCGCCTTGAGTAGTATCCTTGTTTCGGCGAACGAGCAGCACAAAGCCGCTCCATCATCGTTTCAATCCCACCCGAAATGAAGCCCACCATGCAAATACTCCTCGGCGGAGAGTGCCCCTCTTTCCTAGTTCTAGTCAGAAAGCAGACCGCCGCATTTAGCTTAGCCATTTGTTTGCTCATGGCGACTGCTAGCGAAAGTCGCGCCGGCGGAGTGGAATTCAATCGGCAGATTCGCCCGATTCTTGCTGAATACTGTTTCCAGTGCCATGGTCCCGATGCGAGCAAAAGACAAGGGGATCTGCGTCTCGATGTGGAACGTAACGCAAAGGAACATGCCATCGTTGGGACCGTGGAAAGCGAATTGTTCCAACGTATCGCGTCCGAGGAGGATGACGCGAGAATGCCCCCAGCCGAAACCGGCAAACGGCTTAGCCAAAAGCAAATCAACTTGATACGCCAATGGCTTGAGGAAGGAGCGCATTACGAAGGGCATTGGGCGTTCGAACCCATCACCAAACCGAAGGTTCCTCAGCGACCGTCCACCGAGGACTCGCATTTAACCCACGGCGGCAATCATTCGACCGATATCGATCGGTTCATCGCTAAGGCTCTGGATTCTCGTGGGCTCTCCATGACGCGTGCCATAAACCGAAATCAGTGGATTCGGCGTGCCTCGCTCGATCTAACCGGCCTACCTCCAACATGGGAGGAAGTCGATGCGTTTGTCAACGACAATTCGTCCGACGCTTATCCTCGGCTTCTCGATCGATTGCTTGATTCTCCCGCTTATGGCCAGCGATGGGGCAGACACTGGCTGGATATCGCAAGGTATGCGGATACGCACGGCGGTAGCGCCATCGGGTTCACCTCCTTCCCGTTTTCCTACACTTATCGTGACTATGTCATTAACGCCTTTAACAACGATTTGCCCTATGACCGTTTCGTAACGGAACAAATCGCCGCCGATCAATTGGGGCTTCATAAAAACGACCCATCCCTTGCCGCCTTGGGGTTTCTGACTGTCGGTATGCAGTACCGAAATCATCATGATGTGATCGACGATCAGATCGATGTTGTCTCACGTGGCTTGATGGGACTAACGGTTGCATGCGCACGATGCCACGATCACAAATTCGACGCGATTTCGACCAAGGACTATTACTCGCTCTACGCCACTTTCGCCAACAGCAGTGCGCCCGAATCGTTGCCTATCCTAGGCGAGCTACCAGACACTCCACCGACTTTAGCATACCAACGCAACCTACAGGACCTGCAGGTCCAATACGATGATATGGCTCGCGATCAGAGCGAGGTGATGAGAAATCGACTCCGGATCCAAGTCGGGCTGTACCTTCGAGAACTGGCAAAGGGGACACCAGAACAAGATTTATCTACGAATTTCCTTTCCTATCGGACCGACGACGTTCGTCCATTGGTGCTCAATCGCTGGCGTTTCTACCTAGCATCGTTGCACGAGGATGATCCCGTATTTGGGCCTTGGCTGAGTCTCTCCAAGATGAGTACGGAGAATTTCGGCCGGTTGGCGGCTGAATGGATTCAGTTGCGGGAGAATGAGAACAAAGAAACCGTGAAGCCCGCGGAGTTACACCGGCTATCAGCCAAGCCACCCAAATGGAATCCTCGCGTTCTCGAGTCGATCTCAAAAAAACTGCCCCAGTCGATGGCGGATGTGGCAGATGCGTACGGAGGACTCTTTGCCGAGGTTCAGCAAGAATGGCTGCAAGCGTTGCGTCAGTCGTCGCTTGAAGCTGTTTCCCAGGAGAGTGTGGTTCCGGATGAGGATAGTAAGCATCTGGCCATCAACAGCCCCGTCTACAGGCAGCTTCGACGCCACCTCTACGGGGAAGATACACCGACGAATCCTCCGGATGAACTTGCTGTAAAAATTCTCAATCGAACGATATCCGATGCGTTGGGCGGCAAACGCGGTGCGATTCACGAACACCATCTTTCAGCACCTGGTTCTCCCCCTCGGGCCATGGTGCTACAAGAGAGCACTCAACCCAAGGACTTCTTTGTTTTCCTGAGAGGAAACCCGCTGGCACGCGGTGAACCAGTCCAAGCAAAATTTCTATCGGCATTGTCGTTGCCTGGTGACCAAGGAACCGAACAACCATATCTAGATGGCAAGCGTCGACTAGGCTTGGCACAATCGATCGTTGCAAGGAACAACCCATTGACTCGGAAAGTGATTGTCAATTGGGTTTGGCAACACCACTTCGGTGAAGGTTTAGTTCGGACTGCAGACGATTTCGGAACACGCGGCCGACCGCCAACTCATCCGGAATTGTTGGACTACTTGGCCGAGACGTTGTACGAGGACAGTTGGTCTTTGAAAGCATTGCACAAAAGAATAATGCTATCGGATGTCTACCAGCAAGGATCCGTGGAGGACGAAAAGTCTCGGTCGATCGATGCCGAAAACGATTTTCTTTGGCGAATGCCTCGTCGAAGAATGGACTTGGAATCGATGCGGGACGCGATGCTTGCGGTTTCGGGTGAACTCAACAAGGATCGAGGTGGTCGTCCGTTTGACATGAATGCAAGTCCAGCGATTCCTCGTCGAAGCGTTTATGGATTTATCAATCGCGATATCGTGTCCAATCTAGCCAGCACCTTCGACGGAGCAAACCCAAACGCATGTACGGTCAAACGCCCCGACACGACAGTTCCACAGCAGATGCTCTTCGCCCTGAACTCGGAGTTCATTCAGGACCGGGCTGACAAGTTGGCAAGCTTGCTGCCATCGGCTGCTGGCGAGACAGACACACAGCGAGTGGATTGGCTCTATCGCCGTTTATTCAGCCGCAATCCGGAGCCAGAAGAAGTGGAAACTGCAATTCAATTCGTTCGGTCCAAACTCGGTATCGCCGCTTCGGAAGCGCCAACATCCAATGCATGGCAACGTTTAGCGCATGCTTTATTGGCCTCCAATGAATTTATCTTTGTAGATTGAGACGAGAAACAAAACCATGATTCATGAACGAACACTTGGAAGACGCAATTTCCTAAGCCGTTGTGGCATGGGGATGGGCTCAATTGCTTTGGCAGACATGCTTTGCAGCAAAAGCCTTGCAGCTTCCGCCGGCCTGCACTTCCCTGGTCGTGCGAAGCATGTGATCCATATCTTTTTGAATGGAGGTATGTCCCAGGTCGACACGTTTGACCCCAAGCCCGAGCTGACAAAACGCGGAGGTCAGATGCTGCCTTACGATAACCTACAGACGGAGCGGAAGACTGGGGTTGCCTTTCCGTCTCCCTTTACTTTTCAGCAGCACGGACAGAGTGGCATTCCGGTGAGCGATCTTTTTCCTCATCTATCAAAGTGTGTCGACGAGATGGTTGTTATTCGATCCATGTACGCGGAACTGCCCAGTCACGAGATGTCGCTTATGTTGATGAATACTGGGGATCAGCGTCTGGTGCGCCCCAGCATTGGCTCATGGCTGACGTGGGGGATGGGCTCCGACAATGAGAATCTTCCTGGTTTCATTGCATTATGCCCGGGCGGCCTTCCCGTTGGCGGCGCAGGCAATTGGCGATCGGCGTTCTTGCCTGGCGCGTTTCAAGGAACACATGTGGACACCTCAAACGCAGACCCTACCAAACTAATCGCACACATTCGCAACCTGAGACTTTCACCGCGCGAACAGCAGGAGCAATTCGATTTGCTTCAAAGGCTAAATGCCAGACACATGGCAATTCGACCTGGCGAAGCATCCATCGAAGCCCGCATTCGTTCCTTCGAACTAGCCTATCGGATGCAGATCGAAGCCACCGACGCGTTCGACGTGCAACAAGAACCGGAACACATCCTAAAGCTTTATGGTGATGGCCCGCAGAATCGACAACTGCTCATGGCCAGACGGCTCGTCGAGCGCGGCGTACGATTCGTTCAATTATGGCACGGAAACCTGCAACCGTGGGACAGCCACTCCAACATCAAAGTGGAGCATCGCAAGGTAGCGAAAGAATGCGATCAAGGTCTTGCGGCTCTCATCATCGACCTGAAGCAACGGGGGCTTCTGGATGAAACGCTGATTGTTTGTTCTGGTGAGTTTGGTCGGACGCCAACGGTAGAGATGGAACAAAATGGTTCTGGGGCTGCGCAGGGGCGGGACCACAATCATTGGGGCTACTCCCTTTGGATGGCTGGTGGCGGAATGAAGGGAGGGACAGTCTATGGCGCAACGGACGACTTCGGCTTTCGAGCGGTAGAGAATCCTGTCTCCGTTCACGACTTGCACGCCACCATCTTGCACGTGTTGGGTCTCGACCATGAACGACTAACATACCGCTACGCAGGCCGCGATTTCCGACTGACCGATGTCCATGGCAGGGTGATACAATCGATCTTGCGTGCTTAACAAATACCACCCGCTTGGTCTGTGTAACTGAGCGAGGCCCTCGCTCAAGTTTGTGTGGCTGAGCGAGGCCCTCGCTCAGGTTTGTTAGGAACTCAACGAGCGAAGGGCCTCGCTCGTCCACAGCCAACTAGAAGGCCCGCATGCGATTGTCTTTCGGCTTGTCTTCCACTTCGGCGAGACCAAGCAGTTTTAATACAGGCGGAACGTAATTTGCGGATCGGCCACGCAACCCCTTTTTGATTCCGTACCAGCCGTTTACAGGATTATCGGACGACCTCGCCCACGCTTCCACTGTTCCTTCTTTAGCTGGCTTCTGCTCGTCGGCACTGCCTAGCGGCATCCAATCGCCATGCGTTTTGAGCATTGCGTGCAGGTCGTCAATGCATCGAAGGTGGTATCGCAGTTCGGTTTTCCCGACAATCACGACCAATGCAGGTGGATCGAGCGTATCGTCGCGATAGGCTTGATACTCAGATTGCCCGCTAGGAGTGGTGAGAGTCCAAGGGGACTCTTTGGTGCCGCCAACTCCCATTTTGGTCGTTGTCATTTTCTTGGGTGAAGCCGATAGAGTTGTCTTGGACGTCGCTGTTTTTTTGCCATGTCGAATTCCTCGCTTTCACTTCTTAGGTCCATTGTACGGTGAGCGGCAGACTAAAAACTACCTGCCAAGGGTTCTAATGGGAGAGCGAGGCTCCTACCGAGCTTGGCGTTGGTTCGGCAGGAGCCTCTCCCCACCGAAATGATCAATGCTGCCGCTCGCCCAATTGATTGTACCGTCAATACACTGAGTCAAAGAAGTGGTTACAATTAGACTTCCTGCCTAAGACTTCCCCGCCTTCCTAACAGAGCTACGTGATGCGACTCTTCCTTTCGCCAATTGCGTTGCTGGCCAGCACTGCATTGCTGCTGGTCTGCCCAGGATTGAAGTGCTTTGCAAGCGAGCCAGCGTTGCTCTTCGAACGCGATGTTCGGCCTATACTGAAGACACACTGCTTCCAATGCCACGGTGAGGAAGACAAACGTGAAGGTGGGCTCGACGGCCGCCTTGTTCGACACTTGCTGGCGGGCGGCGAATCAGGACCGGCCATCGTCGCAGGCAAGCCCGTCGAAAGTCTGCTTTGGAACCGAATCGAATCTGAGGAAATGCCCCCCAAAGGAAAGCTTTCCAAGGCCGAGAAAAAGGTCCTTTTTGATTGGATCGACCAATGCCATTCGCACCGATACGATCCGATATCGCATCAAGATTGCCATCGCATTCGGGCGGTTTTTGAGCCGGCGCTCGACTGGAAGAATTGGCGCGATCACACCGCTCGACAAGTCAACTTGTGGACACCCGATGAACATGCAACAGCCACGCAAATAGATAAGACGTTGCAGGAGATCAATGGACAGCGTGCTGAGGCGCTCAAGGAAATCGTCAACGACATCTTTGAAAAAGTTGTCGTTTCGCTGGATGCGGATCAGCAGGTTTTGGCTAGAGAGGCGAAAGCAACAGCGACTGAAAAACGAACGCCAGCTCACCAGCAAATCCTCAAAGATTACCCTTGGTTGAATGTCGATGGCGGCAGTGCGATCCTGTACGAGCCCAAACGCATCGCGGACCACAACAAGAAGTTTGAAGAGCTGATTGCAGCTGCCAAAGCGAAGCGACCACCGGACAACTTCATCGCCTGCTTAACCGAGGTTCCTGGAAACAAGCCAGAGACGTATCGCTTTTCGCGAGGCGACATCCAGCAACCGCGCGAAGAAGTCGCTCCAGGCGACTTGAGCGTATTGCCGCCATGCAGCCTGCCTGACGATGATCCAGAAATACCAACCACAGGCCGCAGACTGGCTTTCGCAAGGCATCTCACCAATGGGCAACATCCGCTAGTCGCGAGAACGCTCGTCAACCGAATTTGGATGCATCACTTCGGTCGTGGTATTGTACCAACCCCAGGCGATTTTGGCCGCTTGGGTGAACCTCCCAGCCATCCAGCGCTGCTCGATTGGTTGGCTGATGAATTCGTTCGCAATGGTTGGAGTTTGAAATCGTTGCATCGCATGATCCTGCGTTCGAAAGCCTACCGTCAATCGTCGGTCCGCTCGGGAAGCGAGACCGATTCCGAGAACCGCTACTGGGGTCGGATGTCGGTGCGGCGGTTGGAGGCAGAGGCGATTAGGGATGCAATGTTAGAAGTCTCCGGTATACGGACACCTGTCCTGTTTGGGCCTAGTTCCCCCGTTAATCCTGATGAAGTGGGGCAGTTTGTGGTAGGGGCTGCAACACGGGACGGCAACGGCATCATGGTCACCAAAGGGGAGGATACTCCCGAAAAGTTCCGACGCGGCATCTACATTCAAGTGCGTCGATCGATGCCGCTGGGAATGCTCGAGCCATTTGACTTGGCTGCCGTGAGCCCCAATTGCGATCGCCGGGCTTCGTCGACGGTCGCGCCGCAATCGCTGCTGATGATGAACAATGAAGTGATCTTGACGTTGGCCGAACGATTTGCCTCTAGGGTGTTGCGGGATGTGGGGAGCGAACCATCGGCGCAAATGGTTCATGCATGGACATTGGCATTCGGTACCCCGCCGGAGGAAAACGAACGGTTGGCTGGTGTGGCGTTGCTTGAATCGCAACGCAAGCACTTTGAGCAAGTTGCGGAGTCGACCGCCGCCAATGCTAAGCCGAACGAAAAGGCGCCCGCCTCGCCTTCACCGGAACTGCAAGCTCTGTCGTTGTTGTGTCAAGCACTTTTTTCATCGAACCGTTTTTTGTATGTAGACTGAAGCGATGACCAACAACACAAATAACGAGAAGGCACATTCCGACGGTTTGTCCGTTTGCGATGCATCGCGTCGGCACTTTTTGGCGGCCCAGGGGTTCGGACTTTCGTCGATTGCTTTGTCCTATTTGATGGCTCGTGAGGCGCGTGCGGAACCGGACAAACCGATCCTTCAACAAAAGGTATTCGATCTGACCCCCAAGAAGCCGACACGCTTGTCGCAATGCGAACGAAGTAACCTTTTCGCGACCGAGCGGCCCAGGTTCGTTGCTCGATGGTCAACCGGGACGTGTGGTTCACGAGATATTGCACAGTCCAGAGAACGCGTAAAACCGGAATTGCGCATTTGGAGTGCTCCGATTCATCGGAGCTTTTAGATGGCCCTGCGATCAGAACCGCCTTTACTACCGGAATCGGACTGAAATCCAGCGCAGCATGTTCTAAAAGCTGGGATGAATCCCAGCACTCCAAAGGCTTGACGAAAGCGCGTTGACCTTCTATTATCAGGTGTTTAATGGTGCAATCGATCTCTTTGCACGCTTTTCCGCTTCGGGGTTCCGATGGCTTCCTTTCCCAAAATTCGAGCTGGACAACGGGCATTTATTGCTTTTGTCTTCGTTTTTTGGTTTTTCAGCCAAACCCTTTCCAGCAAAGCAGTTGCTAGTTGCGGGGATTATTTACGGCATTCGGACGTTTCTGGCTCGAGTCAATTGAGTGAAAAGATTGGACCTGCGTCGGATAAATCCTCTATACCTTCGACTAGATGCAAAAATGGAAGTTGCCGGGGAGTGCCAGTCACACCACCGACCGAGCCGCCGAGAGTGGTTATTCTAAGGCAGCATCCAAATCATCTTCGACTTTCATGTTTCACACATTTTTGTGTTTTGAGTGGCTTCATGACAGTCCTTGACGATTGCATGCCAATCGAACCTTCTTTGGATCTTCTCGATCCGCCTCCGCGGGCTGCCGCTCTGTAATTGCTGTTACTTTTCGGGGAGATCCATCTTATGGCGGATTTCTCGCAGGCAAGTTTCGTGGCCAACTGATTTTGGCATGTTTCAAGCCAGGGACCCAGGTTCCAGAACAGATCTTTTTGTCTTTTGAATCAATCCGTTTTTTGATTTAGCAATCTTGCCAATGCGGTTTCGTGTGTGGTGTGGTTGCATGTATTTATTTTTCTTCAAAGGGTTTCAACATGTCTATTTATGTTCGTTCACGCGCTCGCGGTTTCACGCTTGTAGAGTTGTTAGTCGTCATTGCAATCATTGGGATTTTGGTTGGATTGTTGCTGCCTGCCGTTCAAAGTGCCCGAGAAGCGGCGCGCCGAATGCAATGCGGTAACAACCTCAAGCAGTTTGGTTTGGCGGTCCACAATTACGAGTCTGCAAACAAGAAGTTGCCCTCAGGTCGGAGCCCATCTGGTCTTTCGACTCATGCACAGTTGTTGCCCTACATGGAGCAGAACAACACGTATACTCTGGTCGACTTCAATATGGCTTGGGACCATGCCAACAACACGGCTGCTCGAGCTGTTGCTATTCCGACATTCACTTGCCCATCGGATCCTGTTTCCATCCTTCCTGTAGGCTGGGCTGGAACCAACTATCGGAGCAATCAAGGGGCAGGCATTCTGAACGCCTTAGCACCGTCCCTCTCAAGCGATCCTAACTTCGGGTATCCGAATCCGAACGGCCCGTTCATACCCACCAAATACCTGTCTTTCTCTGCCGTCTCCGATGGTTTATCCAACACGGCAGCCTTTAGCGAGCACGGCAAAGGGGATTTTAGCAACGCTATTTCTACGAAGACCGATACCTTTTGGCCACAAACCAACCCAACCACGCCTGACGAAGCAGTACGCGATTGTTTGGCGATCAATCCCCTGGATTTGCAATACCAGCGGAACAGCAATGTCGGTGCACCATGGCTTCAAGGAGGCCATTCGACGAGCAACTATTTCCACGTTGCCCCACCCCAAAGCCGATCCTGCATGTTCCCTCCCGGTCGGATTTCCACAACAGCTAAGAGCTACCACACGGGTGGCGTTCAAATGGCACGATGCGACGGTTCTGTAACGTTTGTAGCGCAAAGTATTGACCTCTTGGCGTGGCGTGCACTGGGTACCCGCGCCGAAGGCGAAACGACTTTGACAGGAGCCATCGAGTAATGGCCGTTTCATTTTCAAGGGGATCCGGAAATCCTGAGACGAGCGCAACCGCAAGAAATTGCTGGATCGCAATCGTCTTGATCTTGTTATTGCAACTTGGCTGTTCCCCAGGAACGGCTCCCATGTCCGACGCTGCACAAGCGAAAGAGCTTTTGCAGAAGATGCTTGATGAATGGAAGTCCGGCACCAGTCTGGGCGAACTAAAGAAGCGTCATCCGCCTGTTTATTTTACGGAGGACCTATGGCGTAACGGGGCCAAGCTCAATGAGTACGTGATGACAGAGGGAAGCGAAGTGCTAGGCAGCAACATTCGCTTTAAGGTCAATTTGAAGTGCACCAATAAAGGAGGCAAGGCGATTGAAAGGCCGGTTCGCTACATCGTCACCACTCAGCCTGCTTTAACGATCGTTCGAGAAGAAGGATGAAAGCAAAGAACATGACAAGACTAACAAATCCATTGTGTAAGGCCCTCGTTTTCGGATGCGTCTTGCTTCCGATCCGAGTTTGCCTCGGTCAAGAGTCGAATGATGGCACGAGACCGACTCCGCTGACTCGTCCCGCGTTAAAGCAACTCATCGAGGATGTTAAGGTACGGGTACCGCGGATACCGCTCCCCGAGCTAACGGCTGTGGATCGAGAAAAACTAGGGGACCAAGTGGATAGCTATGAAAGCAGGATCAGGCATCACTACCTTAACGGAATCGAGCCGAATCGCAGCGTTGCGGTACCGCAAACTGCACTCTCGGCAAGTGGCGTTCGAAGTGGACAGCCAGCCATTACCTCACGAGAGCAAGATCCTGCTTACTCGTTAGACAACGCGTTCAAAGTCGAGCTATTTTGGATCGTTTCGCGGGTCAACAACTGCCAATACTGCATTGGTCATCAGGAGACCAAACTGCTTGGGGCCGGCCGTTCGGAAGATCAGATTGCTGCGTTGGACGGTGATTGGTCAGAGATGGAACCCGCGAAACAACTTGCTTTTGCTTTTGCTCGCAAGTTCACATACCAACCGCACCTGCTTTCCGAGGACGACATCATTGGATTGAAAGCCCACTATTCGGATAATCAGATTCTGGAAATGATCCTTTCTATGTCGGCGAACAACTCCATCAATCGCTGGAAGGAAGGCATTGGTGTTCCGCAGCGCACGGAGGAGGGTGGATACTCGCGGCTCGCAACCCTTGGCCACAATGGACAGGCTGCATCGGAGCTTGATCCTAACTTGCCCCGTGGCACATACCTGACTCCGACCTCATCGGCTTTTTCAAAGAAAGTTTCCATGGTTGCTGTTTTTTGGTTGGACGAAAAGAACGACGAGCCAACTTGCGTCACTCAGAGCAAGAGACTAGCGCTTGAGTCGCGAGACTACGTCGAGAAAATGCTGTCGGATTGCCGAACGCGCAAGTCGCGGCTCGGTTTGGTGGATGAGGTTCAAGCTCGACGGGACATACCGGGTTGCACCTCGACGGAGGGAGCGTTACCGACTTGGGTGCGATTGATCGCGAATTTCCCAAAGGCTGGGGCGAGTCGATTCGAGAGCATTCGGGCCGCAGAGGAGAAAGGGGATTTATCTCCCCTGTTCAAGGCCCAGTTAAGTTGGATTTTGGCGAGGCAAGATCGAGCTTGGTACGCTCTCGGGCTTGCTCGTACTCAACTGCAAGCTCTCGGGCAAACGGAGGAGCAGATCTTTTCGCTGGATGGCGATTGG
Source organism: Pirellula sp. (assembly GCA_031372345.1). Classification (GTDB taxonomy): domain Bacteria; phylum Planctomycetota; class Planctomycetia; order Pirellulales; family Pirellulaceae; genus JBKCUI01. Next base: position 17,695 of record JANMLD010000522.1, read on the forward strand.
TCTCAGTTTTCGCCACGCGACCGAGCACTTTTTCAGCTTGCGAGGCAGCTAGCGACTTCACCAGTAGTGCTATCGGACGAGGAAGTAAAGAGGGGGGTTGCTTTGGCGGGACCTCGGGATGTGGTTCAGACGATTAGCTATACGACCTCTAGGGCGTCGTTCAATCGGCTAACGGAAGCGGCTGGGTTGCCGTTGTAGGGGGAGCATTTCAGAAAGCCGACATGGTGCTCGGCATGCCCATGGCTTTAAGCCATAGGTAATGACCATTCATCTGAGATCGTCCGTCTTAAGGACTTTTATTTGCTTGCAATTCCGGGAGGGCGAGGCTCCTGCCGAGCTAAAGCGTCATGGCTCCGCAGGAGCGTCGCCCTCCCGACCAATGAATTTGCAGGTTCCTAAACCGGACGATCTCATCTAGCGGGATGGTAAATATCCCACGAGTATAACTCGGGGGCATTTCATCAGAATTTGGCTGGGCACTTGGCCGAAATCTAGGAATTGCAGAAATTTTCTAAAATATATGCTTTACTTGCGAACCTTTTGAACGATACCATAGTCTGACTCACGCCACCGCAAATTTTTCGGTGGTCAAACCAGTTTTGTTTTATCGTCATCTCTCAATCTGCGCCTAACGGTGTAGGGAGGCTGCCATGCGTCAAGTCAATTTTGCTCAACGTTGTGCCAATGTGATCGCTTCAGTGCGAACAAGCGCGATTGTGGCGGGCAATTTGGTGCGCGAGCTCCTCCTTCACCTTCTACATGCGCTTTTAGGTACGTCGAGTAAGTCGCTGGGCCATAAATGCCCGGAGAATTATTCGTGGTCCAGAGGATGGCTAGGGTTTATGGGCCCAATGATGGTCCCAGTCAAATCCAGCCTACCCATAAGGTCCACAAGCAAACGCGATAGCTAAATCGAGTTGCTTACACAAGAGCTTGCTTCCCCCAACTGCCTAGCAAGTTTACGAAAACGTACCGAAGGCGGTTGGCACGCGAAAAGTCTTTGTGTTGTGTCGTAACTCCCTTTCTTGAACGCGAACTGCGTTTTTGGCAAGGTAGGCCACGGCCCTTCATCGTTCCGGACAAACGCTCACTCCCAAGCACTCGCTTCAGCCGTCCTAGGGTTGTACTGTTGAGTTTGGTTTGGAGCGTACAGTGTCCAGACAAAGATCGATCGCGTTGAATCCGAGAAACCATTCCATGGAACTGACTTCGTAAGAAAGCGAAAGTACAGCACACATGGAGTTCAACGAGAGACGAGTTGATCATGACCTTGACTGCTTCCCGAAGCGTACCTTACGAAGACTTGAGCCTAACTTCTGTTGTGGACTTGGTTGTCCGAGCCCAAGACGGTGACCGTTCTGCGCAGGAGCAACTCTATTGCCGATTCCAGCAACACGTTCTGTCCATCGCTTACAAGCGATTGGGGAATTGGGATGAGGCACAAGAATTGAGCCAAGACGTATTCATTCAAGCGTTTCGTCGATTAAGCCAATTGCAGGTTCCCGAAGCATTCGGTGGATGGTTGCGACAGATTGTTCACCGAATGGCGATCAATCGCGTGACTCGACGCCCAAAGCCCATGTCGATGGATCACGAGATCCTCGAGGCTACGGTGACCTGCCACAGCGATCCGCTGGACGCAGTTTTGAGCGGCGAACAAAAGTTGCAAGTGCATCAGGGATTAAGCCGATTGGGAGATCTCGACCGAAAGACTTTGGTTGCGTTCTATCTAGACGGTCAAAGCCTAAACCAAATGAGCGATTCATTCGAAGCACCGATTGGAACGATCAAGCGCCGACTGCATGTCGCTAGAAAGCGATTGGCAAAGGAATGCGAATTGATGCAAGCCATTTGAGTTCAATGTAGAAAGGCACTCCGTGCCGTTAATCGCAATCAAAACGGCACGGAGTGCCGTTCTACACTAAGAGCCATCTTTTCCTGGAGTGGAGGGGATGGTTTTTTTGTGGCTTTTCGCGAAGCGAAAGGCGACACTAGTACCTGCCGCGGGAAACATTCGCAGATGCGCTGTTGGTAGCTGGCGTGGCAGGAGCCGAGGGTGGAACGGATGGCTGGTTCAATTGCGTCGATGCAGGACCGCGATACTCGACGATTAAAAGTGCGTCTGTTCGCTGTCCAGATGGGGCTGGCAGAATCTTGTTCAACCCAAATAAGGCAGGCGGATTGCCACTTAGCAATGTGTTGTTCACTTGCCCAACCGGCGCCGCGACCACCCCGCATGAGAGCAGCAGCACTTGATCCGAGGGCCATCGGAATCGCTCGTGGAGTCGCCACGATACCAGTTGAGGCACCTCGACTTGTACGGTCTGAGGCTGACTGAGAGGATTGTACAATTCGATCGAAACGTTGTTGAGTCGTTCGACTTGATCGATATCACACTTGAGCATTAAATCAACCGAACGACCGTCCAAACTCATCAACGGACTCAATTGAATCTTGTATCCTTCTTGGATCTCATCGGAGACAGGGGTGTACGGTGGCCAGGTCGATGCAGTATTGGGTTGGTATTCTTTTAGGTAGTTGCGAGACCTTAATTGCTCAAGCGATTGAGATTGGCCATTGACTAGGGGTATGTCGACGGCCTGCATTTCTCGGACATCTGTGCGTGTTCGCAATTGAGCCATAAAAATCGCGGCGTTTTCCTTTGGCATCAACCATGCTTGGACTCCCGCCGTTTCCACGGGAGCGGAACGCATTAAACTTGTGGATTTGGTTCGCCAACTTGGATTGCCAACCGTGATAAGACGTAGACCAAAGACCTGTGGATCGGTCAAGCCATTGACGAATTTTTCATAAACCTGCGCGACCTTTTTTTGCATGTCGGCGTGGTGATAGACACGCAGCGTAGATCTGTCGGCATTGAGGATCCCCATCGGTTCATTGAACCAGACATCGGTTCCAGTCTCACGTATAATCCAATCAAGGATGACCTGTTGTGGTCGCTCGACGTTTTTCAAATTCTGGGTGTAGGGACGAATGTCGTATTCGATCCAATGTTGGCCATGGCTTGTCGGCAATTCCATTCTGCCGACCGGCTTGGGAGCGTTATTTTTGGCACTGTTCGCGGCCTGAGTGGCCATGTTTTCAATGGATGGAACCGACGGAGTACTTGTTCCACTGGTGCTTGGGACGGCGTTCGCCCCGATCGGAACAGGGCCCGACGCCTGAGCCATAAGCCTTTGGCAAAAAACCAGAATAATCAGCGACGAATAAAGGTATGTTAGAAAAGCTTTTGTGTTCATAGCGCAGTGCATCCCAAATAACAAGTTCGGCTGTCTCGTGCGCTTTGGTAAATACGTGAAAACCGACTAAAAGCCAACCCCAGTTCCGAATGCATGCATTTGCACTCTCTCGATCATTGCACGCTTCAGCGCTTGAATACAGGCATAATGATTGCGTCGCCTTCGAACTTAGAAACAAGGCTGCGAATGGCGGCTTCCTGTTCCTCCAGTGTCTTTTCCGCAGCTAGTTTGACGCGAGCCTCGGCTTGTGGAAGGAAGAGTCTTGAAATAAAGACATCGACCTTCATGTCCAAAATCAAACGAATTTCTGTTCGATCGTTCGCTTTCACTGCATCCAGGCTTGTTTGGTATGTTTTCAGTTCGCCGGCTGGTTGGTCGGATGAAGTCACGATATGGATGTTGTCAGGCTGGATCTTACAATCTTGGCTCAACTTCAATTCCGATGCATTCAATTGAGGATCATTTAGTTGAACGGTCAGGTGCTTGGTTGCAGATACGTTTGCTTTCGATTTTCCCTTGAGGAGGTTACGGAGCGGCCGAGAATCGTTTGACAAATCGATATCGACGGAATCCGTTGATTCGTCGATGACTTTCAAACCGCCGTGTTCGACGATGGCGGCGGTCGCATCGGTCCGAACGAGTATCTGACGAAACGTGTTGAAGTCGACGTCGAGGGTAAAACTTCTTTCCGCAAATCCCTTTACGGCGCACTCACTCTTCGAAAGCCCCCAAACTCCGAAACCAAGTCCACCGACACACGCCAGTCCCAACCACCATCCGATATGGATCATCGCATAGCGTTTTTTGTCAATCATATTTCGTTTCCGTTTTTATGTTCAAGTTCGAAAATGGTGTGGCTACGTTCGCTCTGCTTGGAGACACGGCGATTTCCGTGCCGTAACTCCCAAAATCGACTGAGTTTGGAGGACTTTCTTTTCTTACTGGCCATTTATGCGAGCGGCGATGTAAAAACTACCAATCACAACCCGAAACGTAAGTGAGGGAACCGCGAAATTGTCCCTCGCTTACACTTCGGGTTGGGATACTCCAATCTGCGCTCGCACTAGGCTATAACGCAAAACCCTATTGGTAGGCTTGGTTTTGAAGATACGTTTCTCGCACACCCGTTGAACCTTCGCGAAGCATGGTGCGCGAGAATCAACCACAGCCATGGAAGGTCAATACAGGCCATTTGTCGTTAACCTAGCTGGCTCACATAGCACCAGGAACAGACATCCGCGAAGTCGGCAGCAGTATGTAATCGCGCTGGATGGCGGCGAGGATGAGCGATTTGGACTCAGCGACGCTCAGCTCGGTTTGACTTGCTACCAGATCTGCTTCCGTTGCAAGATTCTCGTCATGAATGCAGTCGATAAACCAACGGCTGAAGTCGTTTCTTTTTAAGTGGTAATCCCATGTCTCGTCGTCTATGCCTTCGGCAATTTGGTAAAAAAGGATCAGATTCTGAGCTCGCAAATTCAGAGCGTCATTAGGACCGCGGAAATAGAAACTTTTCTCGGGCGCTAGTTGGCCTTCCGCGTATTTCCGGCGATGTCGAGAATGTTCCCGATCGCTTTTCAATGCGCGGAAGCGAATGGGATTGGTGGAATCGTTGGTGTTCCATAACCATACTTCGCCAGTTTCTAGGTTGGGAGGAGGCAGCTGAAGTGATTTTCTGCCCACCGTGTTCGCAAAATCATTGACGGTTATTTCAGCATCTTGTCCGACGATCGCCATGACTTCGACCCGCTGTAGTACAGCCAAGGGAAGCGACGACGCATTGACCGTAATCAGCACGACGTTGGTCCAGTCGTTAGGAAGCAATTCGGTGGGAGGCTGCCAATTGGCGGGCATCAAATGATGCGCTTCATCCAAGATCAACCAATGCGGCCTTCCTGCTTTTGTTCGAAGCTGGTTGAGTTGTCCAAGCAATTGTAAGAAGAAAGTGGGGCGGTCAGGAATGGGGATGCCGGTCAAACAGAGGACAACATTGGAAGTTGGCTTTTCAAGTGCATGCATAGCTTCCTCGATTTGCGGCGCCGCGTTTGGCCCCCCCAGGACGATAGCTCCCTCGAAGGATTCGAAGTCTCCCTCTGGGTCAACCAGGCAAAACTGAAACTCATGTTCCATGATGGCATCAACTATGCGATTGGCCAAGGTGGATTTTCCGCTTCCAGATGGCCCGCAAATAATCACAGGACCACCAAAAGGGGGCAAACACACTTCGTTGGTTTCGCTGGATCCAATTAGCAAACGGTGTTTCCGCGTGGTGGCATGGAAATCTCGCAGGTCGTCCTCCAAAACCTGATCGATCAATTCGATCACGCCTGCACCGTGGTCTCCTTGCAGAACGAGGTCGACTGCATCTTTGAGAGCAGGTAAAGCGTTGGCCGTGGCAGCAGAAAACTCACATAACTTCAGGAACGCATGATCATTTTCGGCGTCGCCGACGCCAATTGCATTGTGGGGAGACAGCCCCATCTCGAGCAAGACACGTTGCAACCCCGTGGCCTTGTTAATTGCTGGAGGCAAGACCATAACGGCACCTTTGTTAAAGACAACATGCAGCTCCAGTCCGAGATCGCGAATCGTGTCCAAGACCACATTTTCGTGCGGGCTCCAGGTGGCAACGACGCAACGTCCAACCGAAATCCCACCGACTCCCCGTTGCGTGAGCATTTCGACGAACTCTTTTGGGGCTTGCTCTCCGAGAAGGATTTCCTTATCCGTTGAGGGTTGGTAAAGAAGGCCACCATTTTCCGCGACAACCCAATCAAAAAGTTTTATTGCCGGAAAAATTGCTTTCAGAGCTGGCATTTCGCGCCCCGTAACCAAGACCAATTTTCGCCCAGAATCCGCAAGCCTTTGCAGGGCACTAATTGTTTCCGGTGCCACGACACCGTCATGGGCAAGTGTGCCATCAAAATCAGTGGCTAGGATGTGATAACGCATGTTCTGTAACTCCAGCTTGTCCAATACCGAATGCTGCGGCAGAAATAAAGTCGCTCTCTTTTTGGCCGTAGCCTTGAGGCTTGGCAAACCTCTACTGCAATTGTTAGGCCTTATCTGTTTCGAATTGCCATGAACACGCGTCGATTATTGATCGCTTAACCGTCGAATCGATCGTTGGACGCTCAATCTGTTTTTCCCCGCAAGGGTTACGGAACGATGTTGATCCAGTAAATACAGGTAGGCACGGGAATTGCTTTACTTTTTCGACGCACGATGAGGCATTTGCAACATCATTCAACCAAATTGGAGAAGAACCCATGTCCCTTGACAAACTTGCCGACGTATTTGTAGATGAACTAAAGGACGTTCTGAGCGCCGAACGCCAATTGCTCAAAGCACTGCCAAAGATGATAAAAAAAGCCACTTCGACGGGGCTCAAAAAAGCGCTCGAAAGCCATCTGGCGGAGACCGAGGAGCAGGTCACGCGCCTAGAAGGAGCATTCGAAGAAACTGGAAAAGCGCCCCGCGCCAAAACTTGCGAAGCCATGAAGGGTCTTATCGCTGAGGCTGAGGGAATGATGAACGAGGAAGCACCAGAGGCCGTCATGGATGCCATCATCATTGCAGTCGCACAGAAGATTGAACACTACGAGATCGCCACCTACGGGACGTTGTGTGTCTGGGCAACAAACCTTGGTTACACGAATGCACTTCAATTGCTTAAAAAGACGATCAACGAAGAAGAGAATGCAGACAAAAAATTGTCGCAGTTGGCAGAGAGCATCAATTTCGAAGCCGTGACTGCCGGTTAAGAAGTGCGCCCAAGTTCGAAGTGCTTGTCGATTGACCACCCTTCCTCTAGGCCCTCTCTAAGGGTCTCGTGAAACGAGGAAGGGTGCAGGGCCCAAGATTCTGGTGCAATTTGGATCACCCTTCCCTCCTACGCTACGCTGTCAAGCATTTTGATCAATGAAATGGCACGCTATTTGACCTTACGCCTTCCGGTCGGGCTCGCCCCGACGGAGGCAACAATTGGCGGCTACAAGCATGATCCTTCGGTTCGAGCTCTCCACCGAGTTGACTCGGTGGGAGCAACGTTTTGATTGCGAGAAACGCTGCTTCCACCGGTATGAAACCGGCGGAGAGCCCAACCACTTACGGGTTGCTAGTAGCTGTCAATTATCGCCTCACTGGCATGAAACCAGTGGTAGCGAAACACAGGAAAAAATGCTTCACAGCGTTTCTGCCGACGGGAGGTCTCTACCCACACTAACTTTCAGATGGGTGGCGAAACGCTTAAGGAACCACAGTTGCGAGTTCGCCTAAGGAATTCTTCTCTTCCGAAGCCCTATTCGTCGCCAGTCCGGATTCACGGACCACAGCCGTACTCGGCTCTGTGATCTCACCCGTATCAAAAAGTGACGCGGTGGCGTAACTGATAATGCGACAGACCGCATGCAAACGGTGAGAAGCGTAATCGACACCTGCCTCCTTGAGCCGTCTTCTCACGCTGCTATCGAGGGTCTTAACTCGCCAATTTCCCACCGCGATCCAACCGTTGAATCCTGCTTTTCGCAATCTTCGCGCGAAGGCTTCGATGAGCTCCCATGGGTTGTTCGGCAGAGAACTAATTAGTACGATGGAGTAGTCACCCTTAACGATTTGCCTGGCCGTAGTTGCATCAAGGCTATGGCCTAATGACCACTGTATTTTCGGGTCAAAGATCTCGACTGCTCGAAGCGTTGCATCCGTACGGTCACCCCCAAGACTAATGCCATAGGCCTTTGGTCCGACTATTGGGGGTATTCCCTCGGGCATCGATTCTTGGTCGTTCGTTTTGTCTTTGGGCATGGACTTTAGGTTGGTTGCATCCATGATTTTCCAGATCAATCCGTTATTGCGCTGACAAACTTGGCGATGCACTTCGGAAGAAATAGAATTGGTTTTGAGTTCGTGGTCTGCATGCCTCATGCTCCGAATGGCGATTTTATCGACGACGAAAGGCAAGCCTTTCTTGCTGCAAATGGATGCCAAAAGCGCATCAGCCTCATTGATGTCATTCGCCAACAAGCGTTGAAAATAAACTAAATGTGCGGGCAGCGCTCGAGCATCGCCTAAAAGGAAATCGAGTGAACGCAAATAAGGAATGTGTCGGCCCAAGGTCGCAAGCATCAGACTCAACGGTGTGGCCATTAACAAGCCCAAAGGTCCCCAGGCCCAAGTCCAAAACATAATTGCAATCAGCAATGCAAAAGGATTCATTCCAACGGATTTCCCGAACAGCAGTGGCTCAATGAAATTGCAGGTCACTAATTCCAGGATCAAATAGATTGAGACAACGAAAATTGGAACCATCCATCCAGGCAGAAAAAGCAGACTCACCGAGAGTGGCAATAACATGGCTATCAAGCTGCCCAGAATGGGAACAAAGCGAAACACGAAGGCCACCGTTCCCCAAACGGCTGCATAGGGAACACCCATCAGAAACAAGGAAACTCCAAAACAGACAGCAAAACCAAAATTGATCGCGACCAGCCCCAATAAATAATTGCTAAGTCGACTCGAGGTCTCATTGACGATTCTGGTGACACTCGTCAGTTGACTGTTCCCGAAGATGGCAAGAAAGCGGTTTCTGAGGTCCTCCCGTGATATCAGCATGAAGACAACTAAGACAATAACGGCAACCGCTGACGCGATCGGCTCGATTATTGGCAAAATGATGCTTGGGACGGAGGTCAACCAGGGCATTGCCGAATCCCCTTCGACAACAACGACTTTTTGAACATCACTAGACTCTCCGGAACGATCGCTAACATCGATTTTGCCCAACATCTCCTTCGACAGGTCGATCAATTGACTGACGGTTGAATTAGAGCTCGTGCGAAAACTAGCGAGTTTCGTTTCAATTTCTTGCTTGTGTTGGGGTAATTCCGCGACCAAGCGATTCAATTGGGAAGCAAGTTGGGCTCCCAGCAGCACGGTTGATACGGTCAGGAGGGTGACGATGATACCAACCGAGGGAATTCGTCCGATTCCATACTTTTCCAGCCAACGAACTAAGGGTGTAAGTACAAATGCTAGGATAAAACTCAAAGACAGCGGTGCAAGCAATGGCTTCCCAAACAAGGTGATGGCAATGGCCATGCAAAAGAGAGATAACGCAAGGAATGTTCGAAATAGCGCGTTGGTTGCCGAGAGGTTCATGAAACTGTTGTCAAAAAAGAGAGAATTGTTGCTGCGAAATAGGGAAGCCGAAGACCCTATTTCGTTGTCCGCCGAATCCTCTTAATAATTGTCCAGCGATCCATCGATTTTGAAGCGCCTCAGACTCCGCTTCTGCCCCTGGTCACGTTGGCGATCAAGCTGACCGCAAACAGCACCAGGAATAGGAAGAAAAGAATCTTGCCTATGGAAGCGGCGCCGGCCGCGATTCCGCCGAACCCGAGAACCGCAGCGATCAGTGCCAACACGAAAAAGGTGAGTGCCCAGTTAAGCATTATCGACCCCATTTTGTAAATTGTTTTGTTTGTCCAACCTTAACTCCGATTCTTGGTGTAAGGCAATAGTCGTGCCAATAATTGGCGAAAGCAAAAAATCTACTTGGCGGTATCCTTAGAACCCTCTTTGGTCCTCCTTCTGCCATCGGTCGCAGCGGATTGGTCGATCATCGTTCACCTCGATCGTTTTCACACGGTTTAAGGCGTTCATTTCCAGGCATTCTGCAAATGGCACGACGATTGCGTTCTGCTTTTCACCAGTCGTCCGGTGGACGTTATACGGATAGTCAATCAACTTTACGTGCAAAGCACATGGAGAATACCAATGATTTCTCGCGAACAGTTAATGGGAAATTGGAATGGCGTCGTGGGTTCGATCAAAGAAAAATTTGGAGAGTTCACGAAAGAAGAATTGTCCAAAGTGGAAGGGAACTTTGAGCAACTCGTGGGGTTGATCCAACGCAAGACGGGTAAAAGTCGTGAACAGATCGCGTCGTTCGTCTCCGAATGCTGCGAGTCGGCTGGTACGACATTCAACCAAGTTGCCAATCGAGCATCGCAGTATGCGGACGTCGCTGGCGATGTTATTCGCGACAACTACGACCGTGTCGCGACGGAAGCGAAAAAAGGTCTTGATTACACAGCCAAGAGTGTCGGTCGCCGACCAATTGAATCACTTGCGATCGCAGTAGGTTCCGGAATCTTGGCAGGCATCATTGTCGGCATGTCCATTACGAGCCGAAGGCGATAGACATGAGCGCACCGACCCCAACGGACGAAGTGGACGAACTTATCGAACGAATGCGAGCAGTCCGTGCCTCGGGTTATGATCACGCCGGGGCGCTTCATGGCGAAGCTAAGCGATTGGTGGACTGGAAAGAATACGTTCGCTCCAAGCCACTTGTTTCGATTGCAGTCGCATCCCTGGTTGGATTCAGCGTAGTGCGCGGTACGTTTCGAAGTTCCTCACCGTCACCGTCATCTACGTCGGCGCCTGGAACCAATTCAGTGTTAATGCCAACGTCATCGAACCAAGCATCCTGGAAGAGTAGCGTGATTGCGTTGGCGACGAACGTGGCGACGACGGCAGTAAAACACTATTTTACAACACTCGTTCAACGAGGCAAAACGGGGGGAGGTTTCCATGATAGATTTCGCAACGCAGGCTCGAAAGAAGAGACAATTGGATCCGATTGAATTGGATCCATTCAAGATGGTCAGCTCAATTCTTTCCAATCCTTTGAGCGAGACGGGATCCGCACTTCCTGACGCTGCTAGACGAATTATTTCCTCCAACCCGGTAGGGTCGGTTGCGTTGGCTTTTGCGATTGGAGGGCTAATCGGATGGTTGACCTCGAAAAGATAAACGGAAAATATGAGCATGCCGGTCCTGTGGGTCAGTTCACGGAAACCGCTGGGAAATTTGCATGCGATCTATTAGAGCTATCCGAACTCCAAGCCAAACTTTTCAAAGCGGATGCACGAGCTGTTCTAAAGCAGTCGATCGGAGCAATCGCAATGGCTTTGATTGGATGCACTTGTCTACTGGGTTGCATTCCAGTTGTGGTGTTCGGGTTGGCCTCTGCGGTGACGTATTTTTTTGAAATTGAAGCGTGGGTTGCCCAACTTCTAGTAGGTGGTGGTTTGGCATTGCTTAGTTTTTCCTGCGTAGCCATTGCTTTTAAGAATCTATCGAAATCGAGTGTGCAATTTCGACGTAGTACACAAGAATTTTCGAGGAATCTTGAATGGACCAAGGACGTCATTCGAGGCGTCTCAGAACGATAATTTTATGTTCCAGACAAATTTCAACAGGAGTATATTCAAATGGTAAAAACAGCGAATGAAGAGAGCGTGGTCAAGCGACAGAACAGTCCAGCAGAGCACTCTAGTGCCATGCAGTCCTGCGAGACACAGCTCGAGGATTTCGAAGTGCTTGTAGGTGATTTGCGAGATTCGTTAGGCGAATATTTGACGAAACGACCACTGGTCGCATCGGGTCTGGTGTTTCTTGCGGGCTTCTATGTCGGCTGGAAGATCAAACCTTGGTAATCCATCGGATGGAACGATCGAGAGTCTCTAGTTTGTGACCGTTAAGGTCAGATTACTAAGACTTGAACTGCGAATCGCTTGACGGTAAGCCGATTTGAGGAACAACCTCTGGGAGTTCATTCAAGTCGGTTTACTTCGTTTTGGAATGGACTTGAAACGAACATGCATTCGCGCTGTCGATGATTGCAAGATCGCAATCGGATTTGTGGAGGTTCGGATGTTGTTCTGGTTTGGATTTTTAGCTTTCATAGTGCTGATGCTTGCCGTAGACTTGGGCCTATTTAATCGCAAGCCGCACGTGATCGGAATGAATGAGGCCTTGACTTGGTTCGGAGTCTGGATCGGCTTAGCCCTTCTATTTAACGTTGGCCTCGTCATGATCCATCCCCGCGGCTTGGAGGCAGGGCTGGAGTTTCTTACTGGTTATCTGGTTGAAAAATCGCTAAGCATCGACAATGTTTTTGTATTCGTTCTCATCTTTAATTATTTCAAAGTTCCGCCGGTCTACCAGCACAAAGTGCTTTCTCTAGGGATCATCGGGGCAATTGTTCTCAGACTGATATTCATACTTGGTGGATTGGCCCTGCTGAGTCGTTTCCACTGGACTATTTATCTGTTCGGCACATTTTTGCTTGTGACCGGACTGATGATGATGTTTCGGCAGGAAAAAGAATTTGATCCAGGCAAAAACTGGCTTATCCTCATGCTTCGCCGTTTCGTTCCAGTGACAGAAGGCTATGAAGGTGACCGATTGTTCCTTTTCAAGAACGGACGACTTTGGACTACACCGATGTTGATCGCGCTGCTAGCCATTGAATCTTCTGACATATTATTTGCCACCGATTCTATTCCCGCCATTTTTGCGATTACATCGGACCCATTCATCGTTTTCACCTCGAACCTTTTTGCGATGCTTGGACTGAGGGCCTTGTACTTCGCGGTTCAGGACTTTATGAAGATGTTTCATTACCTGAACAAAGGCTTCGCGTTGATCATCACCGTCCTTGGTGTCAAAATGTTGATCAACGATTTTTATGAGGTTCCGATCTCGCTCTCGCTTGTGTTGATTGTTTTCATCCTCTTGAGCTGCGTCATTGCTTCCATCCTGCGACCGCGCAAGGCGGATTTGAAGCAACTTTTCGAGCGGACCGAACAATTGGGTTTGATACCATTTCGGCGATTGCTCTTAATTGAAAACATCGTTGACCTCGGCGAACGAACCGTGAGCGGTTCGATGCGATGCAAAAGCGGGGTGCATGTCATTCGCTTAAATCTTCCGTGGGCAGACAACTTTAAGATGCTGAGCGAAACTCATTTTTCGAGATACCCACTGGTGGAACGCGACGGAGCAAAACCCATCGGATTTATCCATGTAAAGAGTCTTGGACAGAGCCACCCCATGGAATCAATGACCACGGAGCGGTTGGTTTCGTTAGCGCGACCATGCCTTGAAATGCCTGAGGATTTGCCGCTGGAGGAAGCTCTCGGCCTATTTCAACGTCGGTACGAAAGGATGGGAGTCGCGATCAACCAAACAGGAGACTGGACCGGTATTCTCACTTTCGAGGATGTGGTTCAAGAAATAATCGGCAATATGGGGGATGAATTCGATCGAGCGCGGGCTGGCGATTTTATTTCTTTGGTTGACGCGTTAACTCCTGGCAGAATCGTACTGGATTTGAAAGCCGATACGATGACGGGTGCGGTGCAGGAGTTCATTGCTCGCATTCCGCCATCCGAACTGCCGAACGATGCTGGCGTCATTTCGAGCGCGGTCATGCAGCGCAAGCGAGTTATGCCCATGTATGTCGGCAACGGTTTGGCGATACCACATGGGCGTTTGGATGGTATCCAACGTCCAGTGCTTGCCTTCGCACGCTGCGACGAAGGAATTGCGCTCGAGAACACAAACGAACGCGCTGATTTGTTCTTCCTGCTCTTAACTCCAACGCGTTCCGCTCGATTGCAATCTAGGTTAATAGCTAATATCCACGGGCTTTTTAAGAGCCAGTATGTCTCCGAACGACTTCGCAAAGCCCAAACGCCAGAGGCGGTCATAGAAGCCATTCATGCCGGTCAGCAGGTAGCCTTGGATTAATGCGTCACCCGGACGCTCCCATGCGCGCCACGTTAGTCGAGGAGCAATCCCCGCCTATGGATCCATTGGAATCAAAGGTTGCGGATGTTTGACGCGACCGAGTTCTCGCGAGCCGGGAGCGGGACCATCGGCCCATCCCAGGATAGCAGGTACTTCAAATTCACCGATTTCATTGGTCCAAAACGCATTTTTGTTATGAGAACGAGTAAGCTTTATGCTTGACGCATTCCTCGAAAAACCCTCTGAAAGCCAATTATGGTCGGTTCCAAAGAGCTTACTTATTCTGGTAACGAACACCTGTGGCTCCTCCCCCTGTTCATTGGCAGCGGTTGCTCCGCTTTGATCTACGAAATCGTTTGGTTTCAGTCGTTGCAGCTCGTTGTCGGAGCCTCCGCTATCTCCTTGGCTGTTCTTTTGACCATCTTCATGGGAGGAATGTGTTTCGGCAGTTTGTTCTATCCCAAGCTCGTTCCCGCGAGGTGGCATCCGTTGGCCGTGTATGCGACACTCGAGTTCGCTATTGGCATACTGGCCATCGCACTGTTGTACACAATGCCGTTCATTGAGCATTTTTACGTAGAAAGAGTTGGACCGGGCAACACGAGTGTACTGCTGAGGGCCTTGGTCGCGGGGGCGTGCCTACTGCCTCCGACGTTGCTCATGGGCGCAACGTTACCTGCGATCGCACGTTGGTTTGAAAACAACCAGCAGGGCACTGCTCGGATCGGCATGTTTTATAGCGTCAATATCGTTGGAGCCGTTATCGGTTGTTTGTTTGCTGCCTTTTATCTCTTGAGACTCTATGATGTCTTGATCGCCACTTCAGTTGCTGTCGCGATCAACTTCCTGGTCGCCATCGCAGGTTGGGCCATGAGTTTGACATTGCCGAACCAACTGAGAAGCCAGTCCGAAGCGTCCCAAATGGGATCGCCTAGTTACGGCTGGTCGATCTCCCACTTGGCCATTGGGTTGTCTGGTTTTTCAGCTCTCGGCGCAGAAGTCGTATGGACTCGCGAGTTGTCTTTGCTGCTCGGCGCTTCGGTCTACACATTTTCGCTCATTCTGGCCGTATTTCTAATCGGACTGGGAATTGGAAGTGGACTGGGCGCAGCTTGGGCTCGCAACCATCGGCAGCCGGGCATCGCGCTGGCATGGTGCCAGCTCGGGGCCGCGTTGAGTGCCGCCTGGGCCGCTTGGATGATGGCAAGCTCATTGCCATACTGGCCGATCGATCCTTCGCTATCCCTGAGTCCATGGTTTGGCTTTCAACTGGACATTGTTCGAGTCCTTTGGGCCGTGTTTCCTGCCGCTTTGTGTTGGGGGACAAGTTTTCCGTTGGCTTTAGCGCATGCCGCTCGGGGCCAAGATCCAGCGAAGTTGGTGGCAAGCGTTTATGCCGCCAATACCCTCGGTGCCATATTCGGCGCATTGCTATTCACTTGGATTGCGATCCCCAGATTTGGGATCCAACATGCTCAACAATTTCTTGTTGGCGCTCCGCTCGTGGCAACCGTCTTACTGCTGGTCTATCGCGGAAAGTCTGAGAAGGAATTCTTGGCACAGCGATTTGCTATTGCCGCCGGGGTGATTGCAAGTTTGTTCACGGTCGCCTATCTCCCTTCGCCCCCCTTGGGCTTAGCCGCCTATGGACGCTATCTGGTGACTTGGAATGACGAGCCGGGCTACTTGTACGCTGCGGATGGTCTGAGTGCCTCGATCGCGATATCCGAGTTTGCGAATGGAGTTCGCAACTTTCATGTGAGCGGCAAAGTGGTCGCTTCCAGCGAACCGCAGGACATGCGGCTCCAGCGTATGCTCGGTCACTTGCCGGCCCTGATCTGCAAAGAGCCTAAAAGCGTTTTGATTGTCGGTTGCGGGGCGGCTGTGACGGCTGGAACCTTTGTCGTTCATCCGTCGATTGAACGCATCGTCATCTGCGAGATCGAACCGCTAATTCCGCAGGCTGCCAGCCAGTATTTTGCAACGGAGAATCACAACGTGGTCAAAGATCCAAGAGTTGACGTCATCCTGGACGACGCGCGGCATTTCATGCTGGTTACCAATGAAAAGTTTGATGTGATAACTTCCGACCCTATCCATCCTTGGGTGAAAGGAGCGGCAGCTCTCTACACCAAAGAGTATTTTGACTTATGCAAACTGCATTTGAAACCGGGCGGCGTTATCACCCAATGGGTGCCTCTCTACGAATCCAGTCTACCCGCGGTCAAAAGCGAAGTTGCGACTTTCTTTGCTTCGTTTCCGCATGGGTCCTTGTGGTGCAACGATGATGCTGGAGCGGGCTACGACATGGTGATGTTAGCTCAGGACCAGACAATTCCGATTGACATGGACGCGATGGAGACGCGCATGGCCCGCCCGGACCACGCGCGTGTCGTCGAATCGCTCAAAGAAGTGCGGATGGGATCGATGATC
>JANMLD010000012.1:0-9578 GCA_031372345.1 Pirellula sp.
ATCATCCGTTTGCAAGTTGCTTGCTGCAGCAAGAATCATATCATCAAGAATCAGAAAAGGATGTCAAGTGAACTTTCAAAAGTTTTTTTCTTAACCTTGCACACGCCGAAATCGAGGATTTCCGATTTGCGCCAGCCAACTGGAAAAATGGCTCAATCCGAAACCGGACTCGACAACCTATTGAAGCGGTGTGGCACCTATTGAAGCGGTGTGGCGATTGCTGTCATTCGGCACCGCACAATCCCAACGTCAAAGTATGCCCAATCCGAAGCCAATAGGTGCCAGGCACTTATCGAGGCGTTCTCCGCCAATCACGCATGCACGGGACAAGCATCGCGATCGACAGGAAGATTACGAGACAGGAAGATTAGGACAGGTAATGCGGCTGAGGATTTTCCTGTCGTTCAATTTTCCTGTCGAATAGCGTCAATAGGTAGGCGCCGGATCGGTAGGTGCCTGGCACCTATTGAAGCGGTGTGGCGATTGCTGTCATTCGGCACCGCGCAATTCCAACGTCAAAGTACGCCTAATCCGAATTCTCGCCTCAAATTACCAACATTCCCAAAAGATGGGTCCCTCCGACGTCGATAAACCAATGGATGGAGGAGCGCGCCTTTGCCTCCGTATTTTGCTCGATCATGAAAGGACTGGATAATGCATGTACGCCGAGTTCACTTGGTGAATTCCAAAACTGCTTCGATTCCGTTCGCCTTTCTGCGTGGCGGATCGATTCGAATTTGGTTTTTGGTTGCTTGGATTGCTAGCTCTTCCTCGTTGATGGCTCAACAGGAAAAAGATTTCCCGAATCGAAGCCTACCAAGCTACCCAAATCCTTTCCGCTCGAAAACGAACACGACCGATGAAATGGATGTCAATTCAAGTTCGAGGGAACTGCCTTTGGCCAATTTGGCACCTTGGGTTGATGTCATTCGATTGACGAGCCTTCCTCCCCATACTGAATCACCAGTCATCACCGCGATAAGCGTTTCGCCCAAAGGGAACCTCATCGCTGCTGCGGGTGACGATCATGTCATCCGAATTGTCAGTTTAACGACTGGGAAGACTCAAGCCACACTAGCTGGGCACTTGGATTGGGTTCAGTCTGTTGAGTTTTCGCCCAATGGCTTGCAGTTAGCTTCCTGCGGAAACGACGGAACATTGCGAATATGGTCGCTCGGCTCAAAACCCAAATTGATATCCAAAAAGTCAGTCGAACATGCATTAATGACGCTAACTTACATGGATGACGATTGCATTTATGTGGCTGGATTTAGCAATCGCATCTACCAATATCGAGGCGAGCAGAATGAACTTTCCGTCGTTCACGCTTGCGATTGCCGAGACATTCGATCCATCGTTTCGTCCCCGGACCGAAAACGGGTCGCGTTTGGTGGCCGCGATGGCGTGCTGCGAGTCCGACGTGTTGACCTTGCTGAAAAAACGACTCTTCCCGTACAAGAGAGCTCACTCCACTCGGATTCTGCGAATGAAATCGCCGTACCATTGCATTTTGAACGCATTCGAACGCTCCAATTTTCAACGGACGGTAACCAAATCACCTCCGTTGGCGAAGACCGTCGCATCGTCCATTACGATCTTGTTCATCGTGCGGTGGTTGGGCAAACAGAAATTGGCGGCGGGAAACTTCTCGGACTCTGCCAACTGGATACCCACTTGTTCGCTATTGCTGGCAGTGACAATACGATTCGCATCTTTAGCGATACGGACAAACAAGTGCAAGCAAAACTAGTTGGTCACGATGGCTCCGTCAGCATCCTCAAGCGCACACAAAAGCATCTGATCTCAGGGAGCTTCGATACAACGATCCGCATTTGGGATATCGAACGGGCTATCACGACGCTCGACAATCAAGGCAGATACGTTCATCCAGTCGCTGCTCAATTCGAAGACTCCGGTGCCGGAGCCCAAGTTAAGTAAATTACCGTTTCAAGTCCGCCAAATTGGCTGGCTTGTACTGAAATCAAACGCACAACAACGCCACCTGCGATTCGCGGAGGATTGTCACCGTGTCCTGGAAACGAAGCATAGATCAATGGACAAGAAACTTGATCGTTCGCTCGTTGACTCGTGGCAACTTCATGAACCGCCCCTCATCTCGCGGCGTCAAAGCCGTCAAAAACAACGTGAGACTACCAAACAAATCAGTGCGCCATTCCATTTTGGAATCCCTCGAGTCGCGAGTGCTTTTCAACGTCGATCCGCTTTGGGTGGGTGGGGTCTACGTTGAAGAGGATAATGGCGGAGACGCACATGGCGATTCGTTCTACGTCACGTTTCGAGGTGGGGCGACTGGAACCCAACTCACACGCTTGGTCATCGATACCGATCAAGGATCGCCTGGTTTTTCCAGCGGGGATAATCTATTTGATACGGTCGAGGGTGGACTTGGGGCCGACCATGCCTTTCCATTTAAACTAGAATCGTTAACAGCCCAATCATCCAATGCTCGGGTCAGCGCCCAAGTCTCCGACGGTGGCATGCAACTGGTTCTGATATTCGAAAATTTCTTCGCTGGCGATAAAGTCAAATTCTCGATCGATGTGGACGAGATTCAACGCTACCGCAACGAACAAGGTCCGGACGCGATCAATCCAAACATCGACCCGATCACTTCCGGCGTCGAATTTGCCGATTCGAACATCAAGGCCACGTTTGTCGCACCTTATTTTGAAGATGCAGCTACCGAGGGTCGTTTTGTCAATCTCTATGATCCGATTCTGGCGACGTCAGGCTTAGACCTCCCATCCGACAATACTGCAGGCTTGCGAGATCGCACCGCTGGCGCAGCCGCAACGGTTACCCAAATCGCCAAGCCGGTCGAATTGTCCGGCACTGTCTATGTCGATAACAATTTGAGCCTTACCCAGGACTCAGGTGAAGTTGGCATCGCAGGCGTTTCGCTTACCTTATTCCGACTCGACAACGGCAACTACGTTAGCACTGGAAACAGCACCACCACCGACCAGCAAGGGCGATATCAGTTTGGGCTCAATCTTGGGCTAGCGCCTGGTACGTACCAGATTCGAGAATCGCAACCGGCTGGCTATTTAAGCGTAGGATCCATTCCAGGCTTGTTGAACGGCCAGACAACGCTTGGGAGCACAGTACCTGGCGACAAAGATGTTTTGACAAACATCCAAATTCTACAAGGGGATAGTCGAGGCACTCGGTTGGATTTCGCCGAAGCCCAGCCAGTACAAATCAGCGGCTTCGTTTACCGCGACAACGACGATAACGGAAAAAGAGAAAGCACAGAGATAGGGATAGCAGGGATCGACATTCAAATCGTATCGCTCGAAACAATCGCTGGCCCAGTGAGCCTGACGACCAAAACGTTGTCGGACGGCTCTTATAGCTTTGTGGGCTTGCCACCCGGCCGATATCGCATCTCCGAAACGTCGCAGCCGCTCGCCTACTTTGACGGCAAGGAGTCACCGGGAACGGTTCGATCGCAAGTGCGAGGCACCAATGCAATCAACGACCAAATCACCGAAATTCGCCTTGACGGAAACGATAACGGAATCGAATTCAATTTCGGTGAGATTGAACCCTCGGCCTTGTCAGGGCATGTGTGCGTTGCCATGCCTGGCTTCGATTGTTTTTCCACCGAACCTAATTCGATTTCGCCTTTGCCTGGGGTGAAAATCGATTTGATCAACGCCGCCGGAAACGTGGTCGCAACGACAACGACAGCAACCGACGGGAGCTATCGCTTTGAGAGGCTACCGGCAGGCGTTTATAGCATCGTCGAAACGCAACCTGCGAATCTGATCGACGGCTTGTCTCGTTCCGGCACGATCAATGGCGTTGCCGTTGGAACTGCGTTAAATGGAACTCGCATAGAGCAGATTTCCCTGGGTGGCGGGCAGCAAGGTACCAATTACGACTTCTGCGAATTGCCCCCCTCCTCCCTATCTGGCCACGTCTATCGCGACGACAACAACGACGGAGTTCGACAAAACAACGAACCGCTCATCCCCGGCGCAACGATTCGTTTATTTGACTCAACGGGCGGGTTTTTGGGTGAGGTCGCCACGAATAGCCAGGGGTACTATCAGTTTACCGGGCTGCGCAAAGGCACTTACAGAATTACGGAAAGCACTCCAAGCGGCTATCTCGACGGTAAAGAGAGTATCGGTCGGATCGCTGGTCGAATCGTCGGAGAAATCGATGGTGCCGATGCGATCAAATCGATCGTTTTGCCGTCAGGCATGCAAGGCGATGACTATGATTTCGGCGAACTCTTGCCAGCCAGCATTTCTGGAAACGTATATGAAGACCTTGATGGCAATTGTGTTCGAGATCCTGGCGAAGTCAGTCTCGAAGGCGTTATGATTGAGATCCTCGACGCTCAAGGGCAAGTTGTAGCCACGACGCAAACCTATGCGGCTGGAAACTATACCTTTGATAACTTGAACCCAGGACAATACACCCTTCGAGAACAACAGCCCGCTGGATACATCCAGGGTGGTCAGACTGCAGGAAGTGCCGGCGGAAATGCCACCATGACCGACATTATCTCGGCCATAGCGTTGGGGGCAGGCGTTCATGCGACCAACTACGATTTCTGCGAACAGCGAGTCGCGACCCTCGAGGGTAAGGTCTTTGCGGACCTTAACGAAGACTGCATTTTTGATGTGGACGAGTCTCCGATTTCCGGCGTACGCATCGAGCTCTTGGATGAACAAGGTCACGTGATTGAAACCACGCTGACCGATACGCAGGGTAACTATCGCTTTGTCCATTTGAAGCCTGGCATCTATTCGGTGCGAGAAATCCAGCCTACCGGCTTCTTCCAAGGTGGCCAGACGGCACCAGAGGGCGTTGCAGATACGAGCACCGTTGACTTGATTGCAAACGTTTTGCTTCGTTCGGGAGACAGCATTTCGGAATTGGATTTT
Organism: Pirellula sp.; assembly: GCA_031372345.1. Taxonomy (GTDB): domain Bacteria; phylum Planctomycetota; class Planctomycetia; order Pirellulales; family Pirellulaceae; genus JBKCUI01. Next base: position 4,923 of record JANMLD010000012.1, read on the forward strand.
TGTGAAGTTCCACCGGCTACGATTGCGGGCTATGTGTTTCAAGATGGGGCTCCTATTGAAACACAGGACGGGCAGCCGCCTTTGTTGCTCAAAGGTCTGCGGGACGGAATCCGCAATGACGGTGACACCCGTATTGCCAACGTCGTGCTCGAATTGCGAACTCGCACTGGTCAACGTTTGGCGTCAAAGAACGCGATGCCTGGCGTTTACAGCAGCGAGACCATCCGTGTCGTAACCGATAGCAATGGTTACTATGAGTTTCGCGGACTTAGACCAGGTGCGTACCACGTCTATCAAGTTCAGCCGAACGGCTTCTCCGATGGACGGGACACCGCTGGTTCCATTGGTGGTTTTGCGATCAATATCGAAGATATCGTAACGGATGTCGACACGCAAAACATTCTTGAGCTGCTCGCGATCGATCCAGCCACCAGTCCTGGAAACGATGCGATCTTGATGATCAACTTGCAAGCTGGCGGACACTCGGTTGAAAACAACTTCAGCGAAATCGTGGTGACCAAGACGCCGACGCGGAACCCACCTGCTCCGCCGCCTCCACAAAACCCGCCACCACCGAACACCCCACCGGTAAACGGATTCGTTTCGCCCCCCTTTGTGCGCATGTTGGTGATTCCGCCCTTCGAGTTTGGTCAACCCGATGTCCCCGCCGTGGGCTACACGGTCGAATACACGTGGCATTTGAGCGTAATCAATGCTGGCGAACCACGCGGCCATCAGAATGAAAAAACGGTCGATCGCGAGAGGGTTGCAAGTTCCACCAAATTGCTGAATGCGAGTCAATGGACCATCGACGCCTTGGACCGCGGTCGCTGGGTCATCGTATCCACCGCGAAGAACAAAGCCGCTAAATTCTCTCGAGATGCCTTTGATATCTTGGGAGCGAAACAGCTTGCAGGTGACTTCAACGGTGATGGACGTGACGAATTGGCACTGTTCAAAGACGGCGAGTGGTTGTTGGATATCAACGGCAACGGTGTTTGGGATCGTGGCGACCTGTGGGCGAAGCTTGGAGAAAAAGGGGATTTGCCCGTGGTCGGGGACTGGGACAATGACGGCAAAGACGATATCGGAATCTTTGGACCGGAATGGGATGGTGACGAACAAGCGCTCTCGACGGAACCGGGATTGCCAGATCCGGAGAATAGGCTGATCTCCATCCCAAAGAACCTGCCACCTCGTGAACGCGTAGCAGGTCGTGATCGACTGATGCAACGCAGCGTCAGTGGCGATCCGCGTTCCGACGTCATTGACCACGTGTTCCGATTCGGCGGCGACATGGATCAACCCGTTGCCGGTGACTTCAACGGAGATGGAATTTCAACGCTCGGCATTTTCAATAATGGAAAATGGCGAATCGATGTCAATGGGGATGGACGCTTCACCGAAGATCAGGATTCGTTCTTTGACTTTGGGCAAACTGGGGACATCGCGGTAGTTGGCGATTTCAATGGCGATGGCCTAGATGAAGTTGCGGTGGTTCGAGGCCGTGATTTGATAGTGGATAGCAATGGCAACGGCCAATGGGATGCAACCGACAAGGTGTTTGAAATCGAGGGTGATGCAGGACAAGTTGTGGTTGGCGATTTCAACGGTGACGGCATCGATGAAGCTGCATTCTATTCGTCGTTACCGGGGATTTCGGAGCCAGAAGTGCGAACGGCAGTGCGGTAGGGTGACCTAGAGCTCTGAGCCAGATCCAAAAGGTTTGTGTTTGTGGCCGAGCGAGGCCCTCGCTCAGGTTTTGAATCCAACGAGCGAAGAGCCTCGCTCGTCCGCCATTGTCGCCGTGCGCTCCGCGACAGCCCGCCACGCAACCGCACTTTCGCGGAGCGCAAGGCGACATTGGCACGCTAGCAATGCCTTAGAATCTCTTTAATAGATCTTGGCCCAAATGGCCGGATTTGCTAAAGCCTATCACTGTGGAACGAGTGTTTCAAAACAACAGTGATCGCAGGAGGCGACTGACCATGATTTCAGCCATGGACATAAGCACAAGCGCGTTAGTAGCGCAGCGAGTTCGGCTCAATACTATTTCTGGCAATATCGCCAACATGTCGACACTCAAGAACGAGGCTGGCGAGAACAAGCCGTATCAGCCTCGTTTCGTTGTCTTTGAAACCGCGGAAGAAAAAGCCGAGGGAGGGGCTGCCGGCGTCAAGATCGCGAAGGTCGAAATCGACGAATCCGAGCCACTCTACCGTTTTCAACCAGACCACCCTCTGGCGGTCACCGAGGGCAAATGGAAAGGCTATGTCGCTTATCCCAATGTCGACATGAATGAACAGTTCGTCGATGCGTTGGAAGCGTCGCGATCTTATGAAGCCAACATCGGCGTCATGGAAGTCACCAAGGGCATAGCTCGCCAGAACCTGAGTATTTTGGCTTAGCGTTTTTGTTTCCCTGTCGCGACCTGATCCCATTCGCAACCTGAATAGACTCTATGCAAATCCGTTCTGATTCCCTATTAGCGCAGCATGCGGACAAGGCTATGCGATTGCTGCAGCGAACTAGTTCGCAGTCAGACGTAGCAAACTCCAAGGCGGCGAGCAGCAACCCCTTTTCCGAAATGTTGGTTGGCGGCGTTGCCAAAGTCAACGACATGCAGATGTCCGCGGGCGGCCAAATGGAACAATTGCTCACCGGCGGCGATGTCAACCAAGCCGAAGTCTTCACGAGCATGCAAAAGGCCGACATGTCGTTCCGATTGCTAGTCCAAATTCGAAATAAGCTCATGGATGCCTATCAAGAGCTCAACTCGATTCACGTCTAATCACGAACCAATTGAACTGAACCGAACCTTCATCTATGAACCAGCTTAATCAATTCACTCAACAGATGCGGTCGCTCTTTGCGGGAATGACGCCGCAATCCAAACTGATGGCCGTTCTGCTCACAATAGGGATCGGAGTCAGTTCCATTTTCTTGATTCAAGGTGCGGCAACCAGTGCAGGCGCCATGGTCTACTTGCTCGATGGCAAAACGCTAAGTGACGAGGACTTGGACAATATCGAGTTTGCCCTTGGAAGCTCGGGGTTGCGGGGTTTTAAGCGAGATGGCAATCGCATGCTTGTTCCAAAGGCATCCAGCGACGTTTATTACAAAGCAATCTCTGAGGGGAAAGCCATCCCCGCGGGAATGGGTAAAGCTGTCGAAACAGCGCTCAACAGCAATAGCTTTTTGGAATCTACCAGGACCACGGAAGCAAAGCACTTGGCCGCCAAGTTGAAGGACCTAGCAAATGCCATTAAACGCATGGACCCAATGATTCACGACGCATTTATCACGTACGACGAAAAACGGGCGGGGTTCTCAGGGGATCGCAAGCAAACGGCCAGCGTGGCCATCCAGACAAAGGGCTTAAAAGAGTTAGCTGGCGACAAGCGTCGGGCTATCATCAGCTTTGTCGAAAAATCCTTCGCGGGACTAAAGCAATCCGATATCGCCGTCTCTTGCAACGGTGAAACGACAATTGCTTCCGACGATCCGACCTCCATGCAACAGTCCAAGTACTATCAGTTGAAACGGCAGCAGGAACACGAGTACCGTATGCGGGCAGAACGCCTACTAACAGACTATGGCAATGTTCGATTGGACGTGAATGTCGAGCTGGATCCGATGGCCAGCGAAGAAACGGAAAGTATCAGCTTCAACGAAAAACCAACGAAAATCCAATCGGCTTCCAGTAAAAAGGATGCCAAAACTCAACGCATGGCTTCCGGTGGAAGACCTGGCACGGACCCAAACGTCAAAGCCAACCAAGGCCAGTCGCTTAGTAGCCCTGATCAAAATAGCGAAACGAAGGAACAAACGGAAAGTGAAAAAAGCGTTACCGGAAACACGCTGAAGAAAACGGAAATCGTCGGTCATCAGACGACGCGAGTCTCGGTCTCCATATCGATTCCGTTCTCGTACTATCGCAAGGCATGGGAATACAAAGAGAAAGAACGCAAGCCAAAAGACAACCCCAGCGAGCTCACCGAAAGCGAACTCACCACCTTGATGGCGGAAACCGAACGAAGCATCCAGGGCAAGATCAATGCGATCTTGCCAAAGGTTGCAGCCGGCGAGGACAAATTCCCTCGCGTTTTTGTTGATTCCTATCCCGACATACCTGTGCAAGCCCCCCCAGCCACGTCCATATCGGAAAAGGCCATGGATTGGTTGTCGCAGTCTTGGCAAACACTGGCTTTGATGGGAATCGTCGGGGCTGCCCTGGTTTCGCTGCGGAGCTTCGCGAAGACCGTTCCAGCTTCGAACGACCGAGATTTCGAACGGGGCTTTGACTTGCCGCTCGACGATGCGACCGATATCGACTTGAGCTCCCTGACGGAGGAAGAAAACGAATCATTCGCTCCGCCGTCGGAAGGGGAAAGTACCCCACCGCGACTGCGAACCACCGGTGGCGATATCAAGAACGATCTCACCGCCTTGGTTCGGGACAACCCGGACGCTGCAGCCACCATGCTCCGGAACTGGATCACGGACTCGGATTAGAGGAGGCTGGAGGCTGGAGGCCACCCCCGCAAACATTTTCACATCGACTTCAACCATCCAGTTAATTACTTGGGAGGGTGAGGCTCCTGCCGAACCAATGCGTCGCCAGCTCGGCAGGAGCCTCGCTCTCCCGTTGTTTTC
>JANMLD010000018.1:0-27289 GCA_031372345.1 Pirellula sp.
GTTGCAAATGGCGACACTGTTGCTGAGCGAGGCCCTTCGCTCTTTGTATTCAACACCTGAGCGAGGGCCTCGCTCAGCCACATTTTTCAAATAGCCTATCGCATGGCCCTAATGGCTTCCTTCGTTGCCGCCTGGATTGCCTTCATGCAATTGGGATTGTCCGCTTGACCGGTAACCTCGTACAGGAATCGGCTTGGGAAGGTTGGCCTCGCCTTGCCCCATTTGAATCGCGACATGGGTAAGCACAACGATAACTCATCTTGAGCCCGTGTGACACCGACGTAACACAAACGCCGCTCTTCGTCGACGCCGTCCGCACCATCGGTAAGCGAACGGCGGTGCGGGAGCACGCCCTCCTCCATCCCAACCATGTAGACGAATGGAAATTCCAGTCCCTTGGCACTGTGATAGGTCATGAGCGAAACGGCGTTGCGTTGCAACTCTTTCTCTTTTGGAGAACCAAACTCTCGGCCTTCGAGTGTTACTTTAGAGAGAAACTCACCCAAATCCGGTTTGTTCGACTCTTTCTCGTATTCTGCGATCGCATTAATGACTTCCTCCAGTGAGCCGATCCTGGCTGTCGCTTCTTCTGCGTTGGGATACAAGCGATTGATTTCCCGCCTGTAGTGGATCGCATTGATGAACTCTCTGGCAGCACGTGTCATATGGCCTGAGCCTTCGGGAAACTCGCCTTCTTCCTCGTCATCTTCGTCGGCGGTTGGATCGGGCGCTTGATCGGAAACGTCGCGTTGAAATTCGGCGGGTGCAGTCGGATTGGCAGCCGCGTCTGGTGAAGACGATCTTGATCCCATAAACTTTTTTGAGAATTCCCCATAAAGATATTTAAGGCTCCCGATCCCTTGTTGGGCGGCGGACGGAAGTGCCTTGACGAAGGCTTCGTCCTGCATGATTTTCCAAACGCTCGTGCCGCTGGCTACGGCTTGCTTGAGCAGCTTGTCGACACTGGATGCTCCCAATCCGCGCGGTGGCACATTGATCACGCGGAGGAGCGAAAGCTCATCGGTGGGCGTATCGAGCCATTTGAAGTAGGCTAGGATATCTCGGACTTCTTTGCGATCGAAGAAGGATTGGCTACCTGTAATCACATAGGGGACTTTGCAACGGCGCAGTTCCATTTCGAAAGGGCGAGGTTGCTCGTTGGTCCGAAAGAGAATGGCAAAGTCCTTGGGCTGTGTGGTGAGATCCTTTTTGAGCCTTGCGTCGATTTCTTCGACGACCCCTTTGGCTTCTTCCGCTTCATCGGGGAACTGCAAGATTCGGGGTTGGGCGCCGTTTGGACGGGCCGCACGCAGGATCTTGTCGTGGCGATTGGCATTGAAAACGATCAGTCGATTGGCCATCTGCAAAATTGCATCGGTCGATCGGTAATTGTCTTCGAGACGAACGACTTTGGCTTCCGACCAGTCGTTCTTGAAATTTAGAATATGGCGGACTTCAGCCCCACGCCAGCCGTAGATCGACTGATCATCGTCACCTACAACGCATAGGTTGCGATGATCGATGGCGAGAGATTGAATGATGCGATACTGTGTTCCGTTGGTGTCTTGGTACTCGTCCACAAGAACGTGATCGTAGCGGGACGCTTCTTCGCGTCGGACTTTGTCGTTTTCCGTTAGCAGCTGTTCGGTGCAAACGAGCAAATCGTCAAAGTCGAAGGCTGCGTGATTCTTTAGGGATCGCTGATAACGTTTGAATGCGCTAGCCGCGAGGTGTTCCTTGTCGGAAGTGGCGGCCGAATCGGCCTGTTCCGGTCGAATGCCTTGGTTCTTCCAGCGACTAACGATACTGAGAAAGTCACCGGGCTTGAGCATGTCATCGTGCACGCGGATTTCCCGAAGTACGGTCCTCGCAACGCTTTCGGCATCTCCCCGATCGTAGATGGTGAATTTGTCAGGGTAACCTAGCTCTTTTGCATGTCGTTTCAGAATCTGGACGCAGTGGGAATGGAATGTCCCTACAGCTGGCCGCGGGGGCGCGGGTTGTCCGCGCCGAACTGTCTTTGGCAGTTTAAGGCGATGCCCAATGCGTTCCTGCATTTCCATCGAAGCTTTGTTGGTAAACGTCACCGCCAAGATTCGGTCGGGCCGAATTCCATGTCGGATCAGATTGGCGACACGAAAAGTCACCACGCGGGTTTTGCCTGTACCTGCACCTGCCAAAACCAGCAGTGGGCCGGAGAGCGTGTCGACAGCTTCTTGCTGGGGTGGATTTAGTTCTGCCATGGGGGCCAATGTAGAGCAGACAAGATGTAGGAAAAGCCGAAAAACCAATTTTGGCTGCCGGTCTCGTCAATTAGTCCCGACAACCTTCCACCAAGACCGTCTTGGTGGAGGCCACAATTGGCAGCTACCAACCGTTATACTGATTGTAAAAGGCCCAACCGTTATACTGATTGAAAAAGGCCACCGTCCGACTCGTCCGGGCGGATGCCGCGTTTCGCAAAATCGCAATCGTCAAGTTGGCATGGTCCGGCTAAACTGGAGTACGGCCAGATAACGAACGTCCGACTGAGATTTCACTGGTATCCACCGCAACACATGATTCGCCAAACAGACTACGCTCCATGGAGCTGCAATACCCAGATTTTGAGTATTGCTGGCGCTTTATTGTCGATTGGTCTTTGTCATTCTCAAGAAATCGACTTTGTTCGCGATATCCGACCGATCTTTGTCGAGCATTGCTATTCGTGCCATAGTGGAAATGAACACGAGTCCGGACTGCGGCTCGACTTGAAGGGTGCTGCGCTCAGAGGAGGCGACAAACAGGGACCAGATATCGTCGCCGGAGACGCTAACAAAAGCCCACTCCTTGGATTCGTGAACTCCGCCGATCCCGACAAACGCATGCCTCCCGATTATGCGTTGGACACCATGCACATCAAGAATCTAAAGCAATGGATTGACCAAGGAGCCGTTTGGCCTGATGGGGTCGATTCCGCCTCGAATGAAGACCGAATGGACCATTGGTCGTTCAAGCCGCTTGCAGTTTCAACTCAGGGATCGATTGACACCTTGGTCGAAGCCAAACTCCGAGAAAACGGACTCAGTCGATCACCACCTGCAACTCCGATCCAGTGGCTGCGTCGCGTCACCTACGGTTTGACCGGATTGCCGCCAACTCGCGACGAAACCGACGCATTCACCCGCCACATTCATAACAACCCAATGGCCGAGACCGCTTACGCAGAGGTCGTCGATCGTTTGCTTGCCTCACCGCGATACGGCGAACGATGGGCACAGCATTGGCTCGACGTGGTTCGATTTGCTGATACGCACGGATTCGAAGTCAACACCGAACGGCCCAACGCTTGGCCTTATCGTGATTATGTCATTCGTGCGATCAACAATGATACTCCCTACGACCAGTTCATTCGTGAGCAATTGGTTGGAGATGAGCTCGGTGTGGATCCTGCTACAGGTTTTCTTGTGACGGCATCCGTTCTACTACCAGGTCAAATTGGTAAGGATGCTGAATCGATTCGGCTTGCTCGCCAAGACGCACTGGATGAGATCGTGAACAACATTGGACAAACGTTCCTCGGCCTCAGTATCGGCTGCGCGCGATGTCATGATCACAAGTTCGATCCGGCAACCTCTATTGACTACTATGCGATGCAGGCGATGGTCGCGGGTGTTGAATACGATGACCGGGAATGGCGATCCGAAGAGACTTCAAACAAAAAACGGCGAGCAGTGAAGCTTCAAGAAGAAGCCGCTGCCTTGCAGAGATCCACCGACGAGTTCGCCCCATTTGCTCGGCCCAAAAGTGCTCCTAGGGTTATCCGGTCGGACAAAACTACTGTTGATTTCGAAAAGCAGCCCGCAAGCTTTGTCCGTTTTGAGATTCTCGATGCCAATCTTCATTCCTCCCTGGGGTTGATTGAACCCAGCATTGATGAGTTTGAAATCTATTCTGATCAAGAATTAGAAGGAAACCTCGCTCTCGCTTCGAATGGTACCAAAGTGACGGCCTCCGGAAGTACCGAGTCTGGGGCACATCAAACTCGCTTCATAAATGACGGAATTTTCGGCAACGAGAGCAGTTGGATGTCGAATGCAAAAGGGTACGGATGGCTGCAATTCGAATTGCCAAAAGAGTCCAACATTTCGCGAGTTGCATGGGGCCGTGATCGGACTGGGAAGTTTGACGACCGTACACCGACTGCCTATCGCATTCGTTTGGGAGAGAGTCCCGAAACGATGCGAGTCGTTGCGGAGTTACTTCCAGAACGGCCAGCAGTCAATAGTAAGCGAATTCACGACCGGATTCCTACGACGCTCATTCAACGATTGCGACTTACGATCGAAGCGACCAACAGTCTGGAACCCTGCATCGATGAGATCGAGGTCTTCAATCGAAAGGGTAAGAACGTTGCATTGCGATCTGCCGGAGCTAAAGTGACCACGTCCGGCAATACACTCGTCCTTGGCGTGCACGACCCAAGCTATGTTCATGATGGGATGTTGGGCAATGATCGAAGTTGGCTGGGCAATGAAAATGGGCGAGGTTGGGTTGAATTGGAGTTCGCCGAACCCGAGGAGATTGGGAGCATTGTTTGGAGCCGCGACCGGTCGGGAGGTTTAGTGGATCGATTGCCGATCGAGTACACCATCGAAGTTGAAACGCCCAATGGTTGGGATCGAGTTGCGGATTCCACAGACCGAAGACCTTGGCGTGCAGGCATGGATCTTGGGCCTGCGTTCATCACCACAACGTTAGAAGCCAAGGATGCCAAACGCGCAAACGAGTTCATCAAGGAACGGAATCGACTTGATGCCCAGATCCGAGTGTTGGAGCAAGATCAGTTCATTTTCGCGGGCAAGTTTCGAACGCCGGACGCAATCCATTGGCTCAATCGCGGCGACCCAGAACAACCTTGCGATCGAGTCAAGCCAGCCGTCCCGGTTTTCTTAGGTTCGCTCCAGCTGCCGGAAACGAGCAGCGATCAGGAACGCCGCAAGGCTTTGGCCGATTGGATCGGCAGCGAATCGAATGTGCTTACCACTCGCGTCATAGTCAATCGAGTGTGGCAAGGGCACTTCGGTACCGGACTGGTCGATACGCCAAGCGATTTTGGCCGCAGCGGTTCCAAACCGACGCATCCGGAACTGCTGGACTTATTGGCATCCAATTGCCAACGCAAAGGCTGGAGCTTGAAGCGACTGCATCGGGAAATCGTGCTAAGTGAAACGTACCGCCAGTCTTCATCAATTGTCGGACGCGAAGATGCAATGAAACTAGACGCCGATGCTCGCCTGCTATGGAGGTTCCCAGGTCGAAGACTCGATGCCGAAGAGATCCGTGACACAATGCTGGCCATGACCGGCGAACTTCGATCTGAAATGTATGGCCGTGGGTTCAACCTGTTCGATTTGCGTGGCGGCTTGAGTGGCTTTAAGCCGGTCGAGACATTTTCTTCGGACGGCATGAAGAGAACGATTTATGCCCACAAAGTGCGGCGCGAGCGAGATGCGATCTTCGGTGCGTTCGACTGTCCAGATGCCGGCCAGAGCACTGCCAAACGTCGGGAATCGACGACTCCAGTCCAAGCACTCAACCTGTTCAATAGCACCTTCACGCTGGAGCGAGCCAAGGCGTTTGCAAAGCGGATTCAAGTTGAAAGTGGCACGGATTCCCAGGCGCAGATTCGAGTCGCTTATAACATCGCAATGCAACGCGAGCCAACTGCGAGCGAACTATCAACGGCAAATGAAGTTGTCCAAACACATGGACTCGAGCCGTTGTGTCGCGCGTTGTTCAATTGCAATGAGGTCATATTCGTACCATGAACAACGATTCCGTATCGAAGACACAATGGACCGACCTCCTTCGACGTCGTTGGCTAGGCGATAGTGCGACCGCATTGGGTGCTATCGCGCTAACCAGTTTGTTAGACAATGAGTGCGCGCATGCATCAACTCCTATTATTCCTGCCATTGATCCAGCACGCCCCTATGCGCCGCGTGCTTCCCATTTTCCGGCCAAGGCTAAGAACGTGGTGGTCATCTTCTGCGCTGGGGCCGTCAGCCAACTGGAAACATGGGACTACAAGCCCGAATTGATCAAGTGGGATGATAAGCCATTGCCAGGCGGTCCCGCTGTCACGTTCCAAGGACCAGCTGGCAATCTGGCTCGCCCGCAATACGCATTTCAACAAAGAGGGCAAACCGGCAAATGGGTGAGCGACATGATTCCCCATTTGGCCGAATTGACCGATGACATCGCCTTCGTTCATTCACTGACCAGCAAATCCAACACGCATGGTCCAGCCGAAAACTTTCTATCGACCGGCTTTACGTTGGATGGTTTTCCAAGTCTCGGCTCGTGGACAACGTATGCTCTTGGGAGTGAGAATCAAGACCTACCTGCTTACGTAGCCATTCCGGATCCGCGAGGTGTGCCTCAGAATGGTTCGAACAACTGGGGGCCAGGCTTCTTACCGGCTGCATTCCAAGGAACGGTGTTGAGCGCCAAGGATCCGATTCGTCACTTGGCTGCCAAGGGAGTAGGACGCGAGTCGGATGAAGCTGCCAAACAATTGCTGCAGCAGATGAACCTGGAGCATCAACAACAGCAAGCGGGCGACTCACGGTTAGCGGCGCGCATTGCCAGCTACCAATTGGCGGCTCGCATGCAATTGAGCTTACCTGATCTGAGCGATTTGAGTACGGAGCCGGAGCATATCCTTCGGATGTACGGGGCCGACGACACGAAGAACGGAGACAAAGCAGCCTTCGCTCGCAATTGCATTTTGGCTCGTAGGTTGATCGAAAAGGGCGTACGCTTCGTTCAGCTTTTTAATGGTGCGTATGCGAGTGCGGGGCGACTGAACTGGGATGGTCACAACGCGCTCAAGGAACAGTATGACATCCATGCCGAGATCATGGACCAACCTGCCGCGGCGCTGATTAAGGACCTCAAGCAGAGGGGTCTTTTGGAGAACACTTTGGTCGTATGGTGTACCGAGTTTGGGCGCATGCCATTCTTTCAAAAAGGGGCCAAGGGACGCGATCACAATCCGGATGGTTTCACCTGCTGGATGACAGGTGCAGGGGTGAAGCCAGGGGTCAGTCACGGCATGACCGACGAATTCGGACAAAAGGCGATTGAGAATGTGCACCCGCTCTATCATTTCAACGCAACGATCTTGCACCTTCTCGGTTTGGATTATGAGCGTCTAAGCGTTGAGCACAACGGAATCCAGCGACGGTTGACCAACGTCGAAGGCAAACTGATCCGCGAAATCTTGGCTTAGCGTGGCATAGGCTTCCAGCCTGCGATTAGTGTACCTTCACACTCTGGAATCCTATTCAACTTGTTCGAACGAGCAAGCCGCTCGCATTGTCAGAATGCGAAAAGGGTCTTCATTGGAAAGCGTGCCGTCCCGAGGTTGGTCACCCAAAAGTATTTTAGCCAAACAAATACTCGCACCGGTTGGGGTGACCGGTGCGGGTTGGAGAGTCCATTTTTCCCATTTCTTAGACAGTGAGGCGGATGCAACCTGCGCGAGTTCGAAACGCGCTTAATTGACGTCGGTCGGATCCACCGATTCGGGTATTTTCAGTTAGATGACTGTGCGGGTCACGCTTCGCCAGACATTGCAAACCGCAACGCAGGGGAACACGTCGATAAGCCAATTCGGCGGTCACGTTGCTCGGTTGGCAGAATATCGAGGTGCTCGACGGCCGGAAAAGACGTCCATTGTTGGGGATCTTTAGTTGCATAGAATCGTGCGAGGTTTGCCGATGCCATTCGCAGCCGAAACGGAAAACGTGGCAAAAAGATTGGTTCTACGAAGACCAGAAACGTTGCAATCCAGATGACGCGTCCGCGGAGTTGAATTTCCAGTGGACTTAACCAATGGGTTGGAACTACAATGGAAGTAAGACTAACCAAAGTGAAACCCGCAGGCAAGCGGTAAAGCGATGTTGGGTGGCCCGGTTGCAGTGGAGACAAGTCATGAATGTGAATTTACCCGTCGAAGCGAACGATTTTGTGAGAAGCTTGGTGGCACAGGGCAAGTACCAATCCGAAGAAGATGCAGTTGTTGATGGCATACGATTACTGAAGGGCCGAGAAGAACTGCGCGCGAAAATGGCTGTGGGTATAGGCCAGCTCGATCGCGGCGAGTCATTTGATGAAGAGGCAGTCTTCGACGAAGTTGAGGCCGAAGTCAGACGCATCCAGTCGTTAAGCAATCAAGGATAGGCTGATGCTACGACTCCGGTATTCGGCGGCATCAAAAGATGACCTTAAAGAGATCGCACGCTTCATCGCTAAAGACAAGCCCGTTGCCGCAAGACAATGGGTAGAGAAGATTCGAGAGAAGTGTCGGTTGGTTGCGAAACATCCGGACATCGGTGACGACCGACGCGATCTTGGCGAAGGTATTCGATCGACGTATGAGGGAAGCTACATCATCTACTTTCGCGAAAAAGACAGTACGCTGGAAATCGTTCGCGTCGTACGCGGCGACCTTGAGTTTCCGTTTCTCTAGGGGCACACACATGCGATGGGGCGACAATTAATCTCCCTGGGATTCTTGGTTCACCTATGAATTTGCTGCGATCAGATCGACCGAAGCAAGTCTGAGAGCGTCCAGACTCTCCTGCCCTACAATTAGCCAGATGGGGTACATTAAGAATGTGTTTGCCGGCGCCGCGCCTGAGAATTTCAAGTTCGTTGTCATGACTAAAGCACCTCGCAAGTACTACGGATCATCTCTAGCCACATCTGATATTGAGGTTGCTCGTAACTCGCTTGAACGAAATGGCTACGTGGTAACGGCGACCGAAAGCTATGGCTCTACGCGGGGCTTCTGGGTATCGCTTGGTTCAATGACCATGCGTGTATCGTTCCAGCTCAAACAGACCGATCCGACTCGATCATTTGTGACTGCAACCCGATACTCACGGACATGGATACCGTGGCGGTGGCATAGTGACAATCTGATTTTTCTAAGTGCAATCTGTGAATTGGAGAGATTTACAATTGGTTGGATCGATGAAGACTAATGCAGAAACTTTCTGTCGGACCAACATTCAGATCCCAAGGAACATTTCATGCAATTTATTGGTTTTGCAATTCACTATGGCTAACCTAAAGCAAATAACGAAATCAGGTAAGGATGCCCTTTGCCGGGCACCCTCCTCACACCACCGTAGGTACATGCCGGGCGGCATACGGCAGTTCAACGAAGCTGAGCAAGATCTGCCCAGAGTGTCTTTTGGCACAATACCCCTTGGGTTTGCTGCCAAGCGATCGTAATACCGACTACACTCGCGATCGTCTTGACCATTGCCCCGATCTTTTGTAGCGGCGGACTCGTGAGGACCAGACACCACCGTCCAACTCGCACCGGTTTGACAAGCCGGAGTGTCGAATTGGAAGTTGTTTTGACTCATCGCCAGCCGCCGCTCGATGGATACCTGGCAGGCATCGTCCCAATACGCGGTTTGTTGCCAGCCGTTATGACTTGCAGGCAAGGTTCGGTTTCGCGACGGTTGCGATGCACAAATAGTGTCCTGTAATCAATGATTCTCTCGATCCCGCCTAACATGATCGATCGCAAAGCGAACCATGTGTTCCAGCCCATCTGTCTTTTCAGGATGGGGGCTAAAGCAAATGACTCGTCCGCTTCCAAACTTTCCCTTCGCGATTGCAGTGGTGCCCTTCATGACTCCCTTCGGAGCACCGTTCTTCGCGATTTCTGTTTCGAAAGTTGCAACGATCTCGTAGTCTTCGATGTCCGGTCGGTTCCCCGGAGCCAGCAGTGGACCTTGGCGGTAGTGAATCGACAGTCTTTGATTCTCGGCACCCAACAATTTGCGACCCTCATCCGTCATGGCGATCTCAACCGTGCCGTTGCCTCGGTTCCAATGCTGACGATCAACGACTTTCGCATCCAAAATATTTAGCGACCATGAAGAGTGCGCCGAGGCCAGATACGACCCCGCGCAGATCCCGACAAAGCCTCCACCATCTTTGACAAACCCGCGAATCGCATCTCGACCGTCTTCGCCAAGGTGCCGTCCCTGTCCGCCACCGCTGCCACCAGGCTGCATCAACAGATCCAACTCAGCAAGCTTACCGGATCGGATGTCGTCCGCTTTGAGTTGCGTCACTGTAACGTCGGCGAACTTGCTCAGTACCGACAACAGATTTTTGACGCTAGGCCCCGCCCCCTTATCCACATAGACACCGATTCGCAAAGCGTTGCCTTGACGTTGTGGCTCGCCGGGGATCGGATCGCTACCATCAACGGGAGCGGTAAGGATGATCGGCAGACTGCCCGCCTCGACGGAAACAGATTGGTTTGGTATCTGTGCTTCAAGGCGAGACAGGACAAGCACTGACACGCACACGCTATACAGCGGGGATAAACGATAAGCTTTTGCGAACACTATCACCAACCTCCAAAAGAATCAGACGCATGCAATCGAGAACATCCCGTGGTTTCCGATTTGTAAAGAATAGTCGGAAACGGATCGCTTGTATTGTGCAGATTGTACCAGCTTAGGACGCAATAGAATCGTGGACACTGCACTTTTGCCTGCTATCTTCGCCACGGCAAGATTCAAAGGTACAGTGCCCTCCGGTCTTTCCGGAACCGCACAAGCGAGCACCTTCGGAAAAACGGTGGATGAGTTGGCTGCCGCTGAAGTGAAACATCCATTCGGATCGATGCACGCAATAGACGTTAAGAAACAGGACATCCGTCGTCGGAGCGACGGATCCACGTACCGAACGCAACCAATACGCATGCACGCTGAATGGCAATCCTTTTGCGCTGTACAATAGAGCCGAACTCAGCCTTTTAAAACAAACTTGGATAGGTACGTTTCGCAATGCATACGCAATATTTCTACCATCGATCGACCTTTTTGATGACTTTTGTAGTGTTGGCGACATGCAGCTTGGCATCGTCAACGGAAACGAAAACCACTAAGAGTATCGATTTTCTGATCGTCGCAGGGCAATCCAACGCGACGGGTTTCGATACCGACCCGGCCAAGTTTGGTACGGATGAGTTGGATGCGTTGATACGATTCCGTTTTCGTGTCGGCGATCCTCCGCCTGACCAACACGATTCCATTTCGTCCCGAACGGAGTGGACGCGGCTTTCCGTCCAACCGCTTGGCAATCCTGGGCCGAAATCAGAGCCTCGCCAATACGGCAATTTTGTCAATCCATCGGGTGGGTTCGGTCCCGAGATATCTTTCGCTCGCAAGCTCAAGCGTCGCGATCTGCAACTTGGGAGGGAGAGCGAACTCGCGGTGGTGAAAGTAGCCTTGAGTGGTACCAGTGTCGCCGACGATTGGGACCCTACCGGCGAAGATAAACGCGGCGCGTGCTATCGAGCCTTGCTCGAAGAAGTGCGTGCCGCCAAATCGCTTGCAGAAGCCGAAGGAATGACGGTTAACTTCCGAGGGCTCGCTTGGATACAAGGCGAATCGGACGCGAATGCAAACGATGCACCCAATTACGCCCAGCGGCTGAAGGCGATGTTTGCAACGTTGCGACGCGATCTCAATGCGGAACAAATGCCTGTTCTTGTTTCTGTCAACGTCCATTTTCACGAACGCAAAAACAAGTTCATGCCGGAAATCATCGCGGCACAAAAGCAAGTTGGTCACGAGTTCAGCGATTGCCGCTATGTCGATACCGCTGGAGTGGGTTTGGCCAATGACGTTCACTTCGATAGCGATGGGACCATCGAAGTTGGAAAACGGTTTGCATCGGCGCTGTTGTCGATGGAAAGCGATCGCACGTCGGTTAGCGGACAAGCCAATGAGCCGCTAAAGATTAGCAAGTGGACGAAGCATGTCGTCTATGAAGGGGCGGGGTGCATGACCGCGATTGCTGGCGATTTTACGGGTGATGGCTTGATCGACATCGTTTGCAACGCTGGCAATAAAACCCAGTTGCTAGTTGCTCCGGAATGGAAGCCCATCATCCTGGGATCCGAAAATGCGAATTGGATTCATAGCGAATCGATGGATGTTGACGGGGACGGTGATCTTGACGTTATTGGCACCCCCTATAATCCTGGTCGCATCGTCTGGTTGGAGCGCCCTGCAAATCCGCTCACGGATCGCTGGAATGAACGGCTGGTCGACGATCAAGTCAACGGCGTTCACGGCTTGCTCGTTGGCAATGTCGATAATGTTGGACGCCTGGACTTATTGGCAACCAGCGCTCAACCGAAAGAGCCATTTCCGTATTCGCTTGTCTGGTATCGCATTCCGAAAAATCCGCTAACAGCGGAACGTTGGGAGCGGTTCGTATTTGCCGCGGGGGATGCTCCCGGCCTGTCTCATTACCTGGGTATCGGTGACATCAACGGGGACGGCTTGCCAGATGCAGCCTCGGGCGCAAAAGGGGATGGTACTAAGGCGGGCGCTGACGGCCAATGGTTTGCTTGGTGGCAAGCGGGCAAGGATCCTACGCAGCCTTGGAAGAAAGAAATGGTCTCAGCTAAACAACCAGGCGCGACCAATATCCATCCGGCGGATGTCAATGGTGATGGGAAAATGGATCTCGTTGCGTCACGAGGTCACGGGGTGGGCGTCGTATGGTTCGAACGCGACACGAGCTCCGCCACTTGGACCGAGCACACCATCGACGGCGAATTGCGTGAGCCACATTGCTTAGCGGCGATCGACCTCGATCGGGACGGAGATATCGATGTAGCAACAGTTGCTTTCGGCAGCCAGCAAGCCATGTGGTACGAGAACGATGGACGAGGTGACTTCAAGTCTCATCTGATTGGTGAGAATCAGCAAGCCTACGACATTCGCGTCATCGATATGGACAAAGATGGCGATTTGGATTTGGTCGTGGCTGGTCGTGCTAGCAACAACGTGGTTTGGTACGAAAATCCAAGCTAGTGCGATGTCTTGTCGCAAGAGCGAAAGGCCAACTATGCCACCGTTCAAACTCTGCTAAGGCGGTTGGAGAAAAAAGACTACATCCGTCACAGGATAGAAGGAAAGGCTCATGTTTTCTCAGCCGCTGCCAAAAAAGAGGAAGTCATCGAGCGAACTTTGGTAGATCAAAGCGAACTGCTGCTAGTGTCCCGAATTCGGCGGGATCCTCTTCGCTTCTCAACTGTGGAATCGTTGTACTCCTGCAGGATCAACTAGACTGAAACGGTAAGTGGCGGAGAAGTGCGCTGGTGTGTTGGCTTGTTGACTCAGGGGCGTTTTGGCCAGAACTCTCGAACGGTGCGTTCCCACTCGTCAGCCATGATTTGATGGCCGCTATGTGTGGGATGAACTCCGTCCCAAATCCAATGTTCCGCAGGAGCTCTCGAGCATGCCAGGTCGAACGCAGATTGAAACTTTACGAGTGCCGCCGAATGCTTCTCCGCAAGCCGTTGGACGACTTTTTGCCGCTTTAGGATGTCAGCCTTGAACGATTCGTAGTCTTCCTTCTTTCTTCCTACGGGCAAGAGGAATGGCTCACAGAGTACGAGCTTGAGTTTCGGAATGGCCGCTTTCGTCTCCGTTAGCAAACCGTCGTATGCTTGCTCAAAATCTTCCAGCGGTACACCTCGACCGTGGTCGTTGACGCCGACCAGAATACTTAAGAGATCGGGCTTCAGTTCGAGTGAATCCTTTTGCCATCTCTGTTGAAGTTGCGATACAGTGTTCCCACTGATGCCTCGATTGATGAACTCAACTTTTGCTTGCGGGAATTGCGCACCGTGTCGTGCGGCGATGATGAACACATAACCGTGACCAAGGATATGATTGGGGTCTGCGCTTCGACCACGGTTACCATCCGTAATCGAGTCACCTTGAAACAGAACCCGCGCCCCCTGTTCAAAGGCGGCAATAGGCTCAGTGGCAAATAAACCTATCTCGCTTGTCAATAAAAACGGAAGCAAAAAACGCACTGCGACCAGAAGAGTATTTCGTCGATTCATTCTTAAAGCAATTCGAAAGGGCTTCACAAATAATTGATTCCATTGTCCATCGCCGCAGCGAATTAGACAATGCCGCAACTGAAAAGCGTCGCAATGTATTCAAATTGTAGCTAGTGTGCAGTAATCCATGCAGCTTGCCACACTGGCTGGCAGTGCGCTTCCCAAATTCGGCTGGATGAACCGCTAGTAGCTCATCAACTGTGGAAGCGTCGTACTCCTGCAGGATCGGCCTAGCCAGCAACCAGCGTCTTGCATCAAGCGATAGCTACGCTCGTCTCCTGGTGAAAGCGTCTAATTCCTTCCGGCAATTTGCTTTCATAAACCATTCTGGAACTACAGGGTGAATGCTCTCCTATACACGCCAAAAGCACGACAGCGGTTTG
Source organism: Pirellula sp. (assembly GCA_031372345.1). Taxonomy (GTDB): domain Bacteria; phylum Planctomycetota; class Planctomycetia; order Pirellulales; family Pirellulaceae; genus JBKCUI01. The sequence continues at coordinate 14,335 of JANMLD010000018.1, forward strand.
CGGTATCATTCGGGTTTTCGTGAAGAGCAAGCAGTGCCGGAGGCAAGCAAGTGAACCAACGTAGCTCATCATAGCCTCCCTCCAAAAGGCCTCCGTGCCTGGCATCTGGAAGCGTCAGTCTGAGGCCTCTCAACATGGTGTAAAATGAGCTGGGTAGATTGCCAAGCCCGCCAATAGGATCGCCCAGCGCTGAGTCTAGGCCGACAGACCACAAAACCAAGTCTGGACTGAAGTTCCGTACGATGGGAAGGACCTCTTCAATAAATCGCTCCATAATCGCTTCAGGCAACTGCTCCCCTTCAAATTCGACGGACACGATATTCGGCGCGCTTGCCATTAGGTGAGCCTCAAGTCCCCAGTCTTTATCTGGCCGCGAGTACGGATACTCATTACCGGCTTGAAGATATCGGTCTTGATCCGCATCATATTGACCGTCAGTAAAGCGTTTTCGAATCTCATCGTAAGGGGAACGGTACGAAACATCTATCAGGAGCGTGTCCGCTTGATTGGCTAGAACGTCAGCGGTTCCATTGCCTCGATGGTGATCGATATCGATAACTACGACCCTATTGCGATGACCAGGACGAAGTTGAACGTTGTGATCCCTCGCGTACAGCGCTGCTAGAGCGGCATTAGAAAGTTAGCAGAAGCCCATCGCCAGATCGCGTTCGGCGTGGTGGCCTGGTGGCCACACCAGCCCAAAAGCAGTTTCCCCATTCGGCGACTGCAAAAGGATATCAACCGTATCGTAGGCTGCGCCAACCGCGAGCCGGGCGGCATCCAGGGTGCCGGGAGTAATATCAGCTTCTTTACCAAAATCAGATATGAATGGATCCTCTCCTACATCGGCACAAGCCTTGGATCGAATCACGCTCTCCGCAAGGTTTCTAAGATATTGCGCATCGTGCCCACGCTCAAGTTCCCTTAAGTCAGGCATGCGTGACGAACTGATCACGCACACAGAGTCAAGTGCATTTCCATTGCCATCGACGATTGGCCCCCAGATTGTCGAGAACGCTTGTGGAAGAGTTCGACTCTGTAGCATCCTCGCCGCTGCAAGGCAGCCGATAGCCTTCCCAGGATAATCATATTGAACGGAAGCATCAAACCTGTCACGCGTACCCAGGTGGCGATCTCCGGTTGAGTTGACATCGGGATTAAGGCAAGGCTCATTCGTGACGATGGTAAGGGACACAGAGCACCATATGGCAAGCGGATCAATGCAAAGAGATATCGTAGTAAAGAGTGTAACCTTTCGGCTTGTTAAGGCGAAGGGAATTGAGAAATCGTTTCAACTGTCGCGTCACAAGAATATCGCCGGTGGTCACATTGATTTTTGTGATATCTTGGTTGTGAACAGGCTCCCGGCAATTGCTCAACGCCCACTGGATCGGATAGACTTCAAAGTTTACGTCCAGCTTTTGCAACTAATGCAAGACCGCTGAACTGAAACGTTATCCGGCTCAAACATGAATAAAGACGACTGGCCACGCGATGCCTTGGCCGCTAGCGTATTGCCTCCACGAACTAGCCCACCCATTGTGGACATGGGAATTGATCGCTTGCTGTACGACCGCTAGATCGGATAGACTGAAGCGGAAAGCGGCGGGGAAGCTTGGTGGGCTATGCGTTGGCGGAGTATGAGGAAATGACAAAAAGACAATATTGCTTTGCCTTAATGACGATGGGGAATATTTTTTTTCCGACATCCGAACGATCAACGGTTAGACGGCTAGAAAGAAATCGCCTGAAAGGATCATCTCAATGAATCTTGACTACCTCCTAGTATCGGATTGTGAGCCACGGATGATTCGCAACGCATTTCGAAAAAAGGGATGGCTAGTCGGGTTGCTTTGGTGGATGTCCTTTGTCGTATTGACTGGGCCGTCACAAGCACAATTGCGTGAACGGACCGAGATCGCCTTCGAGCAGATTGACGAACTTTATCCCTGCGAAGACTGGCTACTTCCATTTGTATCTGTCCATGAATTCCAGCAGACGGACAGGATCACAGGGGACAAGATAGCAATACCGTTCTATGGGTTCTTAAAGAGCAAGTCGGACGCAAGTTTTACAGTTATCGGCCCCGACCTGAGGCGTCGCACTTTTGACAAAAGTACACAGACTTTTGCGTCGGTTGATTTTGCGAAGTATTCGAAACAAGTCTTGGAAAGCAATGATCAACATCATCCTCGGCATCCTCAACGCGACGGAAGCGAAGTCGATCGATGGGTGCAATTGCTGGTTTTTGCACGTGCCGCCTACCAACGTAATGAACTCGAATCGTGCGACAACTTTCTGACCATGGCAGTCGTACATCGCCCGAAAGTAAAACTTGACGTCGAGTCAAAGGCAGCATTCGCCAATGCTGCATTTGGAGAAATTCTACTCTTGCTTGGCGATACGAAAGTCACTCGACCACAGATTCTTGCGAAGGTTCAGAAATACTTAAATGCGTTTCAGGACTCACAATATTCGCGAACTGTGGCTGTTCTCGAAGATGACCTTCTTGAGATGATTGCTCAGGACGCGAGGCATGAAACAGTTGAGAATATTTCAAGCTTGTCCGTGGACAAGCAGATCGATGAATGGATATTTCAATTGAGGGATCAAAATAGAGGTCAATCGCTCGCACCTGGGGTTTGGGATATTTTCTGGAATGACCCACTGCCACACGACGGTGTTGCGAAGGAAGCCATTGGCGATCGCACACAAGATCCCGCCATGCAACTAGTCAAAATCGGAATCAATGCCGTCCCTAAATTGATTGATAGAATCGGCGATTCCATGCCAGCTCGATCGACTCCGTTTCAGCGGGGATTACACTTTTCCGATAATTTTTTGACGGTTGGGAAATGCGCCGAAATCATCCTATGCAAGATTGCAGGGCAACGATTTGGAGATGGGAAATCTAGCGATTTGGCTCGTGAGCAAGCGAAGGCTTGGTGGGAAGAAGTCTCAATGAAAGGCGAAAAAAAGTACTTGATTGAGCGGGTCGAAAGCGGTGGCAATGAAGCCGTCGAATCCTCCCGCTTGTTGGTAGCCAAGTTTCCCGAAGTGGCTTTTGATTGCATCTCTAAAGTCATTGATCAATCGAAGGATTCTGGCGTACAAACGAAGTTGCTTGAAGTTGTTGGTCAATTGCCCTTCAATGTGAAAACGGCCGAATACGTTTTTCACCAACTCAAAAACGCTCGCGAACTCGAAACAAGACTTATGGCTGCGCGTCTAATTCTTCCGCGAGACCGTGATGCTGCGATCGACGCCATGTTGCATGAGTTTCACGAGATGGTGACGAACGATATAGGAGGTCATTGGCCATCCGAGGAACAGGCTTTGATTGCCTTTCTGTCACATTCCGAATCCGTGCAAGCCATCAAATCGCTTAAAAACGCATACGATTCAAGGAAAGCGCCTGAGAGAACATCCATCATTCTGTCGTTTCTAGACAAGTCATTGAATGCAGGGTCGGACCTGCAGCTTTCGGCTCAGATAGAAGAACTCCTCGCGCACGCACTTTCGGACACGACGCAACGACTCGGATATACATTCTCAATGAGTGAAGTGGTCTTTAAAAATCCTCGAAATAGCGAGTTGGCAGGCTACGTTCTTCAAAACGTATTGCCTACTGAATACAAGTTCGATTTCCCCTTGCCTGCCGCGAAAGTTGAGAAACAACGAATGGATGCCATCAACTACTGGCGCCGCAAAGGTCAATTGCCGGAAATCCAAAGCGGCCAAAAGCCTTAACTTGTTTGTGTTGGGATAGATTGCTGTTCGTTATCCGCAGAAAAGTCCAATGCCAAATCTCGAAGTCAAGTTCAGTTCGTCTTATATAACGGCCGAGGTGATGCTTGAGTTCATTGTGCAACTGCCTTCACAGTTGCGCCAAATTTTAAGCAGCCCCAATTTGACCGTATCCTACGGTTGGGGTTGCAAACTTCATCCAGACTTATGGCACAAGCCAATGACCGTTGGCCTTGATTTGTTTCCTTACTTTATCGAGGATTCCGTAGCTCAGGGCATATTTCAGATTTGTAAATCGGATCTACTGATTGAGTCGCCCGATTCCCATTTGCAGGTTCTTCTTTGCCACGAGTCGGACATTCACATTGATGGAATGGACAATGGAACAATCGCGAAACTGGTAGAGTCGTTTCCAAACATTGACTTTCGTTCTGCGAACGACTGGAAGTCCCACTACGATAATCAACGAATACCTCCAAACGCGGGATAAAAAAGATCGGGATTTGGGAAGGATTTCGCCGATCAACTCGCTCAATCCTGCACCTTCCGCAAGCTTCCTGTCCACACGCGGGCATAGCCGAGTTGGCGTCGAGCGTCTTCCACAAGTTGGTTCAAATCAATGCTGTGCAAGTAGCGTGCGGCGGTTGGATCGGTTAGACTGGAGTTACTTGAGAATAAGCTGGTTCCCGTTATACATCGACGTTCTGCGATTGCCACTCGTTTGGCCATTAATTCATGCTCGAAGTTAATCCTTACGAATCGACACAATGCAAAGACACTTCGGCACCATCCGAGCTTGCACGCCATAGCTGCCCATCCTGCACTCAACCTGTGTCGCGTTGGCGAATCTGGAACTCGATTGCGACTGGCAAAGCTCTGGCTGGAACTACCTCAATCATTCAGACTCGTTTTGATTCTGGTTGGAATTAGCATTTGTGGAATATGGTGGGTTCTGTCGGAATGGATGGGTACCAGCTTAAATTTCATGCTCTTGCTCATGCCCCTCGCATTGACCGGTTTATCTCGTTGGATGCAGATCGAATTTGGTAGACTCGCGTCAACGGTGACTCGTTCAAGGCCAGGTCCCCCAAACATCTAGGGGCCAACCACATGTGGACGCGAACGTTTATTGCCACCGTCGTACTAATATTTTTCTTGCAGCTTGGTGGATGCAATCGTTCCGATTCTAAGCTTACATTTTCCGCTCACTCAAAACAGCCGACACCGAAGTCTGCGAAACTAGTCCAAAGCGGCGGCCAATACGCTGGTTTTGATGCTAGTTATGGATTTGTCTTTGAGGTTAGTGATGACGTGCTTCAGAAACAGCTCGTGAAGGAATGGAGCTTGGAACCAACAGAAAAAGCAGGAGGCGGTTTTTTTAAATTTGCGAAGCATAGTTGGTGGCCAGCAGAAGATGAACTTGCAAAAATGGTGCCCAGTTTCGCGCGTGAAGACAAGCAAAATGAAGAACATTGGCTTGTCTGGTACGACCAATCAAATGGAAAACTGTATGCAGAGCACGGGCGGTGGTGAATCACTAGAGACAACCGATGCATGCGGGGCGACTTAACTTCGCGATAGCGGATGTACTGTGGACTATGATCGCTACCGCGATGCTTTTTTCATTGCTTCGGTACGGTGCCGACGGGCTCATTATTGCCTTCGCACTCTTGATCTTTTTGCAGATAATTTTTCCGATTGGATTTCTGTTTTTCGTCGTTGCACTTGCCGACCAACGAGAGCAGATGCTCGATTTTTCAAGCTTGCCTGGATGGAAAACTCTAAAGAAAATCTGGGGCCTTTCCATAGTGTGTACGGCAATCGTATCAACATTGCTTTTTTGGTATGCTGGGCAAGTTTCTAGCGGCAAGCGGAATGTTTTTGCTTCATGTCATCCAACCTAGGCCGATTAGACTACGCCTGCTAGATCGGATGGATGGCTATTTGATATCCGATTGGAAAAATATGGGCGTTAACGACGACAATTGGGAAGAAATCGATAATGCTCGTGCGATTGCGTTGGCTTCGGTCCTGGGGGAAATAGACGGTGGTGTCTTCCATGCTCCGCACCCCTTCTACCTAGGCGGCAATGCCGACGTTCGCGCTTTCAATAAACACATTCCCGGAGTTGTATACGTAACTATAGATCTCGCCGGAAAACCGGACGCCTTTTACGCCGACTATGAGTTGATGATCTGTCACCGTGAACCCACAAATTGGGGAGCAAATATTATCAGTAGGCTTGCTCCTTACACTCAAACCGCAAAGTCAAACAAGAGTTCGATGGTCAATCCATTTGGCTTGCAGCCGAACCGACCGAATTGGATCTCAATTCGATTCGCAACGAGCCAGTCCTATTGGCAGCGATTCGCTTGCGTTTGAGCGAGTCGATCGCGTTGGCGATTTTCTGTCTCCAGTCTCGATCGATGAGCGGACGGATCCCTTGGGGGCACATTCTAGCCGCAACAAGAAGCGGTGCAGCGACAAAGGTTTCTTTTCTGTGGCGGAGGCGGAATATCTAGAGATCCTTGATTGGTTGGCACGCAATAGGGTAGCTGGCAAACGCGCTGGGAATCGACGCTGACGCTTGGTCGCAAATGGTTAAGGACTTTGGTCGCATGTTCAAGAACGTGGCGGGAAAATCCACGAGTATTGAGCAAGCGCGTAGCCTCAAAACCCGTCGCAAATTCTATCAGGCCCGCGTTTAGCTCAATGCAACGGGAGAGAACGGTCGGATATTGCATTATCATGCATCCACGCCGTCCTCGCCTGCTATCGTGTTGCAGCGTGAACACAGTACCCCTACAATGCTCCAGACAGTACTCGGCGTACTGACATCCTGATCGGCCAATAGAACATCAAATCAAGGCTGACCAAACAATAAGAAATCAGAACCTAGCATTGCATCGAAGTCACCGGTCAACCGCATTTTGATGGTGACCGTACTTCGGCAACTCGATGAATGCGGACGTTGTGCCCTGATGTTCCGAGAATTCCTCCACACTTGGCGTCTACGCAGACTCCGCAGCACGTTTCGTGCTGGTGCCGAGATCTCGCGTTTCATTGCGAAGGACGTACGCCGTGACATACAGGTGCTCGATGACTCTCGTGTTGATGATGGCTATGTGACGGCTCGCGTACGAACAACGAACGTGCTTTACGTCACCCACAACCTCGAAGCGGCACCGGAATTCGGCGCACCAGAAATACTTCATCTGGATCGCGCTTGGGCATGGGGTGGAGATTCTTGGGGCGGCAAGGAACCGATTCGTCTAAAGATTCCGCTGCTCACGTCCAATGCATTGTGCAATGCACTACATGAACAGTTTCCACGGGCGCAACTCTCAGAGGAAGTCGTCAATGCAGAGCATCGCTCTTGGCGCGTAACGATGACAGTCGGCGACAAGAGGCTTGAATTCGTATGGGGGCCACTATCGGGCTTTGGTGGCATCAATCCGGACGTCGAAGATGAAAATGCTTTTGCGTACTGTGACGAGTATCTGTACTCACTTGATGATGCCGTCCGGTTTGCGATGCTTCATAACGGAGCGATGGCATAACAAGGCGGTTAACCGGAGCGGCGGAATTTGACATCGCGAACGAGGCAAGGAGTGTAGCGATAAACCACACGTTCTCCACCGGCAACGATTGCTTGGGATGACAGCCTTACCGTCTTGGGTTGCCTTCCCACAGGCCAGCAATGATTGCAAATCCCGTCGAGTCCTGGTCCTTCAACTCGCATCTGATGAATGGATAGTGATCATTAACTAGGAAATAACTTTCCATCAAATCGGCAAAGTACTGCCTTTCGCTGACCAAACCGGGATGTGGTACGCGTTGGCCGTCGAATCGCAGCACCGACTTGAATCCGTCGTCATTTTTGGCGTGTTCGTAGGCGGCTCGAATCTTTTTGCCTAGTTCAGAATCCGGCTTTGCGGCGTGTCGGTCGTAATAAGCCAACGCCAACGCGTGAAGCACGTCGGACTGCTCGATCATCGCCCACTTCAGCATACTTTGCGAGTCGCGAATCTCCACAGCTCCAAGCTTGTCGGGATTCACTGCCGCGTCGTTTAACGGTCCGCTTTCCCCGCAATACCGAATGTACGGACCTGCTTGGCTGATCTCAAGCCAGATCGGTATCTCATGCAATTGCTTGCGGCCAGGTTCAGCGATAAAGTGATCGATCATGTGCAGCTTGTAGTTCAACAGCGTTACCATGGTTGCGCACAGCCCAGGTTGAGCCACCAATTGCGGACTGATGTTAACGTGCCAGCCGTCGATGTCGCGATTTTCGTATAGAGCAGTTGGGGTGTATTTCGCGGCGGTCGCAGGATCGCTGGCCTGCTCTGCGCCGTTGGTACTCTGCTGCATCAGTTGTTGGTAGGCCACCAGGTCCTTCTCCAACTTCACCACGTGATCGGGATCCACGCCCCAATAGCGCTCAATAATCTGAGCCATCTTTGGATCATGTTCTCGCAATTCCGCCCGGACGAACGGATAGAAGTCGTTCACGGCGAAATAGGCTTCCGAACTCTCGGCCCAGTATTCCATGTGATTGGTACGGGCGTAGTGGGAAGCGATGCGGCCGTCCCATAGCTTGATTTTCTCGTACTTCCCTTCCTTCATCATGCGCTCGTAATTGGCCATGGTTTCTTGGTTGCCGTAGCCCTCGCCCTTACTGTTGAAGTGAGCATCATACCCGTGTGCCAGTTCGTGAAAAACCACAAACGGGTGGCGGTAAGAGTCCCCAAGGTGTGTTTTGACGCTGAGCGACATGAACGATTTAGGGTCTCTTGGGATTGTGTATTTGCGCTCGATAAGCCAGGACCGTCCTGGGTGGTACGACAAGCTCACCTTCTCATCATATTCAATCCAAATGGCGTTGTTTTCTTGCAAGTTGCGCACTGCGAAAGCGGGGGCGGCCAGTTTGATCTGATAGAGTTCCCATCGTAGATGCTCCATCGTTTTAGCCGCCTCTTCGGGGTAAAGCTTCTGCACTTCGCGATTGGTGAAAATGGTCCATCCTTCCAGATTTCGCACCTCAAAGCGATCTTCAGTGATCGGTTGTTTGACCGTTTTTTTGCCTGGAGTATCCTGGGCCTCAGCAGGCAAGCCCAGCAGGCAGGCCATGAGGCAGAGATAGGATTTATTGGCGTTCATGTGGTTTTTATTCATTGGGAAAATCGATCGCTACGTTTGCGGCTTTGCGGGAATGCTCTGCCTCACGATACTATCGCTTTCTAGAGTCAAAGTGAATATCTACAAGGATAATCCATCTGCTAGCTTCCCATATGAGATGGCATGATGAATTCCCAAATTGGTGGACTTGGAGTACGCTAGCGGCGGGGAAACGTGCTGGGGTGGAGCTGGACTCTGTTCCGATCCGCTTCGCTACTTGTGGGAGTGGCTGCTAATCGTGCCGCTTACGCGACTGGTCCACATTGGACGCCTCCCCAACAATTCATGGCCAGTACGGTCGTACCACCGATTACACCCAAGCGGCGATTAAGTGCACTGAAAAAGCAAAGTTTTGCTATGCGGCTGGATGAATCGAAACGTTCGTCGAAAGGAACCTGTCTGTTGGTGGGCTTCAGGGATGTACTTCGTTGACTCAATTTACGGGCTTACGACGAATAACCGTTTGCTAATGTTCGAAACGCCTGGCATCATGGGAGCGACGGGGATGGCAATTGGTATTTTTGTCGGTTTGCTACATGGAGGTCACCGACTCGATCGAATGTTTCCATTGAAACCATTACCCGAGCCACTAATCAATTCAAATGACGATATAGCGTATTGCTACTCTGTTTCTCCACGGAGTCACTGCATTTCGACGGTCGCTTTGAATTCTGAAATAAACCCTTACTCTGCTCCAGAAATACAACCCAATGCGATTTCGTCGCAAGCAATCGAAAGACAGTATCGCGGACCACTACTCTTCTTCGCAGTAGCCGGAATTGTAGGTGCGATGCTTGCGATTCCGTTGATTGTTCCAAGTTCTATGTCTGTCCGCGACGATCCGAATCCACTTGGCTATCTAATTATTCTTTGTAGCTTTCCAGTGGGCGGTTTAGTTTTCCGTATCCGATCACGACATTGGCCTCATGATCCTTCTGTTTCGAATCGTCAATGGTATGCTTGCCTTGCAACGCTTCTTTTGCCATGCACTGTTGCGTTGATGACAGGAATGCGTGGGCAGGGGCTTCACATGATCGTACTGGCTGCCTTCGTTTCGCTTACACTCAGTTCCGCGATACTGCTCGCTGGTCGTCGTCGCGCCACTAACAAGGCGTAATTACTATTACCGTAGTCCGGACATTTGTCCATTTCCACAGGTAGGCAGGTAGTACCGATTCTACGAGTTAGCCGACCCACTGTGGCAATTGGAACTGGTGGCCTAGCTTTGGAACTAATGGACAGATAGACTTTGGCGGTTGGCGGCGAAGCAAGCAACAGCAAGCACTCACGCCTGTTCCGCTTTAGTACTGTCGGGATAGATTGCTAGTGATTGATTGGCGAAAGAAAACGTGACGCTGATTGTACGTCCATCGCAAATTGATGATATTGATGCCATTCTGCGGATCAAGTTGGAGCCAACGGTTGCCAGTCACCAATACCCCGTCGACGTTATTGCGTATTCTGAGAAGCTACAGCCAGTCTTAGGGGGCGACAACAAAACGGGAACCGTCACAACGCAGTTCTCTACAATCGATAAGGACGATTGCCGAATCATTCGGGATTGGCAAGCATCGATGTTCACACGGATGCTGAATCGGTTAGACTGAAGTTCACTGGTTCCTGTCCCAGTCTTTAGTTCATCCCAGGAGAACAAAATGCAATTGTCTCGACAACAAATTGCGGTTCCAATTGCGATCCTTATTTTGATATTTGCCAGCATTCGCTTCGGAGCCGAATTAGCAGCAGAGCAATCCAATAACAAGAAGCGATCGCATATAAAGGCGGTGGATATTGGAGAGTCGGTTGAGTTCAGGAACGTACTAGAAAAAAACTGGGAATTGTTCTTCGATAGTCCAGTATCTCCTCCGGCATGGGGAGACGGACCGTTTGTCTCTGACTTGATCTAATGCAAATCCACCTTGAGACGAATTCCAAGCAAGTAGCAGCAACCAGCGCTCCCCTAGGCCGCAAGCTTCCCATCCACATGTGGACGGAGACGTAGCCAGCGACTGACTTTTCCCCAAGTTGGTTCAACACAATGTGGACATTGGCACCGGCCGATTCGACTACGCCTGCTAGATCGGATTTGCGATTTCTGCCGTGACCTTGGGCATGCTGGCGATTTATCATTTCGCGTTTCGCGATATTCATCCCCTGGACCGCGAACAGGACTTTGCTCGTTTGCCGATTTTGATTCTGATCATTTCACTCGGTCTCGCGGCTTTGTTCGCTTTGTCTGAGGTCGTGCTTTTGAGAATTCTGAGGCAGCTAGCGATTCGCGACTTAATGGGCGTTACCAGGGACAAGCGGAGAAATCCATCAGCGGAACCACCCGCTCCTACGATTCCTCAGGCAGGTCGCTCGGAAGCAAACGTCTACCTCCTTTCTTCTTTTCTGGGGTCTTCAGCCTCCAGAGTGGCTACAAATAGTAACTTGGGCTAGAATCACTGCGAATAGATCCAGTTTAGACCGTGTCTCGATACTACCGAAAAAACAGAAATCTATTCTTTGAGCCTCCTGGCCAGCATCGTAACCAATTCGTCGCTGACCTACCCCATTTACTGAACGACTCTGAGTATGAAGCGCTTTTCCCGCAGTGTATTGTCTTTGCTCGTTTGGATAAGCGTTACAAGTTGCTCAATGGCCCAACCGGTAGCGAGGCCACCCAAAGATCTCGGACTCGATCCTTTTTACACCAAGTATGTCGATGCAGATGGCTATCCGATCGTTGCATCGGAAAAGGTCAACGATTACGCCCTCAAGGAAGCGGCTTACCTTGTCAATATGATGTTGCGGGCGAGACCGGATGTACGTAAAGCCATGATTCAAAGCGGATCGCGGCTGATTGTAATGGCTCACAATGAATTTACGACCGATTTGCCGGAACAGCGAAATATGACCCCCAAGGATTTTTGGGATGCGCGTGCACGGGGATTGGGTGGATCAAAAACCGACGCTATCTGCTCGTGTGGCGAAGAGAATTTGCTGGCCTTCCGCGGTGATCCCTATTCCAGTGAAAACCTTTTAATTCATGAATTTGCACACAACATGCATCTGCGTGGATTAATTCGCGTTGACATGACTTTTGACAGCCGATTGGAAAAATGCTACGAAAAAGCGATGAACGAAGGCTTGTGGAAAGGCAAATATGCCTCTGTCAACCACATGGAGTATTTTGCTGAAGGCATTCAGTCTTGGTTCAATAACAATCGCGAGCCGGATCACGATCACAATCATGTGAACACGCGAGCGGAGTTGATCGAGTACGACCCATGTCTCGCCGCAATTTGCAGGGAGGTTCTTGGTGAAGAAGAAATAAGCTATACCAAGCCACTCGATCGTTTGGGCGATCACTTGTCTGGATACGATCCGTCCAAAGCACCCACGTTTGTTTGGCCGGAGCGATTGAAAAAAGCAAAACAAGAGATTCGTGATAAGGTGAGGGAACAAGGAGATAATCGAAGCCAAGTTTACGACAAATAGAGTCACCGATTAGACTAGCCATGCTACTTCGGATAGACTGACGCTTGCTGGTTGAAGGGGATTCGTACAAGATCTATCTTCATGTCTACGGAACAGCCTGAGGTGGTGCCGTAATTCCGGGCGCGCTCAGAGCTTAGAATGAACGGTCAAGGAGACTTTCAGGATGAGCGCAAAGAGCACGAAGCTGGCATCGAAAAAACGGAGACAGTTGGGTAATCGAGTTCGATATGAAACCAGTGCAACGTTGCTGGAGGAGCTAACGCGGGCCGCTGGTGCTAAGACGTTGCCGTCGGCCATGCGTTACTATCGCTCGTTCGACTTGCTGATCATCGACGAGTTCGGGTTCGACAAGATTGAGCGGCGTGAGTATCCTGAAACTCCGAGCATGCTTTATAAAGTCGTCGACAGCCGGAACGGTCGAGGCTCGACCGCGTTTTTAACCAACGTGGACCTTCGCGACTGGACGGAGTACATGGGCGATCCGGCGTTAGTGATGGCGTTGTTAGATCGCGTATCGGACAACGCGATTGCGTTTCGATTCGAAGGC
>JANMLD010000141.1:0-118962 GCA_031372345.1 Pirellula sp.
TGTGCTAGCGATGTGCATCGAAGCCTCCGATTTGTTCGATGCTATCGGTTGGCCACTGTCCCGATCCACAATCGTCCAAGCGGTGCAAGTAACCTGGGGTGGACCATACGGATCATCCGAAGGTTTCTTTTCAAGCTTTTCCAGGTTCACCACTTGCGGTGCAGGCAACGGTTGCTCCTGTTCGATCAATGCACCTAACGATTTCCAAGTCGCTTCATCCACGACGCCCGTCGCTTCCATGTTCATTTGCTTTTGAAAGGCCTTTACGGCCGCTTCGGTTGCTGGCCCGAAATCACCGTCGACCGAAAGGTTTCCCGGTGGTGAAAGTCTCGCTTTGAGAGTCCGCTGCAACGATTCGACCAAATCCCCCGTGGCACCAATCCGCATTGCTAGGGCTGGCGACGTAGCTGGCTCTTTGTCCAAGGTCTTTGGCGCAAGCAATTCGTAAGACGCTTTGGCGATGTCAGCGCAAAGTTTGTTTCCAGCATTGTCGTCTGTCCATCGAATATCTTTGTTGTTGTCCGTCAAGACACACAACGCGATTGTACATCCAGGTCCCATCAGCAAGCCCGCGTCGGTCCGAACTCGGGTGACTGAACCTGTCTTATGGGCCACTTTTACTTTGGTTGGCAAGAGCAAAGGAAATCGGGATTTGTCATCGCAGTTCACCAAGTGGTCGAGCATCGCCGCAGTCGCCTCTGCGCTCGCCAGTTCCCCTCGCTTCAACTGGATTAACAGATTGACCATGTCGAGGGCCGTGGTACTACCGAGCCCATACTTCTCGCTTCGTTCCGGTGCAATGGACAAGTCGCGACGAAAAACTTTTGCGTTCAATTGTGTTTCCGGGAAACCCAGTTGTTTCATTGCATCGGTGGTCGCCGGGAGTCCAATCGCATCGATCACCAAGTTCGTCGCGGTATTGTCTGAATAGACAATCATCAAGCGAATAGCATCTCTTAATGAAATCGTCGTGCCTGGCGAGAAGTGGCTCGTTAGAATCCCAGAACCTTGAACCATATCGTCTTTTTTCACTTCAATACGCTGGTCCAATTTGACTTTGCCAGCAGCAACCTGTTGATAAGCTTCCACCATGACAGGCAACTTGATCAGACTCGCGGTCGGCATCACGACATCGCCACGTACCGACCAGTGTGTATCGCTTTCAAAGTGATACAGCGCGACACTGACATCCCCTTGGTAGCCCTTGAGAAGCGGCTGAATCGCATCCGCGATCGCTTTCGAAGTTGGCGATTGTGCTTGAACAAGGCTCAACAAAGTGCCATTGGCCATTAACAAGAGTAACCAAAAGACCAGCCGTATCGATTTCAAATGGCCAAGGTTCAAACGGCCAAAATAACGTGACTTCATTCATTAGCTCCAATTAGAAACTCAGTCCGACCAAGGGGTGTTCGGCGACGTAGGCGTATCTGCGATAACATGGCTCTGATTGTAGCTGAAGTCCAGTTAGGCGAGCGGCAGATTGGAGTATCCCAACCCGAAGCGTAAGCGAGGGACAATTTCGCAGGTCCCTCACTTACGTATCGGGTTAGGATTGGTAGTTTTCACATCGCCGCTCGCCTTAGCGTTCCATGAACTTCATTCGCTCCTCCTTTGACAATTTTTCAATCGCGTAGCGCAACATGGTGCGAGGCATCTTCTTGGCGTTCTGTTCCAAAAAATGGACAAGTTGTACCTCGTCCACCTGCCCCATTTCTCTAAGCATCCATCCGACCGCTTTGTGGATGAGATCGTGAGGATGCTTAAGAAACAGCTTTGCAAGTTTCTTGATTTCAAGGAACTCAAACTTGTTTATTAACGCATGCGTTGCGACCACAGCCACGCGCTGACGCCAGAGCTGGTCGGATGACGCCAACTCAAACAGAACGCGCCGCTGATCGGCGTGTTCCAAGAGGTATTCGCCAACAATGTGCCTGGCGGAGGAATCAACCAGATCCCAGTTGTTAACGCAATCCAAATGATCCAGATAGAATTCGTAGAGTGTGGCACGCTGCGAAGCTTTAGATTTTTCAAATTGGTGCACCAAAACGAAAAGAGCGGTCAATCGGCTCTCGTGCCAAGGTGATCGAAGCGCCAGACTCAATTCCCTTAGAGGCATCGTTCGAAAGGCCTTCGCAGTCTGGCGTTGGTCGGGAACGATCACCCCCAAAAACTGGTCTCCCTCTCCGTAGCCGCCAGGCAAGCACTGGAAGAAGGAAGAGAGGAAAGCCGCCTTGTCTGGCTTTGCGCACTTCTTCAATTCCGTCAGCAAAAAGCCAGCAGTCAGATTGGTCATGGTTCTCGTTAAATGTTATCGCATCGTTCCATCCTTGCCTTGAACGATGCGATCAGATCACGTTCGGCACGGAAATCAAACTTGGGCAATGTTGATGTAGGCATGCACGTGTGGGGCGCCGCGGAAGTGCACGACCGTGCTCGGTCCTTCAATCCGCCAAATGTCCCATACATTGTCCTTGCCAAGATCTTCCTGTTGGTAGAAAGCAAACCGCAGTTGGTCGAAGCCACCGGCGGCCTCGATCAATTTCATGGCTTCGTCGCCATCTTCTTTTCGATACGGTGCCAGCAATGTGGTTAGACAATCTTTAACGAGCCCTTTCTGTTCTTTGGTCATGGCGGATACGGCAAGCCCGGCGAACTTTCCTTTTTCACCTTGGATTTTGATGTCGGTTTCTTTCGGTGCCGCGGATGATATCAAAGCTTGTTTGGCTTGATCCTTGTTCAAGGCCGCGAAGACCTCGTTTACCTTCTTGGTCTGATAGTAGAAAATATTGGCGGCGGCGCTCGATTCCTCGCCGTGACCGTAGACCATTCCGCCACCAAAGGCTGTCTTTGGAACCGAATCGCCGTCGGCACGCAGGGTGAGGTGTCTGCCCGTTAACAGCCATTGGAAATCGCCCGCCGCTGGATTGCCAAAAACGGCGACGCTATACGCACCCAGTCCACCGTCGTCATCATCCATTTGTCGGTTCAAGCGTTCGTAACCCTCTTCACTCGTTAACCCTTTCACAATCTTATCGATCATTTCGCGTTGAGGTGCTGTAAAGAAATCGCTTCCGATCAAGGGTTTAGTAACGTGCCAATTGGCGTTGACTTTACTTCGCAAAGCGTCGGAAAACGGTCGGCAGATTTCGGCTCGCTGCTGCTCCGAAAGGCTTGCGTGGAACTCACCGACAATCGTTTCGGCTTTGCTGTTCCTGGCGGACTGACCATGAACCATTCGAGCGGCCAGCGGAAGCACCGCAATGCTCGCAGCAGCTTGCAAAAAGTCTCGACGGGCGATCGGGTTCTTCGCTGGAGAACCGCAATCAGGACATGTTTTGGATTTCAACATCATTGCCTCTTTAGGGTTTGGCCACTGCAGAACGGCGTTCGAGTGGAGGGATGGAGTGGAGCGTTACCTGGGCGAACGGAGAAACATCCCGGATATCTTACACCTGTTTGGTCCAAGATGCACGCAATCGGGCGTGGCGGCCCCGCCCGTTATTTTACGATTGTGGGCGAGCGAGGCCCTTCGCTCGCTGGATTCCTATCAATTGTGGGCGAGCGAGGCCCTTCGCTCGCTGGATTCAGACAATACCTGAGCGAGGGCCTCGCTCAGCCACAAGCGATCGGCTTCGCTCCTTAATTAGCCTTATTTTGCGTCGCGAACGAATTGGTTCATCCAAGCGATCATTTCGTACTGCGTATGCAAAACCGATTGGCGAGCACGATATCCATGGCTTTCGTGCGGCAACATGACCAGTCTGGCAGTCCCTCCGTTCCCCTTGACCGCCTGGAACATCCGTTGGGATTGGACCGGGAAAGTGCCCGGGTTGCTGTCATTTTCTCCATGAACAAACAAAATCGGCGTCTTTATCTTGTCGGCATGCATGAACGGCGAAACGTTGGCGTAGACTTCCTTCGCTTCCCACAACGGTCGTCGTTCCGACTGGAAGCCAAACGGGGTCAAGGTGCGGTTGTACGCTCCGCTACGTGCAATTCCCCCTCGGAACAAGTTGCTGTGAGCTAGTAAATTGGCGGTCATGAACGCCCCATAACTGTGCCCGCCTACGCCCACGCGGCTTCCATCCGCAACACCCATTTCCACTGCCTTATCGATTGCCGCTTTGGCGGCTCCGACAACTTGTTCGATAAACGTGTCATTCATGGTTTCTGGATCGCCGATCACTGGCATGGTTGCATCATCCATGATGGCATACCCCTGAGTTAACAATGTCAAATGGCTCAACCCTGCAATGCGTGTGAACTCGGAGGGATTGGCAGACACTTGACCGGCCGTACTTGCATCGTTGAACTCCATCGGATACGCCCAAACAATGAGGGGCAAGCGAGTCCCCTCCACATAGTCGGCTGGCAAATAAAGCGTTGCCGACAAAGGCACGCCATCGCGCCGTTGGTACTTAACGATTTGCTTTTTGATTCCGCGAATCTGCGGAGTTGGATCCTTGAAATCGGTTAAGGCGACATCCGTGTTGGCAGCCAGATCTCGCAAGTAATAGTTCGCGGGGTTGTTCGGGGACTCACGTCGCGTGATCAATGTGGGTTTATCGGTTTCGTCCGTCGAAAGGACCGAGGCGACGCTTTCGAGCGTTCCTGGCGTGCAGCGCCACAAACGTTCGGTCTCCAGCGTCTCCAGGTTTCTTCGATCCAGGAAGGGTAGGTTCCCTTCGGGGCTGGCTCCTTGACCTGCTAGCCATACCCATGCGCCGACTTGCTGCGCTACGTAAAAACCGGTTTTGTCCGCCTTAAAAAGCATGCGTCCTGGGTCGCCGTAACGATCTCGCATGCTCCTGTCGACGACGATCTTCGGTTTTTGATCCGGTTGATCCGTATCATGCAACAGGGACCGAACCCATCGACGATCGCGATCCGTTTCGGTAGCCATGAGCCACGACGCTTTTGGAAACGAGGCGAGCCCGGCGTAGCGATGCTCCAACCGAATCAAGTCGCGAGGGGGCTCACTAAACGGGGCAGCCAAAGACTTGATTTGATCTCGAAACGGGACCTTCTTGCGAGGATCGCCCTCATCCAAAGCTTCGGTCCAAAGAAGCGTTGCTGGATAGCCAGCCCGCCAATTCACCAAGCGAGGTCCCATCCGAACGCCTTCAATCGGAATGTTTTCCTCGAGCGGTACGTCTGCAACTTGATGAAGCAATTTGCCGTCGAGCTTCCAAACTTGGATGGTGTGTGGAAACGAACCTGCAGTCAACTGATACGAGAAAGGCCTGTGGATGGTGGTGACCAGCAGATGATTGCCATCGGGGGAAACTCCCGCCACATCGATCAGTCCTGGTTTACCGATCTCGATGGTTGGCGTGTTGGCTTGCAAGAGTGCCAGTTGTGACGTTCCGAAATACTCAAATAACTGCTCATCATGAGCGTTGGTCAACAAGTCTTGGTAGGTTCGAATGGGTGATACATTTCCAAACGACTCTTGAATATTGGGTCCGGTTGGCGCTTTGGGGGCCTCAGGTTCGGGGCCGCGGGTTGCGGGAACCAAATTGCAGAGGACGCGTTGGCCGTCCGGCATCCACTCAACCGATCCTAACACGGTCGACAAGCGATCCGTCAATAAAACGGGTTGCTCGGGTCTATCCAGTGAGACCCACCACAACTGAGTTCCTTTGTCCGTTACATTCGCAAAGACAAACGATCGCGAATCGTGCGACCAACTGATCAAAGAGATGCGTGCGTCTGTTGGGACGGGGATGCGAGTCAGTGTCGTTGAGTCACGCGGTCGCAACGACAAACCTCGAAAGTAGTCCGTTTGAAAACCACCGTTGGCGACCGGATCAATCCGCATGCCTGCGATTCCGATCATGCGACGAGCTAAATCCGCAATGTCGGGCATGGCGTTCCGATCGACGTACAACATCCACTTTGTATCGGGACTGAGAGAAACTGAAGGCTCTGGCTTGGCATCGACAATGTCGACGACTTCATCCGGCGGCATCCGATAAGTGGATTGTGCCTGAGACGGAGATTGCATAGTTAGGAACTCAATAGCCACGAAGGCAATCGTGAAAAACGGGACGAATTTATTGCAAATCATGTTGAGTTTATTGCAAACCATGTTGAGTTTATTGCAAATCATGTTGAGGACCATCCGGTTTATTTCTTAGGAAACCGGACCATCCCCAAAAAAGGGGGTGAAATTGACTTCGATCCGATGCCTTCAACGCACTTACGCGAGCGGCGATTTAAAAACTACCAATCACAACCCGAAACGTAAGTGAGGGACCCGCGAAATTGTCCCTCGCTTACACTTCGGGTTGGGATACTCCAATCTGCCGCTCGCCTCAAGCAATTCGCGTGAGTATTTGAACCCATGGCGGCTGTGCTAGCAAACCGGGAAACTTGGCACGCCCAGCCGTAATGTGATCGGAGTGCCCGTGCATATCAAGTGCGTCGCGACTCTCCCATTCTTCGATAAAGGTAAACTTGGTTGGATCATCTAGATCGACATGCAGATCGTACCGCAAACAGCCTGTTTCTTGGCGAGTGGGAGCAACAAAGCTCTCCAATACAGTCCGTAAAGCCTCTTCGCTGCCGGGCGTTGCATGGATATGCGCCACAACATCAACCTTCATAATTCCCTCGCGATTCGTTTTCATTTTCATTCTGCCGGCGCCGGATTCGTGAGAATTCGAGCATTTCGAAGAAAGGATAATAGGCCAAAAGGTGTTCCAAACGCAAGCAATAATCAAAGATTGCTAGCTTTGTCAGCGCAAGCGTCAACAACCTTGAGAACGCAGCAGCGTGTGGCACGTCCCTGAGTTTACGATGGGCGTGGTGAATCGCTAGAAACGTTTGTCTCAATTCCCACGCCCATCGCTGCGCTTTGGGCGTGCCACACGTGGTACTGGCTCTGGGTCACACGCGTTACTGGCTTTCGGCGTGCCACGCGCTTTGGGCGCTTTAGGCGTGCCACCTTGGCTAGCAATATTCAAAGCTCGACGACCTCCATACGCTGCGGGCTTGATCGCAAATTGAGAATCCACTATTTACGCTCTCATGGGAAACGATCTTGGGAAATGGGAAACAAAACGGATGGTGCCAGCCATGCACAAATGGCGATCGGTTCTTTGCTTTGTCGTGTGGATTAGCCTGTTCCCTGGGGGGCTGAACGCGCAGATCAATTTGATCCCTCCAACACAACCGCACCCAGCGCAATACAATCCACCTCAATTCAATAGACCACCTCAAGCACCCGTTCCAGATTCGGCGTCGAATTATCCGACCCATCAGCAGCCGTCGGACGCTACCCCACAATTCCGTGCAGCCAGTCAGCCGATCTTTCGTAGCGCACAGCAATCGGCACAAATTCCACTACCCGTTCCATCTCCACCGACAGCTGTTGGATCGGGGGTAGGACTGCCAGCCAAGGTGCAATCGCCTGCGCCAGTCAGTGATGCGGTATTCATCACGCCAGAAGCGGTCAACAATCGCTTGCAGCAATTGCAAGCCGCAACGGATCTCGAGCCGACGCTCAAACAAACTCTAACCGCCATCTACGAAGCGATTTACGCGGAACTTAAGAGTCGAGCCGACAGCGAGAAGGTTCTCAAGGAGTTTATCGTAGCCTACGAAGCCGCCCCGGCCGCACTGGCAGAAGCCAAAAAGCGAAAGGAAAATCCAAGACCCAGAATCGTGTTTTCCGAAGGCAGTCTCGAATCCACTTCGCGTATTGAAACGCTTCAGACCTATCAATTGGAAGTTCAAGCGCTAGCACAAGCGGCCACGGATGGTCGCGTCCGCGTGGAAACAGCAATTGTTTCAAGAGAAGCGAAACGCAAGGAGCTTCCAAGATTACTCGAGGACGACAAGCTCTCGATCACGAAGCTGAACGAGGAATTGGCTTTGCCCGCTGTGGACGGCATTGACCCGAGGATTCGAGAAGCCAATACGTTGCTGTTGCGAGCTAAACTTTTGGCCCTTACAGAGCGAATACGCCGGCTTGAACAAGAGCAACGCACGTACGATGCGGAAAACGAGTTGCTGCCGGTAACCAAGGAAGTCTTGCTAACCGAGGAGAAATTTCAGCAAGCCAAATTAAAGGAAGTGAATGAGGAACTCAGCAAGCGTCGCGAAATACTGATTGCGGACCAAAAGAGCGTTGCTGAGAAGTTGGTGCATTATGCGGTTCCGGAGCTCAAGAAGCCTGCGGAGCAGTTGGTCAAACGGGCGGACGATTGGTTGCAATTGGCCAAACAAAATGCCTCGCTCCGAGTAGACATCGACTCCGCCACTGGGGAGTTGAAGTTATGGACCGATCGGTTCAAAATCATGACCGATCGAATATCCACTAAGAGCAGCAAGCATGTCTCCAATTTCAATAGTTGGGTCGGACTCATGCTTCGAAAACAACGAAATGAATTGCCGGATATTGGTCAACTCGCGTTAAGGCAGCGTGACTATCAGACTCGCATTCTCACGACGCAAACCCTCATTCTTGAACTTGACGATTGGAAAGCATCGTCGGCCTTGTCCCTAGAATCAACACCATCCACGCCACTGAACAACAACGCGATTTATCAATTTGAAAATGCATCCTTTCATGACCAGCAACGCACGCTTCAATCGCTGGAACACCGACTCGTCGATGAGTTTCGACGCGATGCCGATAAGTACTTTGACAATCTGTTCATCCTGGCGGAGACAAATCAAAAGAGCATTGATAAGGTTCGGCTCTATCGCTCGTTTATTGATGAGCATGTCCTGTGGATCCGATCCAGCGAACCGATCACCAAGTCGGATTTTCGGCAACTCTGGCCATCGTTAAAGTGGCTTTTTGATTTGCAAAACTGGCGCATGATCCCGACTCAGTTGTGGAACGATCTCCTTACGCATCCATGGGGTTACTTGTTGGGATTGTCGTGTTATGTCACACTGCTTTTCAATTTAAAGCGTCTTAAGAAGCATATCCAAGACCAAGGATCCATCGCTGCCAAATCCAACTGCACCTCCTTCTTGCCAACCGCCAAAGTGGTTGCGGACTGCGTTCTTTTAAGTTCGCCTCTTGCGTTGCTGCATTTGATCCTGGGTTGGCGATTGATGAGCACTTCCGAGGGGAATGCGTTTGTCGACGCGATCGCCATGGGCTTGATGGTCAGCGCGCGATATTTTTTCCCCTTGGAAATGATTCGCCAAATCAGTCGTACGGGTGGGTTGGCCGAGAATCATTTTCAATGGCCCAGCCGTTCCACCCAATTGCTGCGCAAGAACCTTCGGTGGTTCATCGACTTAGCCATTCCAGCGGTCACGGTAGTAGGAATCGTGTCGCAATTTGGTGAAACGCGTTGGGAGAACTCGCTAGGACGATTGACCTATAGCGTGCTGATGTCCTTGTGTTTTATTTATCTGTTGGTCCTGTTGCATCCGAAGAAAGGCGTGTTTTGCGATTTCCTGAGTCGCAACGCTGGCGGTTGGATCGATCGACTGAAGTACATTTGGTACTCGGGCTTCGCCTTAGGTCCATTGGCTTTGATGAGCATGAGTCTTATGGGGTATCACTATACCGCCATTCGCTTAACAATGCTTTTGCATACAACCTTCATCACGTTGGTTGGCTTACTGTTGTTATCTAGCTTGATCCGTCGATGGCTATTGCTCAGGAGGCGTGAAATCGTCGTTTCCCAAGCCAGACTGAGACTGGAGGAAGCCAGACGACGCGACCCGGGTGCAGCCACGTCCAACAGCCTGAACTCCACCTCGAGTGCGATCGACTCAAGGTCCGATCTTGCCCAGATCAATGCTCAAACCATTCGACTGGTCCGAAGTACTCTAGTCTTTGCCGCCATTGGTGCAGTGGCTTTCATTTGGTCGGGAGTCCTGCCTGCCGTGAGTGTCCTCGAGTCGGTTGAACTATGGAGAGTCGAGGGTGCCACACCCGACAAACCAACCTGGATCACATTGGCGGATCTTTTTGTAGCCATTCCGATTGCCATCATGACGGTGGTCGCGGCTAGGAACCTGCCAGGCCTCCTTGAAATTGCCCTGCTACAACATTTGCCTCTCGAGAACGCTGTTCGCTACGCCATCGCGTCGCTATCGCGCTACACGCTGCTGATCTTCGGCATCGCCATGACCTTTAATAGCATCGGCGTCCGCTGGGCGAGCATTCAATGGCTCGTCGCCGCGCTCGGGGTCGGTTTGGGTTTTGGTCTTCAAGAGATCTTTGCCAACTTCGTTTCAGGCTTGATCCTACTTTTTGAGCAGCCCATTCGAGTCGGCGATGTGATCACATTGGGTGATACGACGGGGAGCGTTTCCAGGATCCGCATGCGAGCGACAACCGTAACCAATTTCGATCAGCAAGAACTTATCATTCCCAATAAGGACTTGATCACCGGAAGGCTCCTGAATTGGACTCTCACCGACACAACCAGCCGAATGATTCTTCAGGTAGGTATATCGTACGACTCGGACCCTGAGCTCGCTTGCTCGCTTTTGCGAGAGGTCTGTTCGAATCACCCCAATGTATTGAGCGAGCCTCCGCCAACCGCTTACTTTGAACAGTTTGGTGATAGCACGCTCGATCTCAAAGCCAGATTCTATTTAGCAAACTTGGACCAGCGATTGCCTACCCGACATGATCTGCACACCCAGATCCGAAAACGGTTTGCAGCTGCAGGCATCGAGATATCCTTCCCTCAACGCGATCTTCATTTGCGAAGTGTCCCACACGACTTGGTTTCGATATTGAATGGTGGAAAAGCTGCGGCCACCATTTCGTTGCCCCATACTGAAACTCCTGTTGGACAATCAACAAGCCGAGTTCCTGTAACCTTGCCACCTGAATCCAACTCGAAAAAAGGCCTGAAAATGCAGGGTGAATAGTCGATTAGAAGTTCTGCGGTCGTTTTTCGCGCCATCGAACAGGCTTTCATCCATAATCAACGGCAACAATTCCACCCGAAGGCGGTCTAAACTCCACCCAAGAATGCCCCGCTTCTAAATTGAATCAAGAACAGTAGAGACTAGATTTTAGCGCGGTACTTCCGCTAAGATTAGGTGTTAGAAAAGAGTGAGTTTGTACGTCAATCATTCTGCCATCGAGACGTAGTCGTATTTTTATGTTGCTAAGGAGAATGGGGAATGTCTGCTGATTGGTTTTTTATGAAGAAGAGTTTTTTCGGCGGGTCCAAGACGGTCGGCCCAATCGCCGAGTCGGACTTCCTGCGCAAAATCGAGAAGGGCGAGATATCACCTGAGACGATGGTCTCTAGCACTTCGAAAACCCACGGTCATTGGATGCATTTAAAAGAAATCCGGGCCGCCCATCAACATTGGAAAAAATCGCATCCATCCTCGAACGGTGCCGCTTGAGCGTAGTGGTTTTTTGCGTCATCGTACAGCGTGTTTAGGAATGTGGCTTTCGGCATCATGCCGTCCTTCTCTTCGGTCATTGATTGCCATCAATAACGCTGGCATCTTCTTCGTGACCCCCTACCTCGAGTAACTAATGTTTACAAAACGAATAAGTTGGGGAATCGGAATTGGTTGTGCCGTACTGCTATGCAGCCTCTTTATCATGGCTGTGATGCAGGCCAGGATTGCTGCGCACAAAATGCAGTCTGCAAACAACCTTAAGCAAATCGTACTCGCCCTCGATAACTTTGAGTCTTCGCATAGGCGACTACCTTACGGTTGCGACCCACAAGCGAAACATGGTTGGCAAACCCAAATCTTTCCGTACATGGAAGCCAGCAGCTGGTACAACAATCTCGACCAAAGTGTTGGTTGGGAGCATCCTTTCAATAGCCACAAGTTTCGCTTGAAAATTCCTAGTTATCAACGTCCTTCCGAAAGTGCGATGTTTTCAGCAGAAGGCTACGGCTTGACGCACTATCTTGGCAACCCCAGCATCCTATACCGTGGGTCGAGAGTTAAATTTGACGAGTTGGACGTCGGCTTGTCCAACGTCTGGTTTGCAGGAGAAATTGGGGCGAAGTACAAACCATTTGGTTACCCCTACAATTGGCGTGCGCTAGAGTGGCCGCTGTGCGCAATGGACGGCGGGTTCGGTGGTTGGAGCGATGGTGCACATTTCGGAATGGGGGATGGAGCGATTCGATTTGTATCTTCAAGCATCGATCGTTCTGTCGTCGAGCAACTTGCCAATGCTGTGGCCATACCTGATCGCGCGCAAGTGAGCGTCCCAAATCGGTCGTTCGAATGCGGAGGAATTGAGTTTTTGAGAAAGGTGATGACGTTCCACAACGAAGAGGGTCGCATGACCAAGGGTGGTTCGTATTCAACAGTTCGCTTCGATCTCGAGAAGCGAGCCGAAGTAATCGTCTTTCGCAGCCCCCAGGGGTTGAAGGGCTTGGGGATCGATTTCGACACCTTGGTTTCAAGGTTTTCGGAAGCCCGGGTGGTTGACTATGGAGCCGTCTTGGACGAAACGGCCGCGCAAAAGATCAGCCGTTTCCGAAACGTCGAGGCATTGAAGGTAGGAGCGGTCGTAGACGTGATGGAAGTGATTCAAGTACTGCAATCGCTTTCACACCTCGAGTTTTTCTCCGGCAATTTCAACAGCGAATTGCTGGGTCAGCTGAGAGTCGCATTGCCTCGATGTGAGATCTCGTCGAACTAAATTCCGCGTCCTAAGAGTTCCACAATTTGCGAATGGTCTCGGCGTTTGGCCCACTCGATGGGCATTGCCCAATCTGGGGCGTCTGGTTCGTGTGGAGGTGCACCTCGCTCCAACAGGTATTGAACCATCTCCAGTTGGCCAAACTTAGCTGCCCAACCAAGCGGTGTAGAACAGATGTCCTCGTCGCGAAGATCAAGCCTACCGCCATGTTCCATAAATAGCTCGGCCAAATCAAGCCTGCCCTTGCCGGCTATCGTGTGCATAGGTGTTACGCCTAACCAGTCGCGTCGGTTGGGATCCATGCCCCTCCGAAATAGCAATCGATTGAGCTCGGGATTCTTAGCTGCTAGCAGCCAGGGTGGAAACTCGACCTTCTTAGGAAGATCAGGACAGTAGTGGAGCATCAAATGTGCAAACGCATCCTGCCCTTCGCCAGCCGCGTTGGCAAAAGCCATTGGATCATCGGCCAATTGTGGGTTGGCGGCAAAGACAGCAGCGCCTGTCAGCAAGTCGCCATCATAGGCCAACAACTCGACGGCTCGCGAAGCGCCATACGAGCACAACAGATTGATAGCCCGTTGATCCTCGTTCGAAATCGCTCGGCTCAAGGCGTCCGCCGAACTTTCAACGCTTTGGTTTCGTTCCGATCCGGCTTCGAGCAGTAGTTCGGCTATTTCATGATGGCCTTCTACGATGGCAGAGTAGAGCGCGCGGCCGTGGGGTGCAATTCCCGGTTCAGCCACATTCGGATCGGCACCACTTGCCAATAACAACTTCACGATCTCCAAGTGTCCACCCTGGGCAGCATTGTAGAGTGGCGATCCCGAGCCAGGGTAGTAGGAGCGACAATCCGAAAGTCGATTAGCGGCGGCTGGATCCTCGGTCAACAATTCGCGCACGCGATCGATGTTGCCCATCATGCAGGCGGTGCACATATCCAAGTAGGCTCCGCGCGATAGCAGATGCCGTAGTATGGCTTCGGGCGAATGCGGCCAATCGCGAGAGACTCGGCTCCAGCCGCGAAAATAGTAATCACCATGAAAAAGCTGGAGTGGTCTAGCTCCATCCAAACGTTGCGCCTCAACACTCGCTCCACGTTGCAGTACGAAATCGATCACATCCGGTTGCCGAGTCATAGTGGCCCAGTGAATAGCTTCGTTTGAGCCATCGTCGCGCGCGGCAATCCAGTCGGGATGTTGGTCCAGCAACTGAGTCAGCTTTTGAGCATCCTGTTCACGGATGGCTTGCGCAAGTGTCTCGCCTGCATTGGGTGTACCATCGGCACCATGGATCCACCGAGAGAGCAGTTTCTCCATTTCGTGATAGCCACGATCGCGGGCGATTTGCAGCAGCGAATCATTGATCATCATGCCGACAGGGTTCGCACCAGCCGCCAACAGGAATCGGACGACCTCAACATGATTCTCGCGCACCGCAAAGTAGAGTGGAGTTCGATAAGCGAATTGGCATTGGACCAACTCGGCGTGAGCCGTCACTAGTCGCTTGAGTTCATCCAGTTGGCCAGTTCGGCAGAGAGTAAACATTTGCCAACATTGGTTGCCCGTTCCAGTCGACCATACCAAAGGCTTGTCGGTGCTCAATTCGTCTGGTCGCCTCATGTCCGGCCTCCATTGTTGGCTTATGCTGCGAATCCGGTCGGGGACTGGCAATGCCCCATTACGAATCGGCAGTGGAATGCCCCCGAGTTTTAGTTGCGCATGCGTTCTTGTCGATCCAATTCTTCTTCATAGGCAACGTCAATCAGGTGCAACACCCCATCGACATCGGCTGCCTCGGTCGAAAACTCAAACTTACCCGTTAGTTTCGAACTGGGTTGGAGTTCACCTTTTTCGTGCAATTCCCAAATTTCTTCTGCGTAGTGCGTATCTGCCAACTCCGGCGCATACCGCGCATAGTATTGGGTGATGTTGTCGACGTCGCGCAACAGCATACTTTTGGCACTGTTGTTTGCGGCAGCATTGATGGCTTGCGGCAAGTCAATGATGACGGGCCCTTCCTCCTCCTGCAGGACATTAAATTCCGATAGATCACCGTGCACCAGTCCGATGCACAACATGCGCAAGACATAATTCATGACCGTTGCATGATCCTTTACGGCTTGCTCTGCGGACATGGTAATATCATTGAGTCGTGGAGCCACTGCGCCGTCTGCTCCGGTAATCAACTCCATCAACAACACGCCACTAAACAAACCATATGCCTTAGGGACGCGCACGCCCGCTTCGGCGAGACGGTAGAGCGCGTCCACCTCGGCCCTCTGCCAAACAACCTCCTGTTGATCTCGACCGAATTTGGAACGCTTTTCCATCGCTCTTTGTCGACGGCTATTTCGGATTTTGCGGCCTTCCTGATACTGCACCGCTTTTTTGAAACTGCGATCGGCCACATCCTTGTATACCTTTGCGCAACGAATCTCCTGGCCACAACGGACGAGAAAGACTTGGGCCTCTTTACCACTCATCAGCGAACGAAGGACTTCATCAACCAGGCCGTCTTCGATCAGTGGCTGAATACTCTTAGGTACTTTCAAGATGTTACTGCTTCTGGAACATGGATAAATCCACTGAAAAAGGAATGAGCTTCTAGCGTGCGATCCTGCACGCAACTCAACTCGTCCGGCTACAACCCCGCAGCAGTGGCGGTTGCCAAATCTTGCAGTACCGAATAAAGTGCCGGCCGACAATCGAATGATGTGAAGCGTAGCCGACACAACTTTGGAGGCTCCGATGCGTGCTCGCCGAAGCTAAGTCCCCAGATGTAATTTACCACGAGTGACCATCCATCGCAAAGTGGTCTAAAGACAGAAAATCCGAGTCCATGCCTTCTTTTTTTGTCTTTTAGTCCGATTCACCTTGTTTACTTAGGCGAGCGGCAGAATGCAGTATCCCAACCCGACGCGTAAGCGAGGGGCGCTTTCGCAGGTCCCTCACTTACGTATCGGGTTATGATTGGTAGTTTTCACATCGCCGCTCGCCTTATTGATTCTTGCTGTAGCAATTTTGACGACACCCGGCGGAAATGCAAATGCAGCGAAAAAGCGCACTTCTTCTATTTTCTCTGCGTTTTCACAGCATTGGGATTCAGGCAAATCCAACGCCAGCATTCGCGCAAGTGAATACGTCAGTGAAATCGCTCAAAAAAGACTCGGTCTCTTTGCAGGATATGGCGCACTTTTAGCACAGCAGGAAAGACTGGCAAGCGGCAGAATCCGCTGCTCGCCCAAGGGATCCGTTCGCCTATCGAACACGAAAAGGTAAGCACCTCGGCAGAAATAACTGGATGTTATTTCGTTTAACCGCGTGGGCATCGCCCCGCGTTTTACAGTGCTCGCGGCCCGATGGGCACGCGGTTAAACGATTAAACTTACGCGTAGGTGCTTACTTTTTTGGCAAATGTGAATTTCAGCTCCACCGTGGCGCTGAAACGAGTATTATTAAACATGCGTCTGTCCGTCTATTGAATTCGGTGTTTGTAGCCGGGAGGATTTGAAAATGAGTCGCGCGTCTTGCGTCGGTTTCCTGATAAGCACCCTGTGCTTGTTCGCTACGCTGTCACCAAAAGCATCGGCGGACAATGGAACTGTTGTTTCCGGGTCCGTGATTGCGATCGATCCGTTAAATCAAATCATGCGGGTGTACGTGACAGGTGTAAATGGCCAAGCCCTTTATGGAAGTCCCCAAACCAATTACGTTGACTATTTGGTTTCGTCGAACACGGTTGTCCTTGGATCCAATAATCAATTGGTCAGTCAGTCCAGCGTGCTCGTTGGATCGCAAATCCAAATGCAATTCGCAGGCCCCCTTGCAACCACGATTCTGCTTTACGGGAACTATAACAACGGCGGATTTGTATCCTACGTACCATTGAATCAAAACCTCGGATCCATCTTCGTTCAGAGCTATTCACCTGTTCGCAACTATTCCAGTGGCGGTCTTCTCGCAACGCAGCAAATCCATGTACATCATCCAGGTTCGTCGTTGGTAGTCCACTCGCAACCCGTTGTGCACCACTTCCAACATAGTGCGCATTCACACCCAGCCATGCATGCAACACTTGGGCATATTGGACTAGCGACTCATGCACACTCTGTGACTCATCCTCGATAGGGACCACGCATTTGAACAGCAACGAAGCGATTGTCGCAATCGCCAATCCTTCGGCTGGTCGTGGTTGTCGAAAGGGTGCGGAACCAGCCTGGATCAAGAAATTGCCATCGAACGCAACAATCAAGTTTTCGGAGCATCCTAACCATGCTGAGGAATTAGCGCTCGAAGCCAGCCTTATGGGTTGCTCCATGGTCGTTGCAGTCGGGGGTGATGGCACCGTCCATGAAGTTCTTAACGGATTGCTGCGGAATAGCGAGAACGGTTCGTCCCTGGGAATCATTGCAGCCGGTACAGCCAACGATTACGCAAAGTCGTTATCGGCCTATCGCGCAAAACACGCTTCTACCTCGGATCGTGTCGATGTTGGTCGCGTGGACTGGGGCGAATGCAATCGCTATTTTGCAAACGTCGCGGGCGTAGGGTTGCCTGGCAAAGTAGCGTATTTCGCTCGTCCCATGCGTCGCCTTTTCCCGCGACTCCGTTACACGCTCGCGTTGCTACGATGTCTTGGTGCAGCTTTCCGTACCGAGGAGATCGAGGTTTCTAAAGACGTTTCGGACCCTACGGCGTCCGCCTCGGAGAAGCATGTTCTAATGCTGAGCATAGCCATCGGAACCCGCGAAGGAAGCTTTGAACTGGCTCCCAAT
This sequence comes from Pirellula sp., assembly GCA_031372345.1. Classification (GTDB taxonomy): domain Bacteria; phylum Planctomycetota; class Planctomycetia; order Pirellulales; family Pirellulaceae; genus JBKCUI01. Next base: position 17,391 of record JANMLD010000141.1, read on the forward strand.
GCAAAATTCGATGACGGGTTGTTTGATGTGTTGCAAGTTGGAGGTCTTTCACGCATGGACTTGTTTCGTTATTTCCCGGGCGTACTACGAGGAAAAATACCAACCACAGATCCTCGCATCTTTACGAGCACGTGTAGCCGACTCTCGCTTCGATCTCCTCGACCGTTTTCAATGCATTTGGATGGCGAGTCCCCGAGTGTATTTTCTACAGCCGGACTGTCGGAGTGCCATTTTGAACTACTGCCCAAACGAATTTCTGTCCAACTTCTTTGATCTTAGTCAAACGGCAAAGTGAAAACTAACTGCCAAGGGTTCCAACGGGAGAGCGAGGCTCCTGCCGAGCTTGGCTTTGGTTCGGCAGGAGCCTCTCCCTCCCGGTACAAACAAAGTTGTTGCTCGCCTTAATTCGCGCGCATTCAGCGACGATAGCTAGCATTCTGCAGTTCTCGCAATGCCAAGAAACGAAAATCATTTGCCGAAAAAAGGAAACAGCTTTTTCAGCTCTTCTGCATTGGGCCGTGAACCGTATTCGCACAATTCGAAAACCTCCGCGTACTTAATGGCTTTGCCTCGCTCCTCGCCGTAAAGCTTTATCAGTAGCTCGCGGTTGCGATCGGCTTCTGCGGACTGACGATCAGACCATTTGCTCTTGAGCCAGGCTTTGCGACCTGGAATATTAGACTCGGGCGGCACGCTGCGAACATGCTCCGCGCTGCCGCTTGCACCACCCTCGTAATGCTGCGATGTCAGTTCATGTATCGCTTCCAGTTTCTTTTCGAACGCGTCGTCAATGGCCACTGCGACGTCAGCATTAAAGGGATACGGCTTTCGAAATCCATCGCTCGAGTAGAGGAAAACGGGGTTCTTGGTCAGGTGCGGAACATCCGGGCAATAGAACGGAACCGTAACCATAAAGGACGCGTCCTGAACCAACACGCCGACATAGCGATGATCGGGATGGTAATCCCAGGGACGATGGGCAATCACAATGTCGGCCTTCCATTCACGGATCGTTTTCGTAATCAATTTTCGGTACTCCAAAGTCGGAATGAGTTCCCCGTCGTGAATGTCGAGCACTTGAGAGGTAACGCCGAGTACGCTGGCTGCGGCTTTGGATTCAGCGGCCCTTCTTTGAGCGAGAGGACCACCAGCACTCTGCCAGTGTCCAATATCGCCGTTGGTCACCGAGACGAGCTTGACGTGATGCCCCAGCTTTGCCCACATCGCAGCGGTGCCTCCCGCCTTGTATTCGGCATCATCAGGATGAGCACCAAAGACGACAATCCGAAGTTTGCCATCGGAAGGCTGTTCGGCAGCCACCAACGCATTGAGGCAGCCAGCGATAATCGTTGCGAGAAAGACGCTTTTCCAAAACAAGGGTTTCAAGATGTTTCTCCGGACTTGGTTCGTATGAGTTTTGTGACTGAGCGAGGCCCTCGCTCAGGTTTCGCAGAATCAAAACGAGCGAAGGGCCTCGCTCGTCCACAACAATAAAATCACAGACTTTGAACGTTCCATGTGCCTAGTGTTCTGGAATGCGATTAGGTGTTCTGGAAAACTAGTGCTTTGTGACAGCTAAGTATTAGGGATGATTCCAATTAGCCGTTTGGGCGCTAGCCCCGGTTCTGTCGGACAAAACCGTGGCTAGCACCAAAACGGCTAATCCTAAAATCAAGCAGTAACAAAGCACTAGGATGATTCGCTGGATTCGTTTGACTCGTCCTTCGGAATCGAGGACTGCTCGTCAAGTGCGTCGCCAATCTGATGCAAGAAGAACGACATTTCTTCGTCGTTGTTCTTTGCTTGTTCGGACCATTGTTCCTTGGTTAGTTCGAACGCTCGTTCGCCTATCCGTTCGACTGCCAAGCGTGTGCATTGAATCACGACTCGTCCATTTCGGTTGCTGAACCATTCCAAGTACAACGATTTTCGCAAGGTTGTCGGCGGCGGGTTACCTTCATGCAGTCGCCGTACAAACTCATCGCAGGAACACTCGTAATGCCGAAGCATTTGATCTGCTGTCACATCGCCGATCGTTCCCGATTGGTCTGTGGCAATGCCCGTGTAGTCCATCGTTCCAACCCATTCAGGAATGGGATCCGAGCGTGCGATCCGGAACTTCCAACCAGCCAAATCGGGATGGCAATTCCCTGCCAATTTAAGCTGCAGCGGTTCGTCTCGCCCTTGTAGTTGAAGCCAGCCGCTTGTCCAGCCGGGAGTTGTATTGTCCAACTCGCCGTCCAATACCCAGTCTGATGGTCGCCATGCCATGTGTTTACCTCACGATAGATTTGGAGATGCCCAGGTTGCTCACCCGCGATAGAAGTCGATCCAGTGGATGGTGATCGACTCCGGATTGTCTTCGAATAAAGCCACGGGCAGTTGCATTTCAAAGTAGCCCTCGTTTAGCGGAATGTCCGTCGTCGGTTTTCGATCGCTGCCGAGCGTGAGAATCTGCATCCAGTACGGACTTTTGGTATCGATGGGATGGTCTTCTTTCTTGTCCTTCCACAATCGAACCCTGGGCGTTTCACGGTGACTACTCACGGCGGCGGCAATAGTCCATTTGTTGTTTTGGATCTGAAGACTCTCTAGGCCTTTCAAGTGCAAACGGAGCACAATCGCCTTCGGCCATTTCTCACCCATGCGTTGAATGACAGCGTTGCTGATTCCAAATGGACTTCGAATCGTGAATTCGGTCTTGTCTCCTTCTGTTTTGAAGGCAACTTTGTCGTCCGGACGTTGCGTTGTGATGTTGAATTGGGGTGTTGGTTTGTCGACAGCCATGGCGGTGCCTAGGAACGCCATCACGCAATTCGAAAAAACAAGAAACACAACAGTGCGATTCAGTCTCAAAACCATTTTATTACCCGCAAAACGATTTCTGCGATGCCGCAAGCAGCAACTCAGGCAGTACAAGATTCACTGAATTGTATCGCCAGTTCACAGCTGCCGAAAGTTTTACGCTCGGCCTTACTTGTAAATCTCCGAAAGTCTTGACGACTTTCGCTACGACGGAATCCTATTTCTTGGCTGTAAGGCGAGCGGCAGAGTAAAAACTACCTGCCAAGGGTTTCTATGGGAGAGCGAGGCTCCTGCCGAGCTTGGCGTTGGTTCGGCAGGAGCCTCTCCCTCCCGGTATAGTCAATGCCGCCGCTCGCCAAAGGCGAGCGTCGACGTAAAAACTACCAATCACAACCCGAAAGGTAAGTGAGGGACCCGCGAAATTGTCCCTCGCTTACACTTCGGGTTGGGATACTCCTATCTGCCGCTCGCCTGACAACGCACACTAGGACTTGGCTCGTCCCAATTTTTCAATGGCGGAATACTCCTGTTTGGAAACCGGCTGGACGCTCAGCCGGGTGCCTTTTCGTAGTAGAACCATCTGCGATAGTTCAGGGAAGGCTCGAAGCATTTCGAGCGATTGTGGCGCCGCGAATTTGGACTCGAATTGGATGTCCACCATGAACCAACGCGGATTGACGGGATCGCTCTTGAGATCGTAATGTGGGTCGTTCGGGTCCCAAGCTGTAGGATCTGGATAAGATGTCCTGACAACGGTGGCAGTTCCGACAACACAAGAGGGGTCGGCGTTGCTATGGTAGACCAATACACGATCACCGAATTGCATCAAGTCTCGCATGAAATTTCGGGCTTGGTAGTTTCTCACTCCGTCCCAGCAAGTCGTTTGGTTTTTGGCCGCGGCCAAGTCATCGATGGAGAAGACTTCCGGCTCAGTCTTGATCAGCCAGAAGGATTGCTTGCTTTTCTTCATCGCTTGGACGTTTCTTCGGAGGGTCAAGCGAGGTCCGAAACAGGAATGCCTCGCATGTTGCTTAGCAATTGGCGGTAGCGAGTTCGTAGATGGCTCATCCAAAATCCTAGATAAACATTGCAAACAATCGAGAACAGCAACAGAAACGGAAGCAGCTTGTCCTTGCCTAATGTTTGTTCGTCGACTGCATTCTCGGTCGTTTGGGATGGTGGGTAGTTTTGTCGCGGGACCAGAATTGGGGAAGCGAACGAAGGGTTGTTCGTTCCGGCTGGATATTGGTTCGAACTCAAATAGGGGGTCGGTTGTTGTGTTGGGAGTGCGCCGTATTGTTGGGCTTGAGCCTGGGATGGCGATGCGCCGGCGTAAATGCCTGGATTCGCTGTGGAGCTATCGTAATAACCATTTTGACCATTGGTTGCATTGAAATTGTTGGCGAGCGGAGTGTAGGGCCGATTGTAGTTGTTGCTCGATGCCAAATTGCCTTGCGATGCCAGATTGCCTTGTGTTGACAGATTGCCTTGCGTTGATGGAAAGGCATTGGTTGATGGATAAGCATTGGTTGCGTAGCCAGAGTTTGTATTATTCTGATTTGGTTTGATCGGATTGTAAAAAGGCGTTTTGGGCATGAAGTTATCACCCGACGACAATGCAGAGGGACCTGTCGATGGATAGTTATTGGGAACCACTTCGTTACTTCGCAAATTTGGGGATTGGTTTCCAAAGTTCGAATTGAGGTTATCCGATACCGGCAATCCAGGCGGACCGTTCAACCCTGCATTGTTGCCAGGGTTACCGATTCGGGACCGGTCGGAGTAATTGCTAGGATTGGCTGCATTCGATAGCGAATTCGGGAATACTTCTGTATTGTTGTTTTGCGCGCCGTAGGTTCCGTTATTTGCAAATCCCCCAATACCTCCATTATTTCCAAGACCGGTTCCGCCCGCACCAGAGGCATTTAAAACATTGGAAGAACGTGGCGAATCGATAGGAACAGTGGTTCGATTTACCAAATCATTGAGGTGGGGCTGATTTCCTGTGGGTCGGCTTTCGCTCAACATTTGTGGGTTTGGAAGGTTTCTCTCGACGGGGCCGGTACCAACGCGAACAAGGACTTTGTCGATTCGAAGGTTGCGAATTTCATCTGGCACGTTAGCTGCCAGTTCTTGTCCCATCGTTCCTTTTGCGAATGCCCCCATCGCGTCGGGGGCAATTTGAATGATCATGCAAAACTTGCCGTCCTGCGGGTCGGTTCCATATCCGGTGGTGCACCGCGTGCTGGCAGGATCGGTTGGCAGGATGGGTGGTGTTGCAGGAAATGCGGAAGGCAACGGGGCTGGTAAGCCGCGGTTTGGCGTTGGGAAAACTTCGGCGCCCGGATTTTGCAGCAGCATCGCAATGAGCACTAGGAATAATTGTCCGTTCATTCTTCAGCCTCTGTGGCGACGCTCCCAGGGGGGTATTCATCCGTTTTCAACGCTTGCTCTGATAGCAAAGACTTGGCAATGATAGAGGAACTGGACGAACGGCGTAAATAGAAATCAGGAAGCCAAATGGGGTAAAATCCCTATGGGTTGGTGGTCTGGGGTGGGGCGTTCATGAGTTCCTGAAGCGAATTTCGCAAAAAACCGTACATTTCTTGAGTTGTCCAGACAATTCAGGGATTTTTAGTTTGGACGGAACTTCTTGAGCTAATCCTGCTCTAAAAATGCACATTTACGGAAAAACTGTTAGGGACGGCAAATTCACGCGAAGACCGGGCTGAATGGGTAATTTAGGCCGTCTGGGCAAGAAGTGGATTGAAAACTGATCGATTGCCAAGTACCCTCACAGTACGGGAGTTTGCAAGGTTCATTTTGTCCTTCGAATTTTCTTTCCAAGCTTTACCTCACTTGATCTTTACGGTGGAAGAATCGATGTCCGTTTCGCCAATACGTCCGACCCGCAAATTTACAACGCGAAATCGCAGTGAAAAGTCTGCCAAACAGGGATGGGTGAAGCGAATGCTTCGTCTCGAATCGCTGGAGCAGCGGCATTTGATGGCAGGTGACGTCATGCCGTTCCACAATGCGTTGGTGGCAACGGACGTAAACGGAGACTTCAACATTTCTCCGCTTGATGCGCTAGTTATTATCAATCGAATAAATTCGCAGGGCTCTGGGTCCCTTGCAGGTCAAGTGCCGGGTGACACTCGATCATTTGTGGATGTCGACAACGATAATAATTTGTCGCCATTGGACGCGCTGGTCGTGATCAACGCGATCAACAATGGTGAGGGAGAGCCGAATCCCTTGGTGCGGGTGCGATACAAATTCTTCTCGGTGAATGCCGACGGTACGGCCGGAACCGAACTTCCAGATCCCAACCCTAACGACACTATTCCAGAAGCGACCATTGGAACGAACGAGCGAGTCATCCTCCGGACGCAAATGGTGGACTTGCGATCGCCAGCACAAGGTGTCTTTAGTGCGTATCACGAAATTTCCTACACGAACGCTGACGGATCCCCAGCAGAGAAGCTGCAATACCAATGGGGCGAGTACAACCAGATCGATCTCGGCTTGGGTGTTTTTGGCGGAACGTTTCGAATTCAATATGGTGCAGAAGTAACCGGGCCAATCAGCCCTGGACTATTCACCGATCCAGATACTCAGTTGCAGAGTTACGATCCTGACAAAACCGCCATCAACATTCAGAACGCGCTACAAGCCCTTCCTTCGGTGGGCGCAGGCAACGTAGTCGTTGACGCATTGGATCAGCGAACAACCTCTCGTTTCGGTGTGAACTTTATTGGTGCTTTGGCTCACACCGATGTTCCAAATAGTCTCACAGCGGGTCCGAACAATTTGGTGGACCGAGGTGGAACGGCCGTAACACTCCTCATCGGACAGAACACTGCCGACCCAAGCGTCGGACTTGTGGCCTCGGTTGGACGCAATCACAACCTCAACAATGACTTCATTGACGGAACTGGTGGAACGGCGACGGGCGTTCGGTACATCAACGGTATCGATGGCCGATTAAAGGCTCCAGTGGCAAATTCGCCAACGAATACCATTACTTTGGTTGGCGGTTTCGCAGACAAGAGCGTTTTGGCACTCCAAGAAGCACGGGCTTTCAGAAACGTGGTGGATGTGCTTTTTAAAGGGGCTGCACCTGGGATCATTAATTTCACGGGCGATACGTCTCCAATCCCTCAAGCTGGCACATCCGGAAACAATCTCGGTATAGCTGTTTTCGGTGGATTAGCCCAGTACTTGACGTCCTCAATGGTCGTGCTCCCGACGGGCATCCTCAATATTGCCGATAGGCTAACAGCCATCACCGATTCTCGAACCATTGCCGAGGATTCGGGGCAAACATCGATCGACGTTATCCAAAATGACATCGATCGATTCGGAACGAGTCGAGGCGTCGTGGCGGTGACTCAACCGAGTGTTGGAGGGACCGTTACGTTCGTGAACGGTAGTTCGAACATTACGTTCACGCCGACCGCCGATTACTCTGGTCCGGTCGTCTTTACGTATACGGTTCGCAACAACGTTTCACCCACGCCAGACACAGCGGTTGGCACGGTTTCAATTACCGTTACAGCGGTCAACGATGCTCCGAGAGTCATCAACTCACAGTTCACCGTAGCCGAAGATCCGGTGGCTCCACTCGTGATCACAGCGGCTCAGATTTTCACGCCTGGTCCGGCAAATGAAAGTGACCAAACGGTTACGTTGGGTAGTCTCGGCTCGACGGCGAACGGCACCCTCACCCTTGTTGGGGGTAGTATCAACTTCACGCCAGCTGCCAACTTCTTTGGAAATGCAGTGTTTACGGTGACGGGCACGGATAACCTCGGTGCTTTTACCGTCGCAACGATCACCGTGAGTGTCACCCCGGTCAACGACCCTCCGGTGCCATTCAACGGGACGCTAAGTGTGCCAGAAGATGGATCATTGATCCTGGTTGGTCCAGGTGCCCCGACTGATTTGATCGCCAATTCCAACCCAGGACCAGGTGAATCGTCGACACAAACGGTTCGATTGATTTCGATTTTGAGTCCAACCTCCCAAGGCGGAATCATTACGACTGTGGGTGGAGTCTCGACTTATAGACCACCTGCCAATTTCTTTGGAACGGACTCGTTTTTTTACACGATTTCAGATAACGCAAATCCCGAATTGTCGGCCGACGGGACCGTCACCATCAACGTTGGCTCGGTCAATGACGCTCCATTGGCGGTCAACGACACAGGCGAAGCTGCTCGGTTTGTGGTTTTAGGGATTGCCGCTCCGAACCCGCTAGCGGTCATGCGAAACGATAGTGCTGGTCCGCTGGAAGTGAACGACACGATCACCATTGTCTCGGTAACGACACCTACTATCGGTACGGCTACCGTAAATGCTGCAGGCACTGCCGTACTATTCACACCGCCGACCGGTTCCTTCAATACGACTTCGACCTTCTCGTACACTATTAGGGACGCGGCTGGATTGACTTCGTCAGCCAATGTCGAAGTCTTTATCATTCCACCGGTACTGCCATTTGCGTTGACCGATACGGCGAGTATCCCAGAAGACTCGACCGCGTTCACTATTGATGTGATTGCAAACGACTTTGCAAACGATGCAGCAATTAAGAGTCTATTGTCGTTCACCCAACCTGTTGCTGGCACCGGCACGGTGGCCTTGGATAACAGAGGGACAGGTGCCTTGACCGACGACCGTTTGGTCTACACTCCGCCTGCCAACTTCTTTGGCGACGCGATCTTTACCTACACGATGAATGACGACAAGGCAGGAAGTCAGCCTTCGACCGCGACCGTAACGATCACGGTAACACCGGTCAACGATGATCCCACTGCGGTCAATCGCACTGCGGCGGGTGTTGAAGACGAGATTTTGACTGTGCAAGGTACGGTTATTACGGCTGGCCTTAGCAAGGGACCTGGCGAAGATGCTCAGACCCTGACAGTTACGGGTGCAACCATTCAGACGCCAAACAGTGGCAGCGTTGCGGTCACGAATGGCAACATCGTTTACACCCCTGCCAAGGACTTCAATGGTCAGGTTCTTGTTTTGTACACCGTCACGGATAACGGCGTACCTGCCAAGAGTGCATCCGCAACTTTGACGATCAACGTTGCTCCAGTCAACGATCCCCCTGTTGGAGGCGCTGACCCAACCGTGGTAACCGCCGAAGACACTTCGGCCACCATGACGATTACGACTCTACTTGCAAACGATGTTTCGGGACCTGCGGATGAGGCTTCACCAGCACCAACGTTTGTCGCATTGACTGCACCTATCAATACGGCCAATGGTGGAACTGTAACTCAGGTTGGTGGGACCCTTGTGTATGCACCTGCCGCGAATTACAACGGTCCGGATAGCTTTGTCTATTCCATCAGCGATGGGCAAGCGACTGCAAACGTTACTCAGACGGTGCGGGTCACGGAGGTTAACGATGCTCCAACAGCGGCCACGTTGACACGAGACGTTTTCGCCAGTGTCGCAACAACTTTCAATATTTCGGCTGACTTGGCGAGTATGCCAAAGGGACCAGCTAATGAAAGTGGCCAGACCCTTCGAGTGGTGCGAATCGTTCCCGAGTCCATCACAAGTGGCCGAACAGTTGTATTGAACGCTGATGGAACGATCACTTACACCGCTCCGATTGGTTCAACAGGTCGCGATACCTTCAGATACGAAGTCATCGACAACGGCACAACCAATGGAGTTGCAGATCCGAAGACCTCTATCGGAACGTTTAACGTCGATGTTCTGCCGTTCATTCCAAGCAGGGTACACGGCACCGTCTACATTGATGACAATAATACGGGCCAGATCGAAGCAGGCGAGCTACGCCTCGGTGGAGTCGAAGTCAGTTTGACTGTTCCTGCAACCGCGAATTCGCCTAGCAGAACGCTGACCAAGCAAACACACACCGACGGTTCCTATTCGTTCGATTTGCTTCCTCCTGGAGTTTACACCGTAACCTACGTCGTTCCGGTTCTCGCGATCGACTCAGCCGGCGCGAACACGTTCACACGAACGATTGTTGCTCCAGGCGATGTCGACGCGGTCTACGACTTCAGCATTTTAGGAGTAAGTCCGCGTTATGCGAATTTGCTCGAAAACCTAGCGTCGAATTTCTACGCTGCTAACGGTTCGCTGCGGACATCTGGGCTCTACGCAGCGGTGGGGGCCAATGGACGCTCCGAGTGGACCATTACGCGAGACGGCTTTGAAGGGGACTCGTTCCAAGAAGTGGTTCTCGCCGATGATGGACAAAGGGCGTATTTGACGGCAGTCCGCGGTGCAACACACTCGGTTTTCACAGCAACCCTGACTAGGGCACAGTTTATCGCCGTTGCAGATCCATCGGGTCCTAAGCTCATTCGAATCCTAGCTCGAAGCTCAGACCTTAGCTGGCAAGCAGTTTCCTTGGCGGCTCCACCGGTCGAAATCAACGCTAGAGCAAGGGCTTACCTCGATGCCGTGGACGAGCTCTTTATTCAAGAAAACTGGACCCAAGGACTCGTTTAGCTTTTAGCTTCCGGTTTAACCCTGGTCGGCAAATAGATTGACGCAAACACCCGAATCCGTTCGGGTGTTTTTTTTGATTTGCGTGCTTCTGCTCGAGTGCGATGAAAAAAAGCCCTGTGGGCGACTGCTTTAAAAAAGCGTATACTCCGGTTTATTGGAACACCATATTAATCTATGGTCGCTGAAATTAGCCCTCCTTCCGTAACGAGAGAGTTTGCAAATGGCATTGGGAAAGACCTTTGATAGCGTTATTGGCACGGTTGGGAATACACCCATGATTCGCATCAATCGCTTGGTACCACCCGAACACGCGACCGTCTTTGCTAAATGTGAATTCTTTAATCCGTTGCATAGCGTCAAAGACCGAATCGGGATGGCCATGGTCGAAGATGCCGAGCAAAGCGGGAGGCTGACCAAGGAAACACACATTATCGAGCCAACCAGTGGCAATACTGGGATCGCGTTGGCGTTCGTTTGTGCGGCCAAAGGATATCGACTGACGCTGACCATGCCAGAGTCGATGTCCATTGAACGGAGGGCTTTGCTGAGAGCCTTGGGGGCCAGTTTGGTCCTTACCCCGGCTGCGGATGGAATGCGGGGAGCGATCGCAAAAGCCTCTGAGTTGGTGGCCAACGATCCAAACGGCTGGATGCCACAACAGTTTGAGAATCCAGCCAACCCAGCAATACATGAACGGACTACCGGTCCGGAGATATGGACAGACACGGCCGGACAGATCGATGCGATCGTTGCCGGTGTTGGGACAGGTGGTACCATTACAGGCGTGGCTCGCTACATCAAAAAGCTAAATCCAAATTTCAAAGCGATTGCGGTCGAGCCCAAACAATCACCAGTGATTAGTGGTGGCCAACCGGGCAAGCACAGAATCCAAGGTATTGGAGCGGGCTTTGTCCCAAAAAACCTAGACAAATCGATCGTCGACGATGTTATCCAGGTCGACGACGAAGTTGCCTTTGAATGGGGCCGAAAACTTGCTAAACACGAGGGGATTTTGGGCGGTATTAGCAGTGGTGCCAATATGTGGGCCGCTGCCCAGCTTGCAGCTCGTCCCGAATTCAAAGGCAAACGCATCGTTACCATCATGTGCAGCCTTGGGGAACGTTATCTTTCGACACCATTATTCGGTGATCTAGGGACCTAATCACCGGATGCCTTGAGAACCATAATATGCCTAGCCAACGACCGTTTCCGCGACGCCAGTTTCTTTCAGGTTGTGCGAGCATCGCTGCCTTGACGACCGGTCTTTCCATGGCGAAGGCGTCTCCGCTCTGTTTCGCTAAGGATGGAATTCGAGATTCGAGAGATCCCAATTGGGATCGATCCACTCGCGATGGGCTCGCATTCCTCGCACGAACGCAATCGAGCATAGGAAACTGGACGACACCTCCTTATCCGGTTGCGATTGGAGCTTTGGCTGGATTAGCGTTGTTGTGCAGCGGCTCGACCATCACTCAAGGAACGTATGCAACGCAGATCAAACGCACCACCGACTTCTTAATTAGTCGCAGCCGAAAAAATGGATTGATTGGCGAAATCGACGATCAACGCTACACCTATGGCCATGGCTTTTCCATGCTTTTTCTTTCGCAAGTTCTCGGGGAAGAAGGTCTGCAGGACCGACGCGACGATTTGATGGATGTCTTAAACAAGGCGGTGTCGTTTTGTGGAAAAGCACAGACGGCGGCCGGGGGGTGGGGCTATCTGAGTGCAAAAGACGGAAGCGACTATGACGAAGGCTCGACGACGATTACCCAGGTGCAAGGTCTAAGAGGCTGTCGCAACGCCGGCATCGCCGTCCCCACCGAGATCATCGAATCGGCGAAACGATACATCTACAAATGCCAAAACGACGATGGGGGCATTAGCTATTCGAGTCAACAAATGGGGGCCTCTCGCCCTGCTATCACGGCAGCAAGTCTTGCTGCGCTCTATAACGCAGGCGACTACGAGAGCAAAAAGGTGCCTGAGATGTTGGCTTATAGCCGGAAAAACCTCTACAGCATCGGGCCAGGTGATGACTCGTTTGGACATTGGCATTACACCTATCTTTACTATAGCCAAGTTGTTTATCGGCAAGGCGATGAGGAATGGTTACCCTTCCGGGACCGACTTTATACTCGCATTGCGAACGAGCAAACCGCGGACGGATCGTGGGAAGGCTCCATCAACAAGATCTACACCACTGCCTGCAACTTGATCATGATGCAACTGGATCTTGGGTACCTTCCGATCTTCCAAAGATAGAAATGCAACGTGCAACATTGTCGCCTTTCGCTCCTAGGCTGTGAATTTATTGAATCACCCCAAAGTAGCAGGCACACTCCGTGTGCCGTAGCCGCAAAAACCAAAGGTTTTTGACATGCGGACGGCACATGGAATGTGCCTGCTACTATAAATTCACAGCCTATCCGCGAAAGTGCGTTTACTTAGCGCACTTTCGCGGAGCGAAAGACGACAATAACCTCCAACACTACGAATGAATTCCGGACCCAAGCCATTGACTAACAATCCTAATCTCAATGACGACACCTTCCTACTTTGCAAGACGACATTGGACAACGCAGATGCGTGGCGAGTCGAGTCCCATCGGTTAGACAACGGTGCGCTCGTGTTGGATTTTGGAGTGAGAGTCCCTGGGGGACTCATGGCCGGTCAGATGTTAGCCAGGATCTGCATGTCGGGACGGGCTGAGATTACGATTCAGCCAGCCAGCTATGCGATTGGCCCATGGTCGCTTATTCAAGTCGCCACCGACCAGCCTGTCCATGCTTGTATGTCTTCTCAGTATGCGGGCTGGCCTGTAAAACAGGACAAGTTCTTTGCGATGGGTTCCGGTCCGATGCGTGCCAAGCGGGGAAAAGAACATGTGCTGCAAAGTCTGGGTGTATCCGACTCGAGTCGTTATGCCGTAGGAGTCCTCGAGTGCGATTCGCTACCCGAAGAGTCAGTCGTTGAAATGATCGCGGCGGAGTGTGGGGTCGCAACGGAAAACACCGTTGTCTGCGTGGCTCCTACACGCTCCCTGGCTGGAACGATCCAGGTGGTCGCTCGCAGCGTGGAAACTTCGATGCATAAGCTTTTTGAGCTGGGCTTTGATTTAGGTTGCGTCGTATCGGGGGTTGGAACTGCTCCGTTGCCACCTCCGGCATTGGACTTTGTGCAGGGGATCGGCCGCACGAACGATGCCATTCTCTATGGCGGACACGTAACGCTTTGGTTGAACGCCGACGACGATCAGATCCGGGAAATCGGGCCCAAAGTTCCAAGCCTTGCGTCGCGCGACTACGGAATCCCGTTCGCACAAACCTTCAAAAAGTACGAATACGATTTTTACAAAGTCGATCCGGGTCTATTCAGTCCGGCTATGATCACGCTCGTCAATCTCAAATCGGGGCGATCTTTTCGATATGGCTCACTTCGGCCAGACATTCTATCGAAGTCGTTCGGAGAAACTTTTTTTGAGTCTTCGGAAATCGTTGCCGCATCATGAACGACGGCATGGACGCTCGCTTTGACGGACCGTTGCTTGTCGGCGTTTTAGGCTCGCCAACAGGCTGGTACATGAAGGACTTGCAACGGGCTGCGGATGACATGCCTGTCTCTCGGAAAACCGCGGTCGAATCGTTGTCTTTTAGCAAGCTCAGCGTTTGGTCGGAAGGGTCGCGTTTGCCAACGGCCAGGACTTGGACGACACAGGGCACGGAACCCGACACGGCTCCCAAATCCATGTCTTTGTCCGATTGCCATGCTGTGTTGGTGCGATCGATGCCGCTCGGCTCGGTTGAGCAAATCGTCTTTCGGATGAATGCGCTGCATGCCGCGCAGGCATCGGGCGTTCACGTGCTAAACTCACCCCGATGCCTTGAAATCGCGATTGATAAATGGCTAACTTTGGATATCGCGCAACGTTCCGGGCTGCTGACTCCACGGACGGTTTGTTGCCAGACCCGCGATGACGCTCTGCAAGCATGGGAGGGCCTGGGTGGCGACTGCATCGTGAAGCCTATTTTTGGCGGCGAGGGACGCGGTATCGTGCGAGTGACAGATCGGGACATGGCATGGCGTGTGTTCAGTACGCTTGAGCAACTGCAATCGGTCATTTACGTTCAGGAGTTTCTCGAGAGCCAGGGGTACGATTTGCGGTTGCTGGTCGTGGGCGAAGAGTTGTTTTGTGTGCGACGCGAGAATGGCGGCGATTGGCGATCCAACATCGCGCGGGGTGGTCAGGCGATTCCACACGAACCCACGTTTGAGCAAATTTCCATTGCCTTCCGAGCCAGCAAAGCGATCGGCGGTTGGATGATCGGAGTGGACATTTTGCCGACCAAGGATGGTCGCAACGTATTGCTAGAACTGAATGCCGTTCCAGGATGGCGCGCGACAGCCGGAGCCTTGCATGTAGACATGGCTCAATTGATACTGCATCGATTACATGAACTGCGAGTAAAATAGTACCCCGGGTTCACTGCAACGCATGGTTAGGCGACGCGGATATTGCGAAATTGCACCCGTTTTCCTGGATAGCCTTGCAGGCCTATGTAACTCGGTGCTTTCGGCGTGGTAGGTAGTCCGCGATCAGCGTGCGGGTTTTGGAAATCGCTCACCTGCACCCCGTTCAGTTTCACCGTGTAGTGCTGCCCTTGCACCTGGATCTCGAAGTCGTTCCAAGTCCCCGGCGGATTCGCGGCGATTTCGTTCCGCACCTGCGCCGGCTCGTCGTAGATCGCGCCGGTGCGAGTGATCGGCGTCGGCCCGGATGCGTCGATCTGCACCTCGAAGCCGAAATGCACGCCGACCCACGCGGTATTGATGTAGCCCTTGCTGTCGGGATCGGGGAATCGCACGAAGACGCCTGAGTTGTCCGCCGCGCTGAAGGTCCGCCATTCGAGACGCAACGTGTAGTCGGCGGGCGCGGGTTTTTGATGCCAGAGCAGGCCGAGTTCGCCCGTGCCGTTGGAGGATTCGAGCGCCCCGGCCACGATGTTGAATCCACCGCTGCCAGCCATCGTCCAGCCTGCGAGCGAAAAACCGTTGAAGAGCGGGGTGAAGCCCGGCTCGGCGGTCGCGGCGGAAATGTCGGGCACGAGCTTGCGCGCGAGTCGGCGCACGAGCGCTATGCCGGTGAGCATCGGATTAGGCGAGCCGATCGTGGGGAAGATCGCGGGCCCGGCGGCGTAGGCGTTGGCAATGTGATGAAAGCGCCCATCGATGTCGGTCACGGACGTATTTGGATCGGTGCCCATCCAGAGCGGGCCGGTCTCGTGATGCGTCGTGCCGAGGGTGTCGGTGCGATCCTCGAGCACGACCATCGTGCCGCCATCGGCGAATGCCGCGGCCACGTCCTGCGTCGCCTTCTTCATCGCAGTCAGCACGGTCTGATCCTTGCCGTTGTTCATAGTGATCGAGACGAACGCGCGGGGCGCTCCGAACTCATCGGCTTGCGCGTCGAGGCGCACGAAGCTGTTCGGATTTTGCGGCTCCATTTCGCCGATGCCGCGGATCGTCACGACCACGAAATTGTCGTCCGCATTGGCGAGCGCGCGGAGCGTGTCCACGTCGGGGATTTTCCGAAACAGCTCCGCCTCCGAATCGGACGCGGCGCCCGGTCGGTCGAGACCGGTCGCGGTGATCTGAAGATGGAAATGGCCGAACGAATTGTCGGCGTGTTTGACGCGCCCTTTGAGGAAAACCGCGCCAGCCTGGAGATTCTTCACCGTCGGAGCGATGCCGAGCGCGCCGCGCGGGATGCGGATCGTGAAGTTCGTCCGCAGATGCGCCATGAGATTCGTACCGATGTGCGGGCGGTCGAAGGAGAGCTTCGCCAGCCGCGTGCTCTCGACCGTGCCTTGAGCGAGGATGACGACCGCGCCGACGGCCATGGGGATAAAGCCGAGGTTCGTCTCGATTCCGGTGACGACGAACTGACTGGTTTGCAGGCGGATGACGTGGCAGTTCGGCACCACCATCAGCCGCTTCTTCACGTCGTCGCCAGCCGACTCAGTGGCCGCGGTGCGCGCCGCCTTCACGAGCAGCGGCACGGCGCTGAATTTGTTGATCGGAAAAGCGCCGGGGCGCGTGCGGCACTGCACCGCGAGCGGCGCTTCGAGCTTGTGGATGTCCTCCTGCCCGACGGGGACGCCGTCGAGATGCAGCGGCAGTTCGGCCAGCGGGATCGCGTGGGTGATGGAGCCGCCCGTGACCGCATCGAAGAGCCGCTGGCGCAGCGCGAGCTGCAGCTCGCCGAAGATAAAGTCGTTCGTTTCGGTGACGCCGATCTGCTCGCTCGCCTCGCGGAAATAGCGCGACTGCAATTCCGTCTTCACCGCTGCCGGCCACACGCCGGTAGGCATCTCCGCATCAAGCAACTGCGGCGACCACCCGCCCCAGAAAAGGGAGCGCCCGCCCACGCAATAGGCGAGGCCGGGAAACTCTGCCGGCGAATGCCACGCGAGCCCCCAGAGTTCCTTGCTCCACTGGCGCAGCGCGGCCTGATCGTTCGCGGCCTGCCAAGCTTGGATCTTCGAGAGGAGGATCTTGTCCGGGACGCCGAGCCCTGGCATCGGGATATTTTGCACATGCTCGGTCAGCGCAAACGGCCCCGCTTCGAGCACCAGGACGCGATGCTTATTCGTCTTGTCTCGCTCGAAGATCGCGGACGCCAGCGCGCTGCCAAATGTGCCGCCGCCGACGATGATGACATCGAACGGACGGGCGTCGGGGCGCTTAGTTTGGTCGATGCTGTTCAGCGCTTCATCAAGGCCGTTGCATACGAAACGACCGATGACATCGCGAGAAAAGGCGGTTTCTTGGGAATAAGTTGGAGAGTTCATGTCAGTTTTGGGTTGTTTGCAATTTCATGGGAAAGTGTTTGTCCGGCATGCACGCCGAAACAACGAATAACAATCAAACCAATAGCAATAACGAATAGCAATCTATCCCAACTGAAGCGGGAACGAATTCGAGTAGAATTCCTGGGAGCGGAGGGATAGATTGTGTGTTGGACTTAGCCGCTTCGTCTCCACCGCTGTCCATGCTACTGCGAACAGTATGCTCTTCGCTACGGGGGACGCGGTCAGATTTGCTGCCTTTTCAAATTCTTTCTACCAGCCATTGCCTATCTCCGCACTTCGGCGATTCCGCACGAACCCACGTTTGAGCAAATTTCCATTGCCTTCCGAGCCAGCAAAGCGATCGGCGGTTGGATGATCGGAGTGGACATTTTGCCGACCCAAGATGGTCGCAACGTATTGCTAGAACTGAATGCTGTTCCAGGTTGGCACGCGACGGCCGGAGCGCTGCATGTCGACATGGCTCAGTTGATACTGCATCGGTTACATGAACTGCCATGCCCCTGAGTTCATCTCCAGTTCATCTCCAGTTCATTTCAGGAGACTGTTACTTTCACTCCAGCGACCTCATTGCAAGCCTTGCGTCCGACGGACGCCGTTTTGGCGTCCTAGAATAGGACACCAAAACAAGGTTGAGGGGAGACAAGCTCCCACTCAACGAACGGAATTCGTCCGGGTTACCTCATGGAAAGCTCAGCATCGATGGTTTCAGGCTTCATCCGGCAGTTCAATACCGCAATCACGTCGATCCGGTTTTCGTGGAGCTCGTAGCAGATGATGAAAGGGAATTTCTCGGAAAGGATTCGGTAGTAGTCGCCACGTTTGGAATGAATTCCAGCAAGCCTCTCAAGTCGCTCAAGATCCTGAAAGATGCATATTAAAAAATGGTCTCCCAATCCTTGAGATTGTCGATCGTAGAATCGGGAGGCATCGTAAATGTCCTGTCTTGCCTCAGGTCGAATTCTTACTTGCATTGCGCCTTCCTTGGATCTCCTCAAGCGATTCCTGCAACCCTAGCGATTCCCCGGGGGCGGGACTTTGCAAGCGCTTTCGTACAACTTCATCGTGCCACTCAGGAGATTCAATAGCGTTCTCGGAATATGAGAGTTCGCGCCATATCAACTCCATAGCGAGTAGCTTTTCCGAGCGAGTAAGGCTTTCAATAAATGTTTCAACAGTCATGGGTAACACCCTCCTTGACGCTCAAGTGTACCTCACGGACGCGAAGTATTCAACGCGGAGGAGAAGCATCTGCCATTAACGCAATGGAACGTGTTGCCCGACCACGACACACACAGTGTCGGCACTCGGAACGTGTGTCTCATGTCGCTCGAACTAGTCAAGCAGGTAATTCAGCCTGCTCAGCTCCGGGAAAAGGACCGCAAGTGGTTTCCGCAATGGCTGGCGCGCTGTGCGGCGTGTTTGAAACCGGTGAAGAGCCTAGCCCCTCACGGGTTTCAAGTAGCTGCCAATTATCGCCCCACTGGCATGAAGCCAGTGGTAGCGAAACACAGAAGAAAATGCTTTACATCGTTGCACTCCACCGGAGACTAGTTGGAGGAGATAGTCACACGAGAACTTCAATATCAAGAATCTCACCCAATTCCAACCATTCCATCTTGGCAAAGACAAAGTCCGTAGTCAGCATATCGTCGGACTGGTCGCGTGTCGCGGACGCCAAAGAGGGATTGCGTTCCGGCGATCGACGTGGCAAATCGAATGGAAACGAACGTGTTCTACCTAATTGAAAAACTTCCACGTTGGGCTTAGATGCATTCACTACTTTTTCGAGTGAACGCGTTTCAAGCCAGGATATTCCGGAAGGTTGTCTGGCCATAGGCGTGGATTCAGATTGCTCTCCTTCGCCCGTTAGTCGACTTGCGCCACCACGGGCATTTAAATAGTTAATGATTGTCAGCGTGTCCAGCGGACTGAGGGAGCCGTCTGCATTCACATCGTAAAACGGAGCCGTATTGTTCCCCGGCGCAATCCTTCTTGCTCCTTCCGCATTCAATGAATTAACCGTCAGCAACACATCCAACGGGCTGACGAAAGTGTCTCGATCCACATCGAGAGGATTGAAAGGGTTCTGATTGTAAACACCCATCAAAACGCTGGCGGGTGCCGAAGCCGCTTGCTTGGCATCAATGACTCGGTACTGAACAATCAAAGATGAATCAAAGGTCGAACTCGGAACAAATCGAAGCATGTGGTTGATCACGTCGACTTGTCCGATCGCAGGGTCGACCGACGAGAGGATCTCGATGGTTGCATCGTTGATCAGACCATCAGGATCGTTATCGTTGTGAAGCACTTCGACCAATGTCGCACTACCCCTTCCGACATAGGCTTCGTCATCGCGTGCGATGGGTCGACCGTTGATATCCATTGAAACCAATGCCCAGTTGGAGAATAGCCCGTTGCTATCGGCCGCTCGATAAGAAAACGCGTCGAGTCCATAGTAGGTAGGGTCGGGAGTCCAAAACACAGTCCCATTGCTCGTTAGGGTGATCGATGCGTGGGCGGGGCCATCGCGAAACTGCAGAGAATTGAGGTTGAAAGTGGATCCGAAAACGCGATCGTTACGTAGCAAATCAAGATTCGACTGGTCACCTTGGACTAACGCGAATGAATCTGCGTTCGCAACAGGCGGCACCGCCAACGCCGACAAAGTTGCTGTGGAGTCGGACAGCAGCGTTCCATCGGTGAGCGAGCGGATTTGAATGCGAACAGTGCCTTGTCCTGCATTCGCCATGGCGGCATTCAAGAGAATGGATCCAGTGGCTAGCCCGGGCAAGCGGAAGATCGGGATCGTTTGCGTCGGCTTGCCATCCAATCCGATGAGACTTGCAGCGATAGCGCCGTCGGTTGCGCTGATGGTTGCAGTGTAGGAATCCTCGGTATTGCCGATGTTATCCACGAAGAGCAGGAAGTCGGTCGAGCCAGGCATAGGGAGCTCTTTGGTTGCCGGGTCGAAGCGGGAGGCAATTCCCTTCGTCGCTCGAATTTCGAGTTCGACGCTGTCGCTTTCGGCGATTGTAGGAACGCTCTGCGATCGGGCGAACACCGTGAAGTTGAACGTCCCCGGAACCACGAAGTTCACGGCTTCAGTCGTGACGTTTACGACTCGAGATTGATTCGGCGCTAGCGTTAACTGGCTCGAACTGAGCGCGGCAGTAACCCCGGCCGGTCCAGCGGTTTTGAGGTCGAAAGTATCCGCTACCGTTCCCGTGTTCGTAACTGTTATCTGAAACGTGTCGCCAGGGATTCCTTTGGTGGAGTTTAGATTCACACTCACGCCGTTGGCAACAACCTCTAGATTGCTGGTAACGGAGTTTGTCGCATTGGAGTTTGTTGAATTCGCCATGACTGTAAACGGATATTGACCCGTTGCCGTACCGACGGCCGGCGTGAGTACCAGCGTGATCTCGCGGAAATTGCTCGTTCCGGAAGGGATTGTCACAAGGGTCGATTCGAACGCTCCTGTGACGCCCAAGGGTAAAACACTCGAGAGCGCAAAGGTCTCGGTTTCACTTCCCGTGTTCGTCAGTCTGACCACATAGGTTGCGTCGGTGCCTTGACCAGCGATCGCCGTTGAAGGTGCGATGGAAGCAACCACACCATGAGCGGCACTGTCTGGCAGAATCGGCACGCCGGCGAGCGTCAGAGTCCCCTGAGCCGTGCCCTGGGCTGAACCGTTTGCGGATACAAAGATCACGAAATCGGATTTGCCGTTCGGGCTAGTAGCTGGGGCCGTTAATCTCAGCGTCACGGTGTTAGTGCTGTTCGCATCGACGAAAACGTTGCGAGGCAAGTCGACCCACGATGTCGGGACGCCCGATGTCGAAAGATTGAAACTCAGAAAGCGGTTCGTCGGATTGGTCAAAGTGACTATGTACGTGGCTGGCGCGCCAGGAGCGACGGTTCGAGACGCTGGACTGATGGCAACGGCATTCTGGCCAACGACGGAAGTGGCAGGGAGTGCAAACGCTCCCGGTGTGCCTGCGTGAGTGAATGCAATGTTGGTCCCCGTCGTAACATCCCGCGATTCACCGGGAACGAGACCAGCAATGTCGGTTTGCCAGGTAAGCGTGGACGAAGTCGTACCGAAAGCAAACGGTCGATTCCAGACGAGAGTGTCAGATCCCGCGCCAGGAATGATTCGATCGGGTGGAATGTTGAACGAGTTCGCACGGACGCGGTTCACATTTGGAAACGTGTTTGAGTTCGGCACGTGAACAGTTACCGTGGAGGCCGTACCTTCGATGTTGCCGACGTTGTAAATGAGCAGACCGGATTGGCCCGTTGTATAGAGTTTGCCATTGACGATAGCCATTTCATTGACAAGCGACGGTACGTCAATCGATGCGACCGCAATGCTATCGCCAGTGGTGCTGGCGAGCAGCAAGACCGGCTTGCCGTCGACGTATCCCCGGCTGATGGCGAATCGGCCATTACCGAGAGCGAGCAAGGAAAGTTTGGCACCACCGTCGGCCGTATCGATTGGGCGATTCAGGCTCTCCGTGACCAGCGTCGTGCCCAATACGACTGGGTTACGACGGTCGGTAATGTCGAGCAAGGTCAGCGTCATACGACCGGTCAATTGTGCATCCGCTACACCGAGAAAGGGCGACTTCCAACCGCCGGTGCTGCCGACGACCAGAGCACGGCTGCCCTCCACTGCGATTTCCAATACCTGCACCGTGCCGGGGATTGTCACTTGGCGGATTTGAGAAAGGTTGGCCGGATCGGAATAGTCGATGACGCGAACAACGCCATTGCCTTGTTGCGTGCTTGAAAACCCTCCCGTCGAAGTGGTGCTGGCTACATAGAGTGTGCTGGCATCAACCACTTCCCCGCCGTTCTGATTATAGTTGTCGGCTCCATTTCCGAATAGTTCATCGGTCACGTTGCTGGCAGCGGGGTTGGTCAGATCGACCGAAAGTACGTCGCCGTTTTGCGAGATGACATTCCCAGCAATGAACAGGATGCTGTTTGTGGTCGCGAGTGCTCGATTGCCCACGATGAAGAGGTCCGAAATGAACGCTTCCGCAATGTTCGATTGACCGAGCAACACTGGGGCAGTGGGATTCGAAATGGAGTAAGTCAGTAGTGTAAACGTAGCCGCATTGAGAAATCCTCTCGTCGCCACGATGATCCGATCGGCTGAGAGGGCCCTCACGACGGTGAAACCACCTTGCACGATCAGCCCTTGACCGAACGTACCGACGATTTGGGGAGCGGACGGATTGGCAACATTGACGATGTCGATGCCGTTGGTGCCAGCTACGTACGCGATGTCGCCGCGGACCAGGATCGTGGTCGCCGTCGGTATGGTTTGCACTTGACCGAGGAGCGTCAGAGGATTGGAAAAGACCGAATGAGATTCGAGTCGCAACGTGTTGGCAACGGTGCTGTCGATCGATAGTAGCGAGTCCGGCGAGACCGCGAGCGTAGCGGAAACAGGTGTGCCGACGAGCAGCGACGCTTGTCCCGAGCCACCTGGGATAGGCGTCCCCGAGGCATCCGTGACCAATACGGTAACTGTGTAATCGTTGCGAGCGAGTGAGGTGGTGTCGAATCCTGGTAAGGCGACAACCATGAGCGAGGACTGCACGTTGAGAGTGACGGCTTGAGTTGGTGACGCGAAGACGGTCGATCCGTTAGAATCTGTTACGCGATAGGAAACAAGAACCACTTGCTCGCGATTCACGACGTTTAGAATCCGGGCGGAGATGGCCACCAAACCTCCCGGTTCGGTGAAGGCTGGAGATGGCGTTACAGATGCGACCTGAATGAATTCCGCTCGCACTGCAACGGATGCCGAAGTCCGCTGAACCAGCGAAGGAGCTTCCTGCGGCGTTGCGTTGACAGTAAATCCCGTCGGGAAAATCGAGCTACCGGTGAAAGAAAGACTGAGCGTCACGCCACTCGGCCCGAAGTCTAGCCGCTCGCCTGGCTGCAAGGTCACGGTTGATTGAGTGAATGATGCGGTTGTGCCAAAAGGCAAGAATCCTCCGACAGAAAGATCGAATGTTGTCGCCTGCGTACCTTTGTTTTCGAGCAGGATCGGGAAGCGGGCGGATACGCCAGGCAACGCCGTGACGACGTTCGACGCGAGGCCGAACGTGAAGCCGTGGTGGACGGCGTCACCGAGGAACTGCGAGAAACTATCGAGCAATCCCCCGAGCCGGACAACCGCATTCTGGACTTCCTGCAACGTGACCGCGTTAACGAGTTGGGTCCGCGCTGAGTCGAAGTCGTTGTTGAACACGGACAAGAACGGGTCGGCGTGGACGAACGCGATGACGGCGTCGAGCGCCGCGACGGACTGGCTCTTCGCGATGGGATCGGTGGGTGAGAGAACGAGATTCGTCAACGCCGTGCTAAGGTCGCCGAGCCGGTCGGCGAGGTCGAACTTGCCGAGCTGCGAGGCGCTCAGTCCGGCATTCGCGATGGCGTCGGCACCGGGCACGACGACGCGGATCGGCACATCCAGCGCATAGGCTTCGGTCGCCCCGGTCTGCGTCTTGTCCAAACTGAGATGCAGGGCGGCGGTCGCGAAGAGTTGCACAGTGGATGCGACGGTCAGCGTATATGGGAGGTCCACCACGTCGCGCGGCGCCAGAGTCAGCGTTTGCGGCAACCCGCCGAGCGTGAAGCCGGTTGGCAGCATTCCCGCCGACAGGGTTACGGTTTGGGTAATGTTCCCGTTGTTCTGGACGGACACGATGCCGTTGACGGTCGCGCCGGGGAACGTACTTACAATCGCGGGCGACGGGAAAAAGACCGTTGCCGCAACCTCGGGCATCGCGAACGAAACAACTTCCGCTTGGGTTCGAGCGGGGTTCGTCGCACTCGTGACCGTCATCTTGAACGAAACCGGCGTCCCGGGAGCGGGGAGCGTCGTTCCAGTCGGGCGCAGGTACACGCCGCGAATGGCCGTCACTCCTGCGGGGATGGTCAGACCCGCCGACGTGGTGATCACTTCCCAACCCGGCGTGACATTGGAGAACGTCAGAGTATACGGCTCCGCGGCCGGGCCAAGGTTGCGCACGACCACCTCGTAGCTAGTTGGAAGTTGAGCATTACGGAACGGGACCGTCGTTAGCGGATCAAGAACGACATCGAGCGTCACGCCTGGCACGGTCGCCGTGATAGTGACGGCAACATCGGCTCGGGCAACACGGTCGGGGTTCGTATTCGATCGCGCGACGAGACGCACGCTGCCCGTGCCACTTTGCGTGCCCGGAGCGGGGGTCACGGTAACGGCGTTCGCCGCGAGGGTGACTAACCACCCGTTCGGAGCCGTGGCGGTGATGGTGTAGTCGCCCGCGAGATCGGTCACGACGCTAAAGGGGATCGCCGCCAGCGTGTTCTGATCGGTTGTGATTGTCGAGACGTTGGGTGTGATTCTCAAGGTCTGACCAGCAGTACTCGGCAAGGTAGTCGCTTTGTTGGCGATGTTCGTCGGGAAGTTCGGTTCAACGTTGAAGAGCTGTCCTTCGGCGACCGGATCGACTCCGGTAAACAGACTCGCCAATCCGTAGCCAACTGCAAACCCACTCGAAATTCCGGTAGCGATCGATCCAAGAGCTGCTGCGAAAGGATTCTTTGCAATCGTCAAGCCAACCCCTAGCCCCGTTGCGCCAGCAGTTGCAATGCCCATCGAAATTAATATTTGTCGCTTCCAATTTGGTCTAAAATAGAAAATGATGTTAAACTCGGCCCCAATTACTGCGGAGATAGCAGAAATAACTGCGTATTCAACTGCTGAAACATGTCCGCCGTCAGGTCCGACCCCGACCGTCATACCGGAAAGTGGGTCGACTTCGTACCAAGCCGTCGTTTGAATGTTGCCGAGTTGGACCGGCCTTTCCGGGGCGATAACGGCCCGACCCGCTCGCAGCGCTTCCGTGATCCTGGCCAAGACTTCTGCACTGGCACTTAACCGAATTGCCAAGGAAGGCAAATCCGAAGGGAGGTACAAAAGCAGGCTAATGCCCTGTGCGTCGGCCGCTTGGAACACGTTGTCCGTGTTGATCACGGTCGCTTGTTGGTTCACAGGCACCGTGCTCGCAATCACGTCTTTCTCGATTACTGTGGCCGCAATCCCCCGAACGATGTTGAACGCTGTCTTCACAGACGCAGATTGACCCGGCGCAATCACGACTCGTACTGTGTCCCGCCGGAGGTCGATCACGAATTTGGTCGTTCCCGGTTCTGTCGCCGTCCCACTCCGAATCTGTCCGGATACAATGACGAGTCGGGGGGTATCGGCGTAGGCGCGGACCAGCGATAGCTTTGCAACCGTGTCCGACATGTCATCGGATGTCTGGTTGTTGCGAAGGCTGAGCAGGCGCGTCGTATCAGTCATGAACAACCGGAGCCTCGTCTGATAGTCCGCCGGCAACGATGACGTGGGAACGCCGGCGAACTGGCTCAGGAATTGTTGCTGCGCAATGACGTTGGCTTCCAGTTGCACCGGATCGCGAGGGTCGGACTTGCCCGGTATGACGCTCAGCGTGAAACTGTCGGATGGCGACAGCGACGCAGGCCCGCTTGAATCCACGCTGAATGACGCATTCGAACTATTCTGCCGGGCCGCAAAGCCAATGCGATCCACCAGCATGCGTTCCTGATGTTCGGCGTTGCCGCCGGGTGTGATCAAATCCATGTTCAGCGTCAATCCGGTGAGGACCGTGCTGCCGAACGGAAAATTCGTCAGGACTTCCTGGAACGGTGTACCGGTAAAGATTTCGTCGTTCGTACCGGAGGGGTCGGACGTATCGCCGAGCTGAAAGTACGGCGTATAGGAAAGCGAGCGTGAACTGAAGACCGTCAGCACCTTGGTGAAGTCAGTCACAAAATGTGCTACAGAAAGCGGTTTGCCGACCAGATCGACCGCGTTCCAGGTCATGTCGAGTACGGTCGCCGTGGTAAGACCCGTTCCACCGTTAAATGCTGCCGTCACCTGGCTATAAGTCTCCGCCTCGAGCGAGATTCTCATCTTGTGTCTCAGGGAGTTTGCGATTTCATTAAAGGTGCCGCTGGTCGTGGTAAACGCGCTGCCAATTGCGCTGCCGGGCAGGCCCGAGGTGTCGGCGTTCTGGAAGCCCGCACCTACGTCAATTTGAAGCCAATAGTGTTCACGCGTCTCGGCAAGGAGCTTCAGATCGTGAGCAGGATCCCCGACTTCAGTGCCAGGTGCCAAGTAGCCAACCATCTGAGTCGGCTCAGGGAACATACTGAGGATCAGCGACTGGGCGTTCGCATCGGAAAGCGTACCATGGGCATAACGCGAGGGAATGCCCGAGGCGCGGAACAATGCCACGCCGAGACTCGCTTCGTCGAGCGAGTTTCCGGCCTCTGACCACAGTGCGCCGCGAGCTCCGCGCAAGGAGCCGACGTAAGATTCGTAGCCCACTTCGTCGCGCAGATACGCGAAGATACTCGCAGGATCGTAATTCAGTTCAGCCGCCTTTTCCTGGATGACCGGATCTGTGGCGTTCGCGTCGGGCGTCGAAGATAGCTGTTCTACGATGATCGGAGAGCTTCTCAATATAGCCGGCGGCGCATCGTCGGTGATATTCGTTGCGTCGACAATACCGAGAACGTGAGCCCCTTCGTCGAGCTGCAAAAGAACACCAGCCGCCAGTGAAACGGTAATCTCGACACTGGCTCGACCATACGCCGGAATCGTCCCAAGACTCCATGTCAAATCCTGCCCATTTTGAATGGGAGGCTGCGAGCCTGCGACGAAGGTCACACCAGGCTTCAGCGTATCGGCCAAACGCACGGCATCGATCGGAATCTCCCGTTGATTATAGACGGAATAGGTGAGCTTCAGTTGATTGTTCTGCACATCGTTCGCGCTGTAAGCCGAAAGCGTACGACCAACCACGATCTCAGCCGGAAAATCGATTGCCATCATCAGCCGCTGCTCTAGCTGCTCGAGGCTAGGTTGCAGATAACTGAGACTGCGACGGTACTCGCGCTGAAGCGATTGGCGTCGCGATCGCCGACGGATAACAGACAATAACGCTTGCATACGACCCGAAGGACTACGTGACATGATTAACTCCCGCGAAGTGAAACATCGGCAAGATCACTCATTTCGCCCTAAATTCTCTTGTCTTTGAAGGCGCTCACTAACAGGTATCCAAGTTATTCATCATCCTTTCAGGAAATTCAAAGGTTTTGCAGACACTTCTTGATGATCGCCACCAAACTCCCAACCCGAAGCGTAAGCGAGGGACAATTTCGCAGGTCCCTCACTTACGTATCGGGTTATGATTGGTAGATTTCATATCGCCGCTCGCTTTAGCGACTCTCGCAGTGTGATCTAAAAGCTGGGATGAATCCCAGCACTCCAAATGAGATGGCGCGCGCCTTAGCTGAGCACTTCGTGAACGACTCTGGCTGGCTGAACGCCCGTCAATTTGAAATCCAGTCCCTGCGAGCGAATGCTGAGGCGCTCGTGGTGAAGTCCTAGTTGATGGAGCAGCGTCGCGTGAATGTCCCGAACGTGAACCGAATGATCGATAGGACCGAAGCCAAACTCATCCGTCTCGCCGAAACTCAATCCGGGCTTGAAACCTCCACCTGCAAACCACATCGTAAACGCATCGATATGGTGATTCCGCCCAGTCGACTCGCGAACTTCGCCCATCGGCGTCCGGCCGAATTCACCGCCCCAGATCACGATCGTATCCTCAAGCAAACCGCGACGCTGCAAATCGAGCACCAAGGCTGCCCCAGATTGATCGATCTCGCGGCTGATCGATGGTAGATGCTCCTCGAGGTTTTCGGTTGGACCACCGTGATGATCCCAGTTGGTGTGATACAACTGGACGAATCGCACTCCTCGTTCTATCAAGCGCCGTGCCAGCAGACAGTTTCGGGCAAAACTCGCTTCTTTTGGATTCTTGATGCCGTAGAGATCCAGCGTCTCTTGGCTCTCATCGCTAGTGTCCATCAATTCTGGCGCACTGGTTTGCATGCGATACGCCATTTCGTACGCGTTGATCCGCGTTGCAATTTCTTCATCGCCGGTTTCGGCCAGCCGCTTGGCATTCAGCTGCCGAACGGCCTCGAGAACTTGTACCTGCTGTTTTTCGCTAACCGATTCGGGAGTGGTCAGATTCAGGATTGGCTCACCTTGATTGCGAAGTGGAACGCCTTGATACGTCGTCGGCAGCATGCCGCTTCCCCAAAGGATCGATCCACCGCGTGGGCCGCGAGGGCCGCTTTGCAACACGACGAAGCCGGGCAAGTCGTCGCACTCGCTTCCCAGTCCGTAGGTTAACCATGAACCGAGACTTGGGCGTCCAAACTGGCCGGTGCCTGTGTTCATAAAGAGTTTGGCCGGTGCATGATTGAACAAGTCGGTCTTGCAGGTGCGAATGAACGTTAACGCGTCCACAATGCGTGCAGTGTACGGCAGCAAATCGCTAACCCAAGCGCCGCACTTGCCATACTGCTGAAAGGTACGCCTTGTGCCGAGGAGGTTGATGCGGTGGCTGCTGTCCATGAAGGCGAATCGTTTGCCGTCCAAATAACTCTGCGGAATCGGCTGCCCATTGAGCTGGTTCAGCATCGGCTTATGCTCAAACATGTCGAGTTGGGACGGGCCGCCCGCCATGAACATGTAGATGACCCGCTTGGCGCGAGCCGGAAAGTGCGTCGGCTTCGGGGCGAGCGGGTTGCTCGAGACTTCGGAATGGTTGGCCAGCGTCGAACCTGAAAGGAGATTCGCAAGGGCAATCGAACCGACCCCTACTCCACACTGGTTGAAGAAGTGACGACGCGTTTGTTGTTGGAGAAAGTCTTCGTTGATCATTTTGGTTTTGAGCAGTCGTTATTCACGGGTAACGGTTTCGTCCAAGTTGAGCAGCACGCGGGCTGCGCTCAAGGAATCGAGTCCTTTCAGGATCGCGAGTTCGTCGGGGCTTGGGTGGCGCGAAGCGCATCGTCGGAATGCGACTTCCAGCCCCTCGTCCTTAATAATCTTTTCCAGTGCAGTGGCAAATTCAAAAAAGCCTGAATCGTTCATTAAGGTTAAGGCTTGGAGTGGCGTGTTGCTGCGAACTCGACGCGTGCAAGTGCTGAAGCCATCGGGTGCATCGAAGACGTTGAGCGAGGGAGGTGGTGTCGCGCGATAGATGAAGGTGTAGAGTCCGCGTCGGTAACGGTCCTCACCCGTACTAACTTTCCAATCTCGCTTGACCTGTCCCTGGCCCATCACCCCTTGGGGAATAGGCGGATAGACCGGCGGTCCACCGATCTTTGCCGACAGTAGTCCACAGGCAGCAAGCTCTACATCGCGCACAATCTCCCCTTCGAGTCGCAAGCGACGCTGGCGGGCAAGCGAATAATTGCCGCGGTCTTTTTCCCGCAAATCGGCTCTTTCTACTGAGGATTGCTGATAGGTCTTTGAGCTGACGATGAGTCTGTGCAAATCCTTGAGACTCCAGCCGCGTTCCATGAACTCAACCGCAAGCCAGTCCAACAATTCCGGATGGCTTGGTGGCGAGCCTTGCAATCCAAAGTCGTTTTCGGTTTCGACCAGTCCACGACCGAAGTAGTGTTGCCAGACGCGATTGACGATGACTCGGGCGGTCAATGGATTGTTCGGTGAAACGATCCACCGCGCTAAATCGAGTCGATTGACGGTGCCCGCAGCGTTTTCCAATGGTGGCAGGACGGCTGGTGTACCGCACGTGACTTCGTCGGCGGGACGAGTGAAATCCCCTTTGATATACACGTTTGTTTTTCGAGGGGTTGGCAGTTCTTTCATGACCATCGTGGTAACACTGCCGGAGAGTAATTTTTCGATCTCCTTCAAGCGATTTTGAAGCTTTTGAAAATGCTCATCCATGGCCCCTGGACCGGCCGCATAGAGACTTCGTTTTTGTGCGGCGTTGCGCTTTGGTTTTTCACTGGCCAGTAGTTTTTGGACTTCTTTGGAAAGTGCCTTTGTTTGTTCTGCCGTGAGCGATTCCTCCCAATCGCGTAGGGAATCAGTAGCCTTGGCAACGATCTCGCGAATCGACGATTCCAAATCTTTTTGCTCTGCCATCAAGGCAGGTGCGTTGAGTTCCGGATCGTGGAGAGTCAGGTTGGGTTCTTCCTGATTGTTGAAGAACGCGAAGAATCGATAGTATTCTTTTTGTTCGATCGGATCGAATTTGTGATCATGGCACTGGGCGCAACCAATGGTAAGCCCGAGCCACACAGTGCCGGTGGTTGCAACGCGATCGAAGACGCTGTCGATACGAAACTGCTCCGGATCAATACCTCCTTCTTGGTTGATTTGGGTATTGCGGTGAAATCCGGTGGCCACGCGTTGTTCGTCAGTTGCGTTTGGCAGCAGGTCTCCGGCCAATTGTTCGATCGTGAACTGGTCGAATGGCAAATCGCGATTGAGGGCATCGATGACCCAATCGCGGTACTTCCAAATTTGACGCGGTGCATCGACGGAGTAGCCATTGCTGTCGGCGTAGCGAGCTTGATCGAGCCACCATCGACCCCATCGTTCGCCGTAATTTGGACTGCGCAGCAAGTGTTCGATCCACTCACGATTCGCCGTGTCGGCATTTTGTTTGAAAGCAGTTACGTACTCATCGACTTCGGAAAGCGTGGGTGGAAGTCCTACTAGGTCGAGTTTCAGGCGACGCATCAGCGTGATGGGATCCGCAGCTGGGGATGGAGCGAGTCCTTGCCTAACGAGACCGGCGCGAATGAAGTGATCGATGGGGTTAGCGAGCGAATCACCCTGCGAGAACTTCGTTGGCGGCTGGACTTTTGCTGGAGCGATAAACGCCCAATGCTTGTCGTAGCGAGCCCCCTGTTCAACCCAAGTTTTCAGGATGGCTTTTTGAGTATCGGTCAGTTTCTTTCCTGACTCCTGCGGAGGCATGAGGGCATCGTCGGTTGCGAGGATTCGCTTTACAAGTTCACTCTCGTCGGGATTGCCGGGTAGGATTGCGACCTCGCCCGAGTCCAACTTAGCCACGGCACCTTCAGGCATGTCGAGGCGCAAGCCAGCTTCCCGTTTGGCCTTATCGAAGCCGTGGCAGGCGAAGCAATTCTCTGCGAGGATCGGGCGGACGTCACGGTTGTATTCGAGCTTTTCCGCGTAGAGTCTGGGCAAACCAAGCAAAAGGGGCAGTATCACGACAAGCCGACTAAGGCAAAACCGGGGAAAAATACCGGTGAGCAACATGCATAAACTCCGGAAGGGACTGGCTGGTCAATACCGAAGCTTCGTTTCGGGATCGAAGTTGCGGATGCTTACGTGGGTGGGGTAAACTGCTAGGCGAGCGGCAGATTGGAATATCCCAACCCGATGCGTAAGCAAGGGACAATTCCGCAGGTCCCTCACTTACGTATCGGGTTAGGATTGGTAGTTTTCACATCGCCGCTAGCCCCACAATATAATAACCGATCTACTGGAAACTGGCGAAAAATGGCAAGGAATTGGTCCCAATCCGTAGTTTGCCAACTTACGGGGCGGAAAAAATTCGCATCCATTCCAGTTTTGTTAGCGTAGAATTTGGTGCTTGGTGGGTTTTCGTGTTTGCTTTCCACAAGTAGAGACATAGGTTTGTAATGGTAGAAGTGGATGAATCACCCTCACAATCGAAGGAATCGGTGCTTGCCCAGGTAGCTCGGCGAGACCCCGATTCGCTCAATTACTGCATCGAGCGGTACGGCAACCTCATTTGGTCGTTGGCCAGACGCTATTCACCGAGTCAAGCGGACGCTGAGGATGCAGTTCAGGAAATTTTTTTAGAACTTTGGCAAAAAGCAGATCGATTCAATCCAGCTATGTCGGCCGAAACCACATTTGTCACCATGATTGCCAGACGACGCCTAATCGACCGTTATCGCAAACAGTCCCGGTCGATCGAAATGACCAGTACCGAAAACGACTTCGATGAACAACCGGACATGTCGGGCTCGACATCGGCCGAGTTGATCGACGAGGCGGCCAAGGCCACGCGTTGCCTTGACGGGTTGGTTACGAACCAGCGGGACATATTGCGAAGGTCCATTCACGAGGGGAAGTCGCATTCCCAGATCTCGGCTGAATTACAAATACCGCTCGGGTCGGTCAAGTCATTTGCGAGGCGGGGGCTTATCCAACTACGACAATGCATGGAGAAATTTTCGGTTGCCGGAACAGGAGTCGCATCATGAGTTCCGTCGAACCACTTGAATTCAGAATGCAAGAACTCGCCGCTGGCTTTTCGTTTGGCGATTTGTCGGAAGCGGAATGGAATGAGATGAAATCTTACGACCAAGAGACTTTCCAGGCGATGGTTGAGCGAACCGAGGAAGCTGCTGCAAAAGCTTTTTTAACCTTTCAAGGCACAATGCCGAGCGAGCCGATGCCAGCCGAGCTTTCGTCCCGACTTAAGCGGATGGCGAGCGGTTACTTCGCACAAGTCGCGAATGAAGATTCGAACAAAGTGACTGTTGTACCCTCGTCGATGGGCCTGCGTGAGATTACAGCTTGGCTGTGCATGGCTGCTTCCATCGCGCTTGCCTTGCTTGTTTGGCTACCGAGCAAACGCGACTTGAGCGTGAGCGTTCAGCAGCAGCGAGACAGCCTCATCGCCTCAGCCCCGGACATCATTCGCTCGAAATGGGAGGCGACCGCACCGGAGCAAAAACTGGATGTGGAACTTGGTGAAGTCGCATGGAGCACTTCAGCTCAGCAGGGCTTCATGACCATCCGTGGGCTGTCCGTTAACGACGCAACCAAAGAGCAATATCAACTCTGGATTATCGATCCAACACGGGACGACAAGCCGGTCGATGGAGGCGTTTTTGACATTACGAGCACTGGCGAGTCGATCGTCCCCATTCGGGCCAAACTTCGAGTTGACCAACCGACCATTTTTGCCATTACGGTTGAGAAGCCAGGTGGAGTGGTTGTGTCCGATAAAAAACGATTACCGTTGCTTGCAAAAGTCGCGACCCAGTAGTAACAGCTAATTCGGTTTAATCCAAAGCAACACGCCCTCTATCGGGCCAGGGGGTGTGCGACTGCTGCCGGGAGAACCCGGCATTGGGACCATAAATCGCCTTCGAAGCAGATCAATCTCACGGGGGCCGTCAAACTGAAGGCTTGGCCCGCTTCGGCCTGTGCTTGACGAACCGTGGGTTGCAAATGTTGTTGCTTCCAGGGTATCCAATAGCACTTCTTCGTTTTGAGTTACGCGAATTCGGTAGCCATCCTTCTGATTGATTTCTTCGATTTGTAGTTCGTATCGCCCCTTAGGCAAGCGAATGTTTTGGTACAGATCCGGATAGCCACTTTCGGCAATACCTCGCGTGGCCAAGCATAGCTGGAAGTTGCTGGAGGGAACGTACATATCCCATCGCGCGTCCGAAGCCCACTTCGACTCCAAGCGAACGATAGCGATTTGTGTGGGATCCGAAACGATCAGTTCGGGTGCCAGATTTTGCAAGGTTGCGAGTCTTGGCTTGAGTTTGGCGATATGGGTTCGGTTGGTCCAATACGCAGCCCAAGCTCCAACGCAAAGAGTCAATAATAGCAAATGACGTAATCCGATTTGAATCCGAAAGAGTCTCGGCCGGCCAGTCACAATCGATGGGTCCATGTTCATGGAGCTTGTTTCACGAATCGAATTTGCAGCAAGTCTTCCGTCATCGACGGGCTACTGGAATCCTTGTGTTTCAAGTTTAAGGATTTGAATAATTCACTTGGTAGCGAAATACGAAGAAGCGTCGTCTCTTCATCGGGTTGGATGATGGCGAGTGTTGGTTTCCCGAGTTGGTCTATTTGTAGATTTTTCCAATGTTCGCGAATTGCGATGGCGTGGATAGGGCTTTGCGTACTGGATACACCGCTGGAACTATTGAAACTGTTGAAACACTCCAGCGAACCGTTGTGTTCTCGCAAAACGACTCGAGCGATGAATTCCGATGCTTCGCTGCGGCTGCTTCCCCAGGAGCTGGATCCTGACTGGTCAAAAGTCTGAACACGAGTCATTTTGAAGTTGGGAGGAAGATAAATTCGCCATGCGAACTCGAGTGGTTGCTGGGTTTCAATGGCCAGTACGTGGACCAAGGTAGGGTCGACAATAGGAAATGAACCGATGCGTTTTTCGATGCGTGCGATCTGCGACATCAGTCCTGCGCGTTCCGTTCCCGATTGCCAAGCGTAGTAGCCGCCGATCAAAGAAATCGTCAATAGCAACAAGCTGACGCATCGAGACCACAGGTTTGCCATAGGTTGCGTCGGGACTTGTAGCAAGCGTCGCAGGTGATTTGGAACCAAGATTTCACGATGCAATAGTTTAGAGCAGATCAGTAAAGGATGCGAGCGAATAAGGCGCGGGTTAGCTGAACCGCGATGATTACAGAGGTTGGTTCAAACGCACAGCATAGCTTAGAAGCAAAGTCGCATCGGTTTGGTTGACCGGAGCATCGATCGATTTTAGTCGCAACGCGACGGCATTTAATAGCCTGGGGTGGAATTCGCGAAGCGAATGGAACCCCAGGTTGCCCCTTCGGTTGGGAGCGCGGCGCTGAGGCCCGGCACGCGGTCATTCAATTGAAGCACGCTCCAGTTTTAAAGTTGTACTAAAGTGTTTAAGGCCGAAGGCCCGGTAGTTTGCCCAGGCCAACGGCCTGGGACTCTGCCATCACGCTCGATCACGAAAACAAAGCGTACCTCGTGTGGGCGATTATAGCCCGACGGGCTTAAACATATTAGCCCAGGGCAGAGCGCAGCGCCGCCCTGGGTATACACCAAACACGACGCCAAATGCCCTGAATGGGCAATACAAACAAAGCATCGTTGACGTATCTAGTTTGTATTGCCCCTTCAGGGCAGCGTGGGACGTTTTGCGGTTACCCAGGGCGGCGCGTCGCGACGTTTCGTCGCTACGCTCTGCCCTGGGCTAGGATGTTGCTGCCCCATTCGGGGCGTATTCCGAACAACCCACTCGCGGTCGATACCAAGATTAACTAAGCCACCTGCAATGTCCCCAAGACTTTTCCGTTGATCCGTCGTACCCACAAAAGTTGAGATTTTTTTCGAAATGTCCTCCAGCGTTACCAACGCGGGTGCAAAAGTGATTCGCGATGTTGATGAGGTAAAGCATAGAAAGTCTTGACGACTTCGCCGCGGGCGAAACCCTAATTCTTAGCAGTGACAAACGTACCAATTACTGTTCTACCACGACATTGCCGTCCTGCTTGTTTCCAAGATTGGCGAAGACGGTTTGGTCAACGGACATGGAAATACTACCGACGCTTCCATCCGCTCGAACACTGACCATGAGACCGGAATGGGCGCCGCCAAAGCGGCTACCAAGTCGAGCCGAGGGGGTACGCGTATTCAAATCCCGCCAATAGGCGCAGCATGGATTGTTGTCTCCCGCCGGAACGATCAATCTCGTGGCAGTGCTCCTGTTGGTGTCTTGAATGGGCACTTGGTCTCCGACACGCATGCTGTCTTGATCGAGCGCACCGACGATATTGTGATCGTCCATCCAGGAACCAATGCCATATTGATCAGGTCGAAGCCATTTCTCTCCAACCAGAATGGTGTTGGAAGTGCCGTCAGTGATAGAACCAAACGTAACCTTGTTGTCGCCGCCCCAAGCTCGTCCGGTCTCAGACGCAGGCGGTTCCGAGGGAATCGCAGTCTCGCAGCTATCAAAACGAGATAACATCGGTGTCCAAGACGACCCGTTGCAAAGCCCATTTGGTGCATAATAACTAGATGTATACGGTGCTACCAACGGCACATTGAACGGTTTTGGCGCAAGTCAATGCTTGGTCCTTAGGACGGCAACGTCATCGCGGGGAATCGGATGCTGAATGCGGTTCCTTTGCCGACGGTGCTTTCGACGCGAACGCGAGCAGAATGCTGATCGACGATTTCTTTGCAGGCGGACAAGCCCAGGCCGGTGCCTCCTTTGCCACTGTCGTCAGGGCCATTCTTCGTCGTAAAGAACGGCTCAAAGATCTTAGGTAAATTTTCAGGGGCGATTCCTTGGCCCGAGTCGCGGACCGTGAGTACGACCGAATTGGTTTTCTTTTCGTACGCGATGCGGATTCGGATCGTACCTATTTCGCCGATGGCTTGTCGGGCGTTGGTGAGCAGGTTGAGCATCAGGCGCTGGATTTGGTTGCCAGCAGCCATCACATTGGGTACTTCGTCGAATTGCGTTTCGATGGCGACGCGATACTTCTGCATTTCGCGTTCGAGCAAGACAAGCGTGTCCTCGATGAGTGGAACCAGATTGGTTGGCTCCATATCACCGCTGCGATTGCGAGCGAGCCCTAGGACGGTGTTGGTGATTTTGGCACCGCGGTTGGCGGCGTCCAGGATACGAGTAAAAGCCTTTTCGCGACTTGCATCGTCTTTGTTTCGAAGGCCCATTTTGGCATAGTTCAAAATGGTCATCAGTAAATTATTGAATTCGTGGGTGGTCGTGCTGGTGAGTTCGCCGACGGCCGCCAATCTTTCCACTTGAGCGAGTCGCAGTTGCAATTGGGCGATGGTGGTTTCGACAACTGGCGCTTCGGGGGGCGAATATTGGGAAGCGGCAGTTGGGATCAGGAGCGTGTCGGTGGAAAGATGTTCCGGCATGGGTGGCATTCAGTTGATATGGCGGTCGAAAAGGTGAGACGCTACCGTGCCGGGAGGTCAACGAGTATTTACTTCGCAACCGCCCGAGCGTCTTAAGTACACGATTCACCGCAAGCAAATCAAGCCGGAACCAAAGTGAGGAATCATGTTTCAAACGCTAGATCGGCTAGAAAAAATGTTGGAAATTGCGTCAAATGAAGGGATTTCGGTTCGATGCGAGTGGCTCGGAGGAGTTCGTGGCGGACTTGTACGGATCGGAAGAACACCCATTCTGTTTGTGGATGAATCTTTAACCGTCCCAGAGCAGTTTGAGCAGTCCAAGAACGCGTTGAGTCAGTTAGACTGGAGCGAATCCGAGTGGTGGGACGAAATGTGCCAACTCCTGGATTTGCGAACGGCCTAAACCGAAAGAAAAAAGCCTGTTGGGCTAGGCAATTTGTGGTGGAAACGTTATCTAAAGAGCCCCTAAAAAGCTCCATGTCCCATTTCCACCTTTACCATTTCAAAGAAATTTCGAAAGTCTTTGTTCGAGGAACAATCGAAAATGCAAGTTAGCGAAGATGTTTTTTCCAAGGTCCAAGCCGCTTTGATTGACGCCCTGGGGGTCGACGACGATGAAGTCACGCCAGAAGCGACCATGGTTGGTGATTTGGGTGCTGAATCCATCGACTTTCTCGATATCGTCTTCAAACTTGAAAAAAGTTTCGGCATCAAAGTTGCCACCGAAGACCTTTTTCCAAAGGACATTTTGACGGAAAGCACCTACGTGCAAGATGGAAAAGTGACCGCCACTGGGATCGCGGAATTGAAAAAGCGAATGCCTTGGGCCGATTTGAGCAAGTTCGAAAAGAATCCTCGAGTTCAAGACTTTGGCGATTTGCTGACCGTCAGCGACTTGTGCCGTTACGTCGAATCCAAGATCGCTTAAGCGTGTTTGAGAGAATAAATGCGTTGGTTTTGGATCGATCGATTTATTGAGTTCGTCCGCGATACGCGTGCAACGACGATTAAGAACGTCTCTTTTGGTGAAGAGCCAATAGACGACTATTTACCTGGTCATCCGCACTATCCCCATTCCCTCATTATCGAGGGGATGGCTCAAACGGGTGGTTTGCTTGTTTCTGAGGTTGGAGGCTTTCAAACTAAAACGGTTTTAGCCAAGGTTTCCAAGGCCGTCTTTCACGCATTGATCGTTCCTGGCGACCAAGTTCTCTTAACAGCTGTGGTGCAGGACAAGAAACCCAGCGGTGCCATTGTTGAGGGGCGGGTTACGGTAAATGGAGAGGTGCGGGCAGAATTAGAGCTCTCTTTTGCGTTTCTTGACGACCGATTTGGCCCCACTGGGTTGTTTCCGCCCGAAGATTTGCTCCGAACGCTGCGTATTCTCAAGCTGTTCGATGTTGCTGTCGATCAAAACGGGAATAGAATACATGCGCCTGAGCACATGCTTGAGGCGGAACGCCAAGCGGCGCGAAAGATGGTACAGAGTCGCGCGGTCACTCAATCGAAGTTGATTTGATTTGGATTGGGTATCGTTGGCAATGGTTCAAAAAAAACGCCATTCGCAATCGCCGTGGGTTTGATTTTTGCAGACACCGTATTTGGGAGTGATTGCGTTGATGCGCCGTCGTGTAGTTGTAACCGGTATTGGAATGGTAAATCCGTTAGGGCATGATGTCCAATCGGTTTGGTCTGCGCTCAGAGAGAGCCAAAGCGGAGTCGGTCAGATTACCGTCTTTGATCCTGCGGGCTATCCAACCACAATTGCTGCCGAAGTCAAAAACTGGAGCATTGCTCAGGCAGGCGAGGACGCTGCGGTTTGGAAACACCGTGGACGGCATACCCGTTTTGCGGTTGGAGCGGCCAAACAAGCTCTCGCGCAGTCTGGAATCCTTGATTCGGGCTTGGCTCCCACCCGTCTAGGCGTGTACATGGGCGCGGGGGAAGGAAACCAAGACTTCCCAAATTTCACCAGCATGATGGCGGCGGGGGTGGAGCACGGAGCGTTTGATCTATCTGCTTTCCTGCGCCGCGGACGAGAGATCTTGGATGTCGAGGCAGAACTGGAGCAAGAACCAAACATGCCCTCAGCCCATTTGGCCGCACTGTTCGACGCCCAGGGACCCAATAGCAATTGCCTGACCGCCTGTGCAGCCAGCAGCCAAGCGGTCGGAGAAGCCACGGAGTTGATTCGATGCGGTGATGTCGATGCCATGATTGCGGGTGGTGCACACAGCATGATCCATCCATTCGGCTTGACCGGCTTTAGTTTGCTTACCACCCTCTCTCAAAGGAACGGCGACCCAACCAAAGCGTCGCGACCGTTCGACAAGGACCGCGATGGTTTTGTGCTCGGCGAGGGTGCTGCCATCGTCATTCTCGAAGAATACGAGCACGCGAAAAAACGGGGGGCGCCGATTTTTGGTGAAGTGCTCGGGTACGGCAGCACAGCCGACGCTTATCGAATCACCGATATTCATCCGGAAGGGCGAGGCGCCATTGGCTGTATGCGAAACGCCATCGCCGACGCAAAACTGAATCTGGACGAAATCGGGTACGTCAACGCGCACGGAACCAGCACATCGGTCAACGATCGAACGGAGACATTGGCTTGCAAGGGTGTGTTTGGTGATCGCGCACGATTAACGCCCGTTTCAAGCACGAAGAGCATGATGGGACACTTGATCGCGGCCGCAGGTGTGACGGAAATGATCGTCTGCCTGATGGCCATCCGCGATGGAGTGCTACCCCCCACGATCAACCAAGAAACGCCGGATCCCGACTGCGACTTAGACTACGTACCCAATTTCGCTCGCCCCGCGAAGTTGAAAGTAGCCCTAAACAATAGTTTTGGCTTTGGCGGACAAAACGTGACGCTAGCAGTCGGTTCGTTGAGAAACGATTAATGCAAATGATCAATGACTCAACCCTTTTAGCCTACATTGAGGAATCCTTGCCAGCGGACGTGATGGCTCGGATTGAAACGGCGTTGCGGAGCGATGATGCTTTGCGCAAGCAGCTTGGTCTCGTGATTGCGCGACGCGACTGCGGTGTGCATACCGTAGGAGACATTTGGCGACGGCATCGATTGAGTTGCCCAAGCCGTGAAGATCTTGGTAGTTACCTGCTCGGCGCGATGATGGACGACCAAGCGGACTACATCAAATTTCATTTGGAGAAGATTGGTTGCCGCTATTGCCAGTCGAATCTCGACGACTTATCAGAGAGTCATCACCGAGACGCGGTCGTGGCTAGGCGGAAGAAGTACTTTCAGAGCAGTGTAGGGCGTTTGCGTCCTGAGGGTCGAGGCTAATCGATGCGAGTCGGACACATTATCAAGCTCATACCGGATCGCAAGTTCGGCTTTATCAAAACGGATCACTTTCGTGACGACGTTTTTTTTCACTTCTCTGCATTGCGAGGAGGGCTTCAGGGCCGTTTTCTTGAGGAAAATCAAGAGGTCGAGTTTGAGATCAATGAGATTTTAAGACTCGACGAGCAAAAACTCGAAGCAACGATTGTGCAGACTCCTGCTCGTCCGCTTTCGAAAACGCTCGATGAAAAGTCGATTAAGGAAATGCAAGCATCGCATCATCCGAGGGCTCGGCAACGCAAGCCAACCTGGCGCGAAAAAACTGGGACGAACGAGGGTTCGGAACCTGAGCAGCCTGAGCCCAATACCAATTCAGATGCAGGGCAGTCTTAGAGGCCTCGCATTTTCCAAAGCGATTTTCAGGGTGATCTTAAAGCTTGGATGAATCCCAGCACTCCAATGTTTTGCTATAATCTGCGCCGAAAGGCGAGCGGCAGCCTTGATCATACTGGGAGGGAGAGGCTCCTGCCGAACCGACGCCAAGCTCGGCAGGAGCCTCGCTCTCCCATTGATACCCTTCGCAGGTAGTTTATAGTCTGCCGCTCGCCTAAAAAGGGGAGATGGAACTCAAAAGCTAGGGAGTGACTCATGGCATCGCGAAAAAACAAAGGAACCACAGCTCGCAAAGCGGATTTGGCAAAACGTCAAAGCCAGCGACTGGAAAAGCGAGGGGGGCCTACACCAACGGCTCCACGCTCGGCTAGTTCACTCGAAATCAAACCCAAAGTCAGCGAATCCGAAAGCCTTGAGGATGCCGCAGTCTTTAACAAAGAATTCCGTGGCAAACTATCGGAGGAGCTTCAAAACGAGGCCCTCAAGGTGGGTGAAGCACTCGAATTGACTTGCAAAGGCAAGTTCGAGGACTCGCTCGACAAGCTGAAGGATATTGCGAGAAGTAGTCCGTTCGCAGATTGGCGATTGTTTGTTCGCGGACTGCACGCTTTCTATGGCGGTGAATTGGAGACGGCACGCCAGAACTGGACAAGGCTGGATCGCGCGCGCCGTCCCGCTCGAATTGCTTCCACGTTACTACTAGCCGAGACGGATCAACCGCTCGATGACGAGATTCCATCCGTTTCAGCCGCTCTCGTCGAGCATGCCAAGACGTTAAGACTACGAATAGATGCCGTTGCAGCAGCGACAGCCCTTGCGAAAGTAAAGCATCGAAATCCGGATACTACCTTTTCCGTTTCTCAGGTCGCAATGCTGACGAATTTCTCCGACGCGTATCGAAAGCTGGATCAGGAATTCGTCGCAAGCGTCGGGCAAGCTTGCGTGGGACTTGCTATCAGTCAAGGCGACATGGAGATTTTCGAACGTCTTACAAAGATGGTTCCCGGGACGCCGAGTGATCCCAAATGGAATCGGACGCGATTGCTTTACTCGCTGAATTTCGAAGGTGCTCAGGAGCTAGTAAAAAAGGCATCGCTCGCCTATATCGATCAAGACATACCCAAGCTCACGCATCTACCACCACAACTTAGAGATGCATTGGCCTGCAAAATTTACCTCATCCTGGCGGAATTGGAACAAAGTCTAAGGGATGATTCCGGATTCCCTTTTTCTTTTAGGGCTCCGGATTTCGACGTTAAACGCGTGGATGGTCTACTGCGAAAAGCCATTCAAAGGTACCCCAACTATCGCGTCGTACATGAAAAGCTGATTGGCTCTTTGGAATCGCAACTGGAATCGAATCGACTTTCCAAGGAGGATGAACAGAAGTTGGAACAACAGTTAGTCGTTGCGCAAGAAGACTTTGTTCGAGCCATACCGGATGAGGTTGAAACGGCACTTGAATTGATCGACTTCTATCTGGAAAATGACCAATTGGAAAAGGCCGCTGCGTTGGTGCAGAACCTCAGCAGTCAACGCTTGGAGGACCCGCTTGCCAAAGCGTTGCCGTGGAAATTGAGGTTGCGCGAAGCGATGCGGCTGAGTCGGCGAAAGACCGATTTGGTTTTGGCACACAAGGCGCTGGACGAAGCGGAGTCGATATGGCCGAATTGGTTAAATCGCAATTGGTTGCCGTTCCTGAGGGCTGGTCTCGCGTTGCGCGGCGGTGATCAAGCAAAATTCGAACAGCTCACTTCGGATGCACGGAAAGAACAAAAAACCAGCGAGTTTGTGGGCGATGTGATGACGTTTGCGGCTTTGCAACAGATGAATATTCCTGGCGCCGAATTGAAACCGTTTCGAAATGGCATTGAGCGGTATGTAGAAAACGCAAGCAAGATTAAGCTGCCAGATCTCTTCGGGGTGGGTTCGTTCTTCTGGGATCTGGTCAGGACCGGATTGAAACACAAAGGCTACCGAATGCAGGCGAGCAAGTTTGGCCGAGCGTTCGCGGATCAAATCAAGTCTCACAACAACAGCAATTTAAACGCAACCCAGATCGACGCGTTTTC
This sequence comes from Pirellula sp., assembly GCA_031372345.1. Lineage (GTDB taxonomy): Bacteria > Planctomycetota > Planctomycetia > Pirellulales > Pirellulaceae > JBKCUI01. Next base: position 59,988 of record JANMLD010000141.1, read on the forward strand.
GTGGGGATCGCACCATCGGTTTTGGCCGTTAGGAAACGACTACCTGCCATCCCCATCCATCAAAAAACTGGCGATGAAAGAACCGAGAATGGCTGCGGTCGTCTTGGATTGGCTGCTCGAAACGGTTAGCTTCCCCGACTATCGAATGATCGACTACCAGCCTTTGATTACACTCGCCAAAGAGGCCGCCCGATCTGAAAAAGATGCATTCTATAGGTATCAATTCGACCAGGCGGCGGATGAGGCGAACCATATCATTGCCGAGGCAAAAGCGGAGGATGAACGACGCAAGTCGTATAGTTCTTCATACAATGACGACGATGATGATGATGACGAATTCGACGACGATGACGATGAATGGGAAGACGACGACGAATGGTTCGACGATGGGTGCAACTGCCGAGACTGTTGTGCGAAACGAGCCCGCATAAGCGGACTTCTTGATGAAGACGATGAAGACGATGAAGACGACGACAATGACGACGAAGAAGTGGTTCGCGGTTTACCGAGCTTCATCACCCAGGTCATTCGGAAGTTGGGGACCGAAGGCTTGTTGGAATTCAATCGCATCCAACAAGACTATTTGCAGAATCCCGATCCAGAAGAATTCCTCATGTCACTCGGAAAGCTGTTTCCCAAGCATGGAATGTCCATGATGGACGCCATGACATTAATCATGGAACTCCCTAAGTTGGACAAAAAGCAGTCCCGCATTTTTTCGGACCAAGTCGAACTCGAACTCGAAAGCGAGGTCGTTGGCTCTAAGCCTTCGTCCGTCTTGACGGCAGAGCAGCGAAAAGAAGCTAGAAAGCAGCGGGAAAAGGAATTGGAAAAGAAGAAACGCGAAGCAAGCCAAAGCAGGTCTCGATCATGAACGTCACTTTTAGCAATGCACACCAAATACTGGAAGTGAAGCCGGGCGCGACAGCCGACGAAATTCGAAAAGCCTATTTGGCCCTTGTTCGCCAATATCCACCGGATAGAGAACCCGACAAGTTCCGTGATATCCATGCAGCCTACCAGATGCTCAACGACCCGATTGCGCTGGCGACAGCGCTGTTGACGCCGAGCCGCGATAAGCCTGACCTTGTTAAAGTCATTGCCGAGGCAGAGAAAGTTCGACCGCGTATTGCGACACTCAACTTACTCGCGTTGGGGAATCAAGAATAACCTACAGATGAACGAAAGAACTTTGCATAGTATGTCAAATAGCCAAACTACCGAAGAGGCGCAGCAAGCCGTTCAAGTTGGAGCGTCGATCGAGCCTGGCATCGAGCTCTTGGGAGCAATGGATATTGTCGAAGCTTTTACGGCTCTGCGGCATGAACTCAAACTCCAAGTAAGGGGTGGACGCGAACTCCAACAGTCGTTGCTGGATAGCGTTCAACGACTGGAACAAAAAGTCGCAACGCCGCCAGTTGCAGTCGTTGCGACCGGTGCAACGGAAAGCCGCAGAATGGCTGAGGCGATTGCCGACATCGAAGAGAGTCTGCAACGCGCCATCGAGTCCATCGTGAAGAAACCAGCCGCGGCTCGCACCGAGGACAAACTCTTGATTCAGTTCGATGAAATGGTGGCAAAGGCCCCTTGGATTGCCAAATCGTTCGCGGGCAAATGGCTCGAGGATCTGCGTGCAACGCTCGCGCATTCGATCACATCAGCGATCCCGTCGGACGCAGTTCAGGACTCGAACCATCGTGGGTTGGAGCTACTGCTGGCTCGCGTTCATCGATTGATGAAGCAATGCGAAATCGATCGAGTGAATGTCTTGCATCATGCATTCGATGCTGAGACAATGAACGCTGTGGATATGATCGTTGATCCGACCGTGCCCAGCACCCATGTAGCCCAACAGCTTCGTCCTTTGTATCGGTGGCGAAACATGACATTGCGTTGTGCCGAAGTTCGAATTGCGACTTGACATAATGAAGATCAAGGCATCATGCAGGACAAGCAGCCAAATTGTCATCCCAAGTCTCCAGCAGCCTGGCAAACTGCATCACAAAGCAAACAATACTGGACAAACATGGATAACCAGCAATCAACTATCGTCGGCATTGATCTTGGAACCACCAATAGCGTGGTGGCAGTCTACGTAAATGGAAAGGTGCAAGTCATCGAAGAAGATGGCACATCCATTCTCCCATCGGTGGTTGGCATGACCCTCGACGGTAAACTGATAGTTGGCAACGCCGCAAAGAACCAATTGTCTGCCTTTCCTGATCGCACCGTGGCGTCGGTAAAACGTCGGATGGGTCAGGCTGTGCAAATTAAGATGGCTGGTCAGGACTTTTCGCCGCAGGAAATCAGCGCGATGATTCTGCGCCGATTGAAGCAGCGGGCTGAGACTTTTTTGGGAGCTTCGGTGACCAGGGCGGTGATCACGGTGCCCGCCTTCTTTGATGAGAACCAGCGTCAAGCGACTCGCGAAGCGGGTCAACTGGCTGGCCTAACGGTCGAACGTATCATCAACGAACCTACCGCAGCCAGCTTGGTCTATCACTCAAGCACCAGCGAGCGACGCCATTTGATAGTGTACGACTTGGGTGGTGGTACCTTCGACGTTTCGATTGTTCGAGTCGAGGACGGGGTCATTGAAGTGCTGAGCAGCAAGGGGGATACGCAACTGGGCGGCGACGACTTCGATGAGTTGCTGAGCAAGTACGTCTCGGATGCGTTTTTGACAAAACACAATTTTGATTTGATGGAGCAGAGCACAACCCGTTGGCGATTGATACAGGCTTGTGAGCGTGCCAAATGCGAACTCTCGTCGTCTGGTTCTGTCCGCATTTCGGAAGAGTTTATCGCGACCGTGGACGGCCATCCCGTCAATCTCGACATCGAAATAACCAGGTACGAATACGAAGAATTGATTACCGCGTTGGTGGAACGAACCATATCCTGCGTAGATGATGCCATTCGCGATTCCGGTTTGTCGACGAGTCAATTGGACGAGTTGATTTTGGTAGGGGGCTCCACACGCACGCCGTTGGTGCAACGTAGGTTGCGAGAGGAATTTCAGCGCGATCCCAAGTGGTCGGTGAATCCTGATTTGGCGGTTGCTCTTGGGGCCGCAACTCAGGGTGCCATGCAGGAAGGGCATTCGATCGGTCCCGTGCTAATCGACGTCGCAACGCACACGTTGGGAGTTTCCGCACTCTCCGGTTCACCGTACGACCCGGAACTCAAATTCGCACCTATCATTCGACGAAACTCACCACTGCCAGCGAAGTATGAGGATATCTTCCATACGATTACGCCGGATCAAGAGGTTGTCGAAGTGCATGTCTTCCAAGGCGAAAGTTCGCAGTTGAGTCGCAATCAGTCGATTGGACGTTTTATGCTAGAGGGGCTCAATGAAGCAAAAGATGCCAATGGCGAGATTTTGGTTCGATTCGATTTAACATTGGATGGCACCCTGACCGTAACCGCCACCGAACGCGTGACTGGCATTTCCAAAATGTTGAAAATCGACAACGCCCTTTCGCAGATGAGGGAGACGGATAGGGAAGCGAACGAAGAACGAATGGAATTGCTTTTCGAAGATTCCGTCGGTTTTAGTTCGATCGACCACAAAGATCGGTTGATCGACGAGGACGAGGCAGGAAATCAAAGCGAATGGATTCAAGCGGTTGAGCCTGGCAACATCCTTCGAATCGATGGCGCAGAGGAATCTGAACCACAACAGTTGCAGATCGTCAAACGCGCAATGGCTCTGCGTTCCTCTGTGACAGGTGAAGATGGCGAAGATATCGATCGTTTGATCGGGTTGATTGAGAGCGCTCGGCAAAGCCACGACGAAGAGTTGTTGGAAGGGTTGCACGCGGAATTAGAGGACTTATTGTTTTACTTAATATGAACAACGAATCCAGCCTTTTTGTATGTCCCGTTTGTCGCGCGAAGCAGGTTGCAATGCCCGAGTGTCGACGTTGTAGCGCAGACGTGTCCCTCTATTTGAAAGCCCTCCGCAGCGTGGACGAGTCACTCAGGCAATTAGATCTGGCGAGGGAGAGCGGCAACTCCCAGCTTGAATCAGCACTAGTGACCTACATCCAATGGTTGTCGCCCAGCGAATCGAGTTCCCCGGTCTGAGGGATCGTCCGGTTGAGTCACCTTGAGTTTGCCAGGGAAACAAACCGGACAACCTCCCGCGCGGGGTTGACTTGCTCTACGTTGAATTTTGGAGCCTACATCGCATCGCAGCAAATGCCTGATGAATCAGAAATACCTGTTACGTTTTGAATTCAGCTTCGGACGGGTGCCGACCTTAGACTTGTCTCGCCTGGACAGAGTAGCGTACAATCCACCTCCTCTTCCCATTCGATTTTGAAGGTGCAGCCATGTTACAAACCGGCACGGATCTAATTCCATTCGATTGTTTTGAAAGTGCAAGCCGAGCAGTGTTATCGTTGTTGCATGAACGGCTCGGTTTCGATCTGTGGATGATGACGCGAACCGACGGCCAGGACTGGATAGTCTTGCAAGTCGAGGACCACGGATACAAAGTTAAGGAAGGTTCGGTGTTTCGGTGGGCTGATTCCTTTTGTTCGCAGATGGTTCAGGGGCTGGGACCGAGAATCGCACCGTGCGCTCAAGACATTCCAAGCTACGCAGCAGCCCCAATTGGTCAACAAGTTTCCATCGGTGCGTACATTGGAGTTCCAATCAAGAATGCGGACGGCACCCTTTTTGGAACCCTCTGTGCAATTGACCCACGCCCGCAAAACGAATCGATCCAACGCGATCTGCCTTGGATTGAATTGCTTGCGAGGATGTTAGCGACCATTCTGATCAACGAGATGAAGGCCATCGACGGGGCGAGGCGATTGGAACAAAGCCTTCAAGCCACAATGAAGGACAATTTGACAGGTTTGCTAAATCGGCCGGGTTGGGACGGCAAGGTTGCCATCGAAGAAACGCGTGCTCGACGCTATGGAAGCCCCACCTGCATCGTTAAGTTTGCAATCAACGGACTGGAAAAGACAGAGGATGCGAGCGATTGTGTTGCGAATGAAGCACTCATCAAACAAACTGCCGTTTGTATCCTAAATAAGGTGAGTGAAAACGATTGCGTCGCGCACCTTGGCGGCGGGGAATTCGCGGTCTTAGGAGTGGAATGGGATTTGGAAAAAGCGAAGGCCACGATCTCGGAAATCGTCCAAGCAATGGCGAAGCATCGGATTGATAGTCGTGTCGGCCAAGCTATGCGAAATCCAAGCATAGGACTCAGTGCGGCGGTCGAGGAAGCGGATCGATTTTTGGCAGCTTGCAGGGTGGCGTGACCAACCGCATGCATGCAGCTATGCTCGAATAGGCGAAGCTGGTTCGATGTACGCCATGCGTTCTGACCAACCACCAGCAAACGCCATAGCCCCGACCGCTAGCCCTCTATCGCATCGATTATCCGCAAGGAAGTTTTCGAGTTCTGGGGCTGGCATCGGATTCGCGAAAAACGGGCCCTGCATAAACTCGCAACCCAATTCTTGAATTGCTTTGTGCTGACAGCGCAGTTCGATCCCTTCGGCAACCAACTTGACGTTGAGATTGCGAGCCATGACGACAAGCCCATGAAGCAATGCTGCTTCGCACTTGGAGTTGTCGATTTGCTTGATCAACGAACGATCCAGTTTTAGCAGACTGACTGGGAATTGATGCAGGTTGATGAATGAAGCCGTACCTAAACCGAATTCATCGATGGCAAGATCGACACCGAGTTCACGGATCGCCTTCATCGTCTCAATGGCTTCTGCGGTATCCGATTTGAAGCAGTCCTGCGAAATCTCAAGCAAGAGTCGATTGGGCGGTAAACCGGTATCGGCCAGGATACGGCGAAGGAGATCGACGAGGCCTGGGTCGACGAACTGCTTGTGAGGCAGGTTCACGCTGACTTGCGGTGGGGCTGCTGGCCCAAGAGTTGCGCACCAAAGGCTACATTGCCGACAGCTTTCCAGCAATATCCATTCGTTGAGTTCCAAAATCAAACTGGACTCCTGTGCAATTGCTATGAACTCAGAGGGATCCATGCATCCGAGTGTTGGATTCTGCCATTGTACGGTTGCTTCGCCAAAGCTCACTTCGCCTGTCAATAGAGACACGACGGGTTGATAGTGTAGCGTGAGTTGAGGCGTTCCGATCGCATCGCTCAAATCGAGTTCAATTTGATAGCGACGGCGGGCTCTGTTGCGCATCTCCGTATCGAATAAAACATATCGGGCACGTCCAGTTTGCTTGGCCTCGTACATAGCCGCATCGGCGTCCTGAAGTAAATCTTCCGCTCGATCATAATGAGACGGGCCAACGACAATGCCAATGCTTGCTGAGGAACGCGCTTGATGTTTTCCAAGCTGGTAGGGCTTGCTCAAAATCGATTGCAAGTTCTCAACAATACTTATCGCATCGTTTGGATGATCGAGCTTTTCTACGAGCACAACGAATTCGTCGCCACCCAGACGAGCGACCGTTTTCAATTGTGTGTTTGATGACTTGCTCGCGAAAATTCCCTCGCGAAGCCGATCTGCAATCTGTCGAAGCAGTTCATCGCCGACATCATGTCCCCAGCTATCATTGATGGCTTTGAATCGATCGAAATCCAAGAACATGACCGTAAAGAGGCTGTTGAATGAGGTCGCCCTGGCGATGGCTCCGTTCATCCGTTCAAGAAAGTGTGCTCGATTGGACAAACCGGTTAGTTGATCCGTCACGGCCGCGCGTGCAAGTTTCTCTTCGGCGGTTTTTTGTGGAGTAATATCCGAAATGGTACCAGCCATCCGCGCAAGGACGCCGTCTCGTTCCTTTGCTGCTTCTCCACGAATTCGGAACCAGCGCCATTCCCCTTGCTTGGTGCGAACTCGCGTGACGGTCTCAAAAAGCTTTCCGTTCTCCAAGTGCGCGTCAACCGCTTTTTTATAAGGAGTTCTATCCTCGGGATGCATTAGACCGATAAAAACGTCCTGACGATTAATAACAGGATCGTTCTTGGTCAGCCCTAGCAGTTCGTGAAATCGGGCGGAGAAATGAACGTCGGCGGTCAAAAGATTCCAGTCCCATAGCCCATCGGATGAGCCGCGAACTGCCAGTTCAAGCCTTTCTTCACTTGCCTTCAATGCCACTTCGGCTTGCCTGCGTTGAGAAATGTCGATCGCGATCCCTATATAGCCAGTGACGACTTTCGATTCGTCTCGCAATACGGTAATTCCAAGCAGGACCGGAACGTAAGATCCATCTTTGCGAACGTAGGTCCATTCGTGCTCATTCGGCAAATCCCGAAGTGACTTTTCAACAAAGACATTGAACCCTGGCTCTAAATGGATCCCCAATTCGGCACCAAACTCGCGTGCTCGAGCCGCGATTTCTTGGTCGAGATGGAACGTGCGTGGCGTGCACTTGTCTATCAACTCACTGGCAGAGTATCCTAGCAATCGTTCTGCGGCAGGATTGAAACTGGTTATGGTTCCGTTTGGCGACGTTGTGATGATGGCAAAAACTGCGTTGTCAACGATAGCTCGATGCAACTCCGCTTGTACAGCGTTTTCCAACTCTAGGCAGATACGCGCTGAAATATCAAGAATGATTGCGAGGAAGACCGGCTTATTGGCCTTCACCGACATCTGCAAATGGACCTCGACATGGTAGTCCGTTCCATCCGACCGCCGATGAATCGTCTTGAACTGCAGCAAATCGGTTTCTCGATTCCGCAGTGGCTTAAGCGATTCTTCAAACGTAGCCAAATGAAACAGCGGCTTGATGTCGACAGGTGTCATTCGCCGAAGTTCTTCGGCAGAATAGCCCAAATTCCGACTCGCGCTGTCGTTGACGAATTCAAAGAGCAGCGTTTCTGCATCGAAAACATAGATCTCGTTAAGACTGCTTTCGAGGATCCGCGTGTACTCGCTGCGTTCATCCTGGCAATGTCGAAGTTCAGTGACGTCCTCTAGAAAATGAACCTGTCGTTTTTTGGCACCGTTGAACGAGTCCATCTCGGTGGACCGCGCCTTTAGAAATCGGGTTTCACCCGACGGCCGAAGAACGCGAAACTCCATATCGAGTTCCGTTGCCAACTGTGTGGCATTGCTCCACTTGGCGAGAACAAGCGATAGGTCGTCTGGATGCAATCGATCCATCCAGCCCAAACCTAATGTTTGTGCCTGTGTGACTCCCGCGATTTCAGACCACTTCTGGTTTGAATAGTGACACCTTCCGACGCTGTCGCATTGCAGGACGCCCATTGGAGCTGCGTCCATGATTGACTGAAATTGCGAGTCGGAAATGGACATATTGCAGGAGCTGCCTGGAGGGATTTCCACTTGGGGAGGGCGAATCCCCACACCGTGCAGGATCGACCTGCGCGGATAGGTAAAGAAAGCGGACAAGGATAGTTACATCAAGAAAGCCAATGCTAGTGAAATGAAGCATTCCTTTGACCTAAAAAGGAAGAATCGACGAGACCTAAAGCGAATGAACCGCACAATCGGCACGGTTCATTCATGGGCTAATCGCCCACCGGACCGCCGAACATCAACGCTTCGCTGCCGCCTTGCAACAGATCTGGCCCGTCCCGCTCAGGCCTTTCCATTTTTCCTAGCCACAAAAAATCACAAAAGCCACAAACCGGCTACCGGTACGCACTTTGGACAAAAATAATAATGAAAGCTAGCAATCACCCCGCCTGCCCGAGTTATGATCGACGCCGCGCACTTCGCCGAATTGTGGCGTACCAAGGCTGCGAGGCCCTTGCTCAGGTTTTGAATCCAACGAGCGAAGGGCCTCGCTCGTCCACAATAGTCGCAGGATCGCACTTTTGCGGAGCGAAGGGCGACAATCGCCTTATTGTTTTTCTGCCTTCTTATTGGGCTGCTCGCTACCCGCTCGTTTTGCGGGCGCCGTTACCGATTCGTCTCGAGATTCGAGTTTGATCACCTCAGGCAACTCCTTGCCCTTTGCGATGAACTTCATCGAAATGCTGTTCACGCAGTGGCGCGTGTTCTTGGCGGTGTATTGCTCACCATGGAATACGTGACCAAGATGCCCACCGCAGTTTTGGCACATGATCTCGATTCGATCCCCATCCCTATCGATTTCTCGTTTCACCGAACCCTTGATTTCCGCATCGAAACTTGGCCAACCGCAGTGGCTTTCGAACTTGTCGGTTGAATTGTATAGAGGGGCATTGCACCTTTTGCAAATGTAAGTTCCTTGGGCCTTGTGGTTTGTGTACCCTCTGTTCTTATCTTCGGTACCCTTGTCTAGGATTACATGCGCTTCTTCCGAGTTCAGTTTATTGAATGGATCACTCATTTTCTTGGACTTGCTTAATGGGGTAGATTTTTTAGCTTTGGCGGATTCGCTGTTCGAATCTTCGATTCCTCCTTTTTCCTTCGCAGACACACCTTCCTTAGAAGCGGGTTTGCCATCCGAAGACTTGGGCGGTTCGAATGCTCGGGATGTCGTGTAAGCTCCGAATGCTATTAAAAATGCCACACCAAACAGGATCGGAAGTTGGAATTTCATCTCGTCCTCGAAAAAACAAAAAGAAAGGAAATTGGGAGGTTAGACGCCTTGGTCCACGAACATGGACAACTCATTATAGCAGTCTTCAAGCCCAAAATCAGCCAGTTTTTTTCTTTGACTTGACCGCCCCATCAATTGCGGATAACTTTTTGGATTGCCATCGACGAGCTTTTTCATTGCTAGCACGTCGTTTTGTTGCGGGTGTGGCGGAATTGGCAGACGCGCTAGACTCAGGATCTAGTGGCTAAATACATACGGCCGTGGAGGTTCGATTCCTCTCACCCGCACTAATTGCTTCCAAATTATTGACTGAAAGAGTTTATCCCGAGCGGTATGCCAAAAGATTTTCTAGCCGGGGTGCTCCCCGAGTACGACGTGGTAGTGATCGGGAGCGGATTGGCAGGCATGACCTCCGCGAACATTCTTGGGCGAGCCGGTCACCGTGTCCTTTTGCTTGAGCAACACTACAAACTTGGCGGACTGGCCACTTGGTTTAAACGACCAGGCAGTCACACGTTCGACATTTCGCTCCACGGTTTTCCGTTTGGCATGATCAAAAGCTGCCGGCGGTATTGGACGGAGGAAATTGCGGCCAACATCGTTCAGTTGAAAAACATTCGGTTCGACAACCCGATGTTTTCACTCACCACGACCTTCAATCGAGAGGATTTCACCAAGCTTCTCACCTCCCAATTTGGCGTGTCAGCCGAAAGCGTTGGTGCATTCTTTGACGCCGCGCGTGGGATGAATTTCTACGATGACCAATCGATGACCACTGGCCAACTCTTTGAAAAATTCTTTCCTGGTCGCGAAGATGTTGTCCGATTGTTGATGGAACCGATAACCTATGCAAATGGATCCACGCTCGAGGATCCGGCTATCACCTACGGAATTGTGTTTTCTAACTTCATGGCCAAAGGCGTTTTCATTTACGAGGGTGGGACCGATGACCTCGTGGGAAAGATGCAAGCCGAGCTAACTAAGAACGGGGTCGACACGCGAATCCGCTGCGACGTTTCGAAGATTCTGGTTGGCCCTGGCGGTGTGCGAGGGGTCGAGGTCAACGGTCGCGAGATCAAATGCCGAGCCGTCGTGAGCAACTCGAACCTGCGATCGACGATTCTCGACATGGTCGGGCCAGAGCACTTCGACCCGCAATTCCTTTCAGATGCTCAAGCTGTTCGATTGAACAACAGCAGCACTCAAGTCTATATGGCACTGAAACCCGGGGTGACAATCCCAGAATCGACCGGCGACCTGCTGTTTTGCTCGACGGCTCCTTTGTTCCGAACCCATTTGTTACTCGACCGAAAGATCACGTCTCGAACGTTTAGCTTTTATTATCCGAGAACCCGTCCGACCGGCAAAGAACGCTTCGCAATCGTCAGCAGCACGAACGCGAATTGGAGCGACTGGTCCAATCTGTCGGAACAAGAGTACAACGCAAGCAAACAGGATCTTGTCGAAACCACGCTGAATGCGTTGGAACAGTATGTCCCCAACTGCCGCGACAAAATCGAGCACGCTGAGGCTGCTACCCCTCAAACATTCCACCATTACACCAAGCATCAGCTCGGGGCCAGTTTCGGAACCAAATTTGAGGGGCTGGCCGTTTCTCGCGGGTTGCCGCAACAAATCAAGGGACTTTATCACGCTGGATCGGTTGGCATCATCATGTCGGGATGGCTAGGGGCTATCAATTACGGGGTGATCGTGTCGAACGAAGTGGACCAAATGCTATGCAAATCGGCCCCCTCGATTTCCGTTACTTGATTGACTTGCGACCGCAACTGAATCACACTACTGTCCGTTTAACCGTATTTCGCTGTTCTTTTCCAATCTGTTGAGCATGACCACACGTCGCCGAGCTAGAGAAGTCGTATTGCAAGTACTCTACGAAGAAGATGTGAATCCGATGCGAGAGTTGGCGATTGCAGATCAATTCGTTTCTAAACGCATGCTCCACAACAAGCCGCTGGTTGCTTTTGCCCAACAACTCTTGCGCGGCGTTCGTACTCATCGCGATGCGATCGATGAAATCTTGACCAAGCACGCATCCAATTGGTCGGTCAAACGCATGACGACCATCGATCGCAATATTCTGCGAATGTCCACATTTGAAATGATGTATGGCGGAGTACCTGGCCGCGTCTCGATCAACGAAGCGATCGAGATAGCAAAGCGATACGGCAATCGCAACTCCGGTCAATTCGTCAACGGCATCCTCGATCGCGTTTTACGCGAACACGAGGCGAATCAAGCAAGCGAAAAAGAAACGGTTATAGGCTAATGATTTTGTTCAAGCGGTGCGAAACATTGTCGCCTTTTGCTCCGCAAAAGTGCGTTAGCTATGCGCACTTTCGCAGAGCGAAAGGCGACAATTGGCGAAAGGCGACAATAACGCGCTAGCGTCCGAATGGCACGCCAGGACCGCCCGCACCGGGAGCCATACCACCCGCGAGTCCTGATATCATCGGTCCCAATTGTCCGATGACGTTGTCAAAGTCCTCTTGTGTTTCCACCAAACTAAACGCCCCTAAGGAACTGTTGGCAATCGTCACCGCTCCCACCACCCTCTGGTGGATTTCCTTTGGATTCGCTTGTTCAAGAACCTGTTTGGCTTGCGCCATGGATTGATCCCAATTAGCCAAAAATGCTTCTGGCAACCACCTACCTTCGAACAGGACGAATTTGGCCGCAGCGTTAGGTTGTCCAGGCACAACCATCATAATCATGGCCTCCGTAGACGAAACACTTTTTACAGTGGCCTCAACTGGCGTTTGATTCAACAGGGACTTGAAAGGGCTGTCGCTAGGCATCGTCTTTTCGACTTCCTTGGCTTTTTGAAAGACGTTGCCAACATAGCTACTTAGAAGATCTCGCACGTCGGCTTGTTGAAGATAGCTTACATCCATCCATTCGTTCGGAAGGTACGCCTCAATTAATGCAACCAGCGGATCATACGACTTCGCGAAACCGGGTGGAAGTGGGATCGCACGGCTATTCAAAATGAATTGTTTCTTGCTTCTCAGAGCAGTTAATAGATCGGCTCGGAATTTCTTTACTACATTCAATGTGCGTTGTTCTACACGGGTTGTTGCCAGCTTGACGATTTCTTGAACTTGTTTTTGTTTTGAGGCAGGCAAGGCGTCCCAGATAACCATTGGGTTTTCATTCTTAAACTCGCGCATCACAATGTCTATGAACTCTTGGGCGGTTGGGTTGGATGGAAACGAAACTAGTGCGAAGTTTTTCGGGCTGGTGGAATCTTGGGAGGAAGTCGAAGAACCGGAAACCGAATTACCACCGTTCTTGGCCATGGCCCTCGCCTTGAGCCGACTCTTGTCATCGAGTTTGCTGAGCGGCAGGACGATTTCTTTTCCGTCCTCTTTTCGGAGTGTTAGTTGCACACCTTCCAGTTTGACGAACTCCGCCTTCACCGTTTTATCACCCGAGATGTCGGTCCAACTTTCCTGTGCGTTGGCACCCGCTATTGGCAACGCAAACCAAGCTACGGTTGCCGCCAGCAGGAGCGAAAAGGAGTAAATTCGAGTCACAGACAAACTGGAAAGTGAATTCCAACGACTTTGAAGATGCATAAAAGGTCTCGTGAAATGTGAGGAATACCGTGCGTGGTGACAAATAAAAATAGTCGATCGAGAGGCAAAAGTCATGATCCGAAGCGGATTTTTGTTTGGTCGATGCCAGACGGCTCTAAAACATCGCGGCCCGAATCGCCTTTCTAGGCGATCGGCAGCCTGCATTATCCCAACCCGATGCGTAAGCGAGGGGCAATTCCGCAGGTCCCTCACTCACGTTTCGGGTTATAATTGGTAGTTTTCACTCTGCCGCTCGCCCTACGCCGAGAACTGTTCGGTTTTTGATTCGATTTATTGTCAAGCTTTGCCGATAGATCTGCTTTTGCTGCCAAATTCATTCTCGTAATAAGCCGAAGGCATCCCCCTTTGTTCGACTCTGGGAACTCTCTCGATCCGAGTGACTGGGACTCGCTACGTACCCAAAGCCATCGAATGTTGGACGATATACTTGACTATGTCTCGCAGATTCGCCAACGTCCCGTATGGCAACCCGCCCCGGACAATGTGGAACAGGTTTTTTCGTCGAGCATTCCGTCGGCTTCGAAAAGTTTACGGGAAACGCATGACTGCTTTATGCAAAGTGTATTGCCCTACACGGTTGGCAACTCCCATCCAGGATTTATGGGGTGGGTGCATGGAGGTGGTACCGTGGTGGGAATGTTGGCTGAAATGCTAGCGACAGGCTTGAATTCCAATTTGGGTGGCCGAGATCAAATACCCATTCAAGTCGAACAGCAAGTCGTTCGATGGATGCAACAAGTATTCGGCTTCCCGGCGTCTGCCAGCGGTCTGTTCGTAACCGGCTCGTCGATGGCAAATTTGATTGGACTTTTGGTCGCACGCACCTCGAAAATCGGGACCGGGGTTCGCGCCCAAGGGCTACAACAAGTCCGACAAAAACTGGTTGCTTACACCTCTTGCGAAGCGCATGGCTGTCTCGAACGGGCCATGGAGATGACTGGACTGGGCGGTCACCAGTTACGCAAGATTCCAGTGAACGAACTGCATCAAATAAACCTGAAGGCGCTCGAGGAGACCATCGCCGACGATCAAGCGCTTGGGCTGACCCCTTTTTGCGTGATTGGCACGGCAGGTACCGTCAATGTTGGAGCCATCGACGATTTGAGCGGGATTGCTGCGATTGCCCTTCGCGAAGGCTTGTGGTTTCACGTGGATGGGGCTTGTGGAGCTTTGGGCATGATGTCCCCCAAAATAGGAGCCAAGATGCTCGGCATTGAGCAAGCGGATTCGATTGCACTTGATTTTCATAAGTGGGGACAGGTTCCCTACGATGCAGGCTTTGTATTGATTCGGAACTCGCAATTGCACTACGATACCTTTGCTTCACAAGCTGAATACCTTCGGCGTGAGACTCGCGGGATGGCAGCGGGTTCTCCCTGGCCGTGTGACTTTGGCCCTGATCTATCGCGTAGCTTTAAGGCGCTCAAAGTTTGGTTCACGATGCAAGTCTATGGGACGGATCGATTGGCCAGGATGATGGAGCAAACATGCGAACTGGCCGAGTATCTGTCAAACCGCATCGAGGAGTCAGCCGAATTGGAGTTGCTTGCACCAGTCAACCTCAACATCGTTTGCTTTCGCTACCGATGCGACGATGCGGATCGTGTGAATGCTGAGATTGTCGTATCCATTCAAGAGTCGGGCATTGCCGCGCCCTCGTCGACCATCATCGGAGGAAAATTTGCGATCCGAGCAGCCATCTTCAATCATCGCACTTCGCAATTGGAAATCGATAGCCTGATCGAGGCGTCATTACGATTCGGAAGATCCATATCACAGGCTATCTAGGTCACCCTATGCTACCGAAAAGACTCAGCTCCGATACGACTCGCCTTGTTGGCCTCTCGCAAATCATGCGATTGGCCTTCAACGGCGATAACCTAGCCAATCTCACTTCCGAGCTTGCACGACGTATCGAAGCGAACTCGCTTGACTCGGCGGCCATGATGGATCTGTCCGTGGTATTCCAATTGAGTGCAAAGCCAGAAATTGCACTCCAATTGCAGTCCGAAGCACTCCAACAACATCAGTTTTTTGAATTGAGGTCCAATCCCAAGAATCCGTCGTTGAAGGTCCTCGCGATTATGGGGCCTGGCGAAGTGATGGCCAACACCCCGATCGAGTTTCTAGTTGAGAATTCGGACATTTCACTAAGCTACTTGTACCTCGGCGAGGGCTTACCGGTTCCAAGCCAAATACCCGACCATGACATTGCTTTCGTAGCTGTTTGCGAATCCGATCGAAGCCAATTTCTATTGGCCCAGCTCAATAGCATCATGCAACATTGGCGACGACCGTTTATCAACAACCCGTCGCGAATTGCAAAATTGAGTCGCGATTTGGTGAGCCAAAACCTGAATTCGGTGAAGGGAATCGTTGCAAGTGACGCTCGAAGACTGAGTCGAACCGAGTTGGCAGACCGTCTCAACGTCGGTGCTGGATGCTTCCCGGTCATCGTCAGGCCGGTCAACTCGCATGCAGGGCACGGATTGTCGAAGCTTGAGGACCGCGAGCAAGCCACGGAATACCTAAAAATGAACGATAGCGAGGAGTTTTTCGTAGCGCCATTCATCGATTACCGAAGCGAGGATGGTATGTATCGCAAATATCGAATCGCGGTCGTGGATGGAAAGCCATTCGCGGCACACATGGCGATCTCTCAGCATTGGATGGTTCATTATCTGAATGCTGACATGCTCCAAAGTCAGCGAAACCGAAAGAGTGAAGCGGAGTTCATGTCCAGTTTTGATACAGATTTTGCTGCGAAGCATCGAGCTGCCTTGCAGGAAATGGATCATCGCATTGGGCTCGACTACTACTCGATCGATTGCGCCGAGACACCCGACAAGAAATTGCTCGTTTTTGAACTCGATAGTGGTGCGGTCGTTCATTCCATGGACTCGGCGGAAGTGTTTCCATACAAAGGGCCCCAAATGCAACTGGTGTTCGAGGCTTTTCATCAGATGCTTAGACGCAAGAGCATCGGGGCTCAAAGGTTGTCTGCGTAAATCGTGGGTCAGTCGCTCCGCCGACTGACGGTTAGTGTAGGTTCCGACTCGAGACTTCATGGCTACTCAAGATTCTTCAGAAGTTCTGGACACTTTTGAAGACGCGATCGGGCGAGGCGATGCGAATATCGAGGACTCGAGTCGACGGAGCGACTCGACCACGTGGGTTAGTGTAGGTTCCGACCCGAGACTTTATGGCTACTCAAGATTCTTCAGAAGTTCTGGACATTCTTGAAGACGCGATCGGGCGAGGCGATGCGAATATCGAGGACTCGAGTCGACGGAGCGACTCGACCACGTATTCAACTCGCATTAGCCTTATTCGCCAAATCGCTTTGGTTCAGTTTGTTGTAGAGTGTCTTAAGACTGATACCGAGTTCTTCCGCAGCGGCCGGTTTATTGCCTTGATGACGTTGGATTGCTTCCTGAACGGCCAGCGACTCCATTTCTTTTAGACTCAATGGATTCGAGGCTGTGCTGAGGATCTTTGCTTCTCGCTTAATCCGCTTGTCGACGAAATGGCGTGGCAAATGTTCCGGCAGAATGGGTGGATTGTCGCACAAGATGGTCGCGTGCTCGACAACGTTGGCTAATTCCCGGACATTTCCTGGCCACGGGTGCTGTTTAAAAACGGCGATGGTTTCCTCTGAAAAAATGCCCTCGATCGATGCGTGTTCCGGTCGATGACGCAGATACAAATGTCGAGCCAACGGCATGACATCCTCCATGCGATCGAGCAAGGCTGGGACGTGGATTTCAAAGGCGTTGATCCGAAACATCAAATCTTCGCGAAACGCGCCTGACTCCACCATCGTTTCTACATCGCGGTGCGTAGCACAGACAACACGTACATCGACGTGAAATGTCATGTTGTCGCCGACTCGCCGAATGTCACCACTTTCCAAGACTCGCAACAGTTTCGCTTGCATGGCCAACGGCAACTCGCCGATCTCATCCAAAAAAATCGTGCCACCACTCGCAACTTCAAAGAGTCCTTCACGCTGGGAATCGGCACCGGTAAAGGCCCCTTTTTTATGTCCGAACAGTTCGCTTTCGATCAAGTTCTCGGGTAATGCACCGCAATTGACGGCCACAAACGGTTTGTCGCTCCGTAGGCTTTGGTCGTGCAAAGCCCTTGCAACCAACTCTTTTCCGCAACCTGTTTCGCCCCGAATAAGGACGGTGCTCTGCGTCCGAGCAACTTTGCGAATCAACGTAAGCACATCCTGCATTGCCTTCGAACTGCCGATAAGTTTTGACGAACCGGCGTTAGACGATGCGGCAGATTGTTCGATGGCGGCCGAGTGCCGTTTGAGTTCACGCCGCGCGGCCACCCGCTGTAACAAGGCTTGCAGCTCGGAAAGACGGCACGGCTTGCTCAGATAATCGATCACTCCGAATCGCAAGGCCGCCACTGCCGACTCCAGCGACTGCTTGCCGGTGAGAACAATCGATTCGGTTTTTGGTGAAAGCGTGGCGGCCCGTTCGATGACTTGGATTCCGTTCATTCCCGGCATATCCAAATCGACGATCAAGCAGTCGAACGATTCTCGCTCCAATGCCGCCACCGCGGTGTACCCGTCTGGACAGACTGTTACGCGATGACCCAAATGGGGCAATTCCATCCGCATCAACTCTTGCAGCGAGGGTTCATCGTCAGCAAACAGAATAGAGAGCTGGCTAGGCTGCGATTTTTTCATGGGAGGTGTCATAAGATTGGTTGGTAGCAGGTTGATTTGGCAAAATCACTTCGAATCGAGCGCCGCAGTTGATGCCTTGGCTTTTTGGAGTAATGCGTCCACCGTGGTCGGCAATGATGCGGCTGGTAATTGGCAATCCAAGCCCCGTTCCGCGTCCGTCGCGGCGGCGTGTAAAAAACGGTTCAAACAGATGCTGCAAGACCTCGTCGGTCATCCCGCATCCGTTGTCTTCAATAATCAATCGGACCGAATCATGCAAAGCATCTAGAGTTATTCCAACACAGCCGTCGCTCCGCGTGGGATCTAAGGATTCAAGCGAGTTGGTAAGTAAGTTGAGAACCACCTGTCGCATTTCCTGTGGGCTTGCCCACACGATCATGGGCATCGGTCGCGGATGGAATTCGATCTTTTGAGTACGGAATTGACCAAGGTGTCGTACCATATCGACAACATCCCCCACAATCTCATTCATATCGATCGATTGCTTGCGTTGTTCGGTACCCAGTCGAGAAAAATCCAGCAATCGCTCCGTGATTCCTTTGCATCGGAACGCTTCGTCCTGAATGCGGCGCAAGTACGTTCGCAAGGTTTCAATGTCGAAGCCTGGGACAGGCTCCTGTTCCGTTCCCCCGGTTGATTTTTCCTCAGGATGCAGTATTCGGTGCAATCGGGACTCGAGGGCTTCGGCGCTCCACGCAATGGATGCTAGTGGATTGTTTATTTCGTGGGCAACCCCAGCCGCGAGAAAGCCCACGCTCGCTAATTGCTCGTTCCGAATCACTTCTTGCGATCTCTCCCGCACTTGGTCGTTAAGATCGCGTTGAATGCTCAGGAAACTCGCGGCGCCCAAATTGATGGCGTCGGCAAGTTCTGACAATTCGTCCTTGCTATCGATGTGAATTCGATACGCGAAGTCGCCAGAAGCCACACGGCGTGAACCCGCCAACAGCGTCTTGAACGGCTTGATTACCGCAATGCGAGCATAGGCAATCAGCCCAATCAACAGGAAAGCGGCCAGCAGTGCGCTGCTCCAGGAAAGCGCGATCCAAGTCCGATAGCGAGATCGAACGTCGTCGCGAAAACGGGCCATTCGATCGCCAAAGAAGGTCGGTAGCTTGTGTGCGAGTTTTGACAATTTGTCGAGATCGTACAGTTGCTGTATTGCATGCGAGACACTTCCCGATGCGAGCAGGTCTTGCTGTCGAATCGAAATGGTGTTTAGCAGGTATGCCAGTTCCGCAGACTTTTCGAATTCGTCCGACAGATCGGATAGAAAGGGGTCGTCGATATTCGAACGTTCCAGCCGTGATTTGTATTGCGCCAGAACAACTCGCACGTGATGCAATTTCTCACTGAATTTTCGCTGACTATTCAAGGTGACAAAATCATCCTGGGGTTCTAGTTTTTGCTGGCGTGACCAAGAGAACTCCATAGGTTCACGTATGTCCACATGCTGGAAACTCATTTTCAATTCGTCGATGGACCGAGTTAGTTCGGTGGTGAGTGGCATCTCGGAAGCTCGACTGCTCAGCGTCGTAACGAGATCTCGATAAGCGTAGACACCACGAAAGCTGCTGTACCCTAGCACGGCCACTACGATGCCTAGAATAACCATCGAAACGAGAAGTTTTTTCCGAATGGTCGATGTCGAAAATCGCGGAATTCCCATGCTAAAATCCTTGCCATTCTTTGCAGCATTTCACCTTGATAACATAGTGTCGGGGAGGGTGAGGCCACCCCTTTCAACATCTTTGCAATGCGAAATCGTTTGGAAATAATCAAGAGAGCGAGGCTCCTGCCGAGCTGACGCCGCCATGGTTCGGCGGGAGCCTCACCCTCCCGAGTCATGAATGGGTTGAAAAAAGTCGTTGTAAAGATGTTTGCGGGGGTGGCCTCGCTCTCCCGCGTCATCGCGCAATGACGCCATCCCATGGAACACCTCGATAGGAAACTTGAGGGTAATTGGGCTGAGGCGGTGCTACCTGTTGAGGCACGGTGGCTTGTGGTCCGCTCTGCCCCAAATTGATGAGTTGGTAGCCATTCGTGTTGGGCATCACAAACTGAGTCATGTTGTCGGTGGCTAAGTTGTTAACAACATACGAGGCAATCGAAATATCGAGCTCCAAAAGGGGACTACCGGAGGGGATCAGTTGAACCTTGATGTGGTGAGGCAAAGACGACTGAACCGACGCGTAGTATTCATGCTTGGACTGCTGTGCGTTAGCCACCAAGCGACCGGTTGGGTCTCGCAGAAAGACTTGGCGAGTAAAACCATACTTCGGATCCACGACGAGCGTCCGAGTGTAAATTCCGATCGGACTTGGTTCTTCTGTCGTCAATTCGACCAGTCCATCGGCCCGAGTCACCGGGTCCTGAATGATTCTACTCTTAATTTCACAAATCCCCATGGCTTGAATGAGCCAGATTGGAGACACGGGTAGCACAGGCCGATCGACTTGGGATTCGAACTCAACGTGTCTGGCAAAGTACATTTCCTTGGTCAAGCCGCCGCGGATGGCCATCCAGAACGCTTCGTCGTTGCTGCCGATGTCGACTCCTGCAAATCCCGCCACACTTGCGGTCATGCGAAACCGCTTTTCACGAGCCCAAGTCACGTTGGTATTGATGGTCCGCTCATTGTTGACATTCACGGTTACGGAGTTGGACTGAAGCGACTGGACGTTGCGTGAGCGATTGATAGCCTCAGTCAATTGGTCTAAGGTTGGGGGCGTTGTGAATAACGGCTTTGGTTGAAACTCCGGAATCGAACGCTTGGGCATGCAGGTCGCACCCCCCGCTACGAAGGTCAAAAAAAGGATTGCCATGCACTGCATAGCCATCGTTGTTGTTGTCTCCCCCATGTAGGACGAGTTGTTCGGCCTTTCATGTTTCACAGTAAAGTAGCTCGATCAGTTTCTGGTGCAAAGTTTCAACGCGATCGGAAGTTGGCATGCTGACGGGAACGAGAAACTCACGCCCGTTGGCAGGGTGGTTCAAATGCAAATGGCTGGGATCGTCCTCGGTAGGTTCGATCTGTTGCTCAGTTAACAGGCGGCGGCGTATTAAAAGGACAGCTAGCAAATACGCCAGGTCGCTGTCCTCGGGTAGCTCACATAATTTTTCGAGCGCATCGAGGAGAACGAGGGTTGGTGCCAGCGTCAGTTTTCCGGTCCGCTTGGCGGGCATTTGACTAACCCACCAACCTACCGTTTTTTCAAGAGGTCCCTGCCAGTGCTCTTTGCTGAAATCCTGCCGAACCAATTCGCTGCCACGTTGTAACACGGCAGAGTAGTACCGCTCGCCCGGTTCGAACGGTCGGTCCCCCTTGTGACACTTGCGCGAGCTTCGTTGGATCGAGAATTCCTGCATGCAGTCGCTTGTAGGGAAATAAGCAAATAAAATCTAGAGCAGGCGACCAACACTTGTGCATCAATTTGCATCTAACTCACGATTTGAGCAATTACGTCCGATTTAGCCTTGGATGAATGACGTGCGGCCGTTAAACTTCGACCCCCCTGATTTCGGAACCGTACCGACTGTGGCGATAAACGAAAACGCCATTAGCGATGCTTATACACCGACTTTTTAGAATGTTGTAGTGCTGCAATGTCCAAACTAAAGACTCACAAGTCCACAAAAAAGCGATTTCGACTTACTGCTACGGGCAAGGTTAAGCACCGCAAAGCGGGAACTAGCCACTTGGCTATCAGCAAGTCAGCCAAGAAAATTCGCCAATTGCGTGGCACCAAAGTCCTGGAACCCAATTTCCAGCGAGCTGTTCAAGACGCGTTGCGCGGCTACAGCTACTAGTAAAAACAAAACACCTGGCCCATTTTTATCACCAGGCGTTTGGGTAATAACTGTCGCGAAGTCTTTTTACGGGCTGTTGCTGCTGAAATAATGCGGCCCTTCGCGGTGACCTGAGACGCCCATTGCAAGCAAGATTGCGTATCCATGAGAACAAGAAAAGGCTCAGCTCGTAGGCAGGCCAAGAGAAGACTATTTCAACGAGCCGAGGGTTACGTTGGCGGACGCCGACGTCTGTACCGTACAGCTAAAGAAAATTTGGTTCGGGCAGGACGGTTTGCGTATCGTGACCGACGCCGCAAACGTCGTGATTTCCGTCGACTTTGGATTATTCGTGTCAACGCTGCGGCACGCATGCACGGCATCCGTTACAGCGAGTTCATTCATGGACTGCTGTTAGCCAAGATTGAAGTTGACCGAAAGCAACTTGCCGAGATGGCAGTGAACGATTCGGCTGGTTTCAGTGTCGTTGTGGCTGCAGTCAAAGAAGCACTGGCTGCCAAAGCTGCGGCTTAAATCCGTAGGACAGGCTGCTAGCCTGTCGTAGCATACGAGGGACAGGCTGCTAGCCTGTTGTAGTATACGAGGGACAGGCTAGCAGCCTGTCCGACGATAATCGAGCCTGCGACTGACTAGTCGTGGGCTCGTTGCATAGTGTGACAACATAGTCGGAGAATCTACCATGTCCCTTCAGAATTTTGTCGAATCGCTCGACGCCCTCTTCGACGAAGCCAAGCAGTCGCTCGATTCCGTTGCGTCATCCGAACAGTTAGAAGCTTTGCGGGTCAAATTCGTAGGCGCAAAGAATGGCGCGATCAAGACGGTTCAGAAAATGATGGGTGCGATCGAATCGGAGCATCGGCCTGCTGCCGGCAAACGATTCAATGAAGTCCGCGACGGCATTCAGTCAGCCCTCGATGCTGCTTCCGAGCGGCTCGCAGGAACCGGTTTGCAGAAGGTTACGAGCGAACAACGGATCGACCCCACGTTGCCTGGAATTCGACCGGTACTTGGTCATCTGCATCCCATCACGCAGACGATCGAGCACCTAAAAGATATCATGGGACGACTTGGCTTCAGCATAACGGAAGGCCCAGAAATCGAGGACACATGGCATAACTTCATGGCCCTCAATATTCCCGAGGATCATCCCGCTCGCGACCCGCTGGACAATTTCTATCTTGCAACAGCTAGCAAGCAAATGCGGAATCCGACGGACCGCGATGCGATGTTATTGCGAAGCCAGACAAGCACAGTGCAAGTTCGAGTGATGGAGACGCAACCTTTGCCCCTGCGAATTATCTCGCTGGGACGGGTCTACCGCCCCGACGCACCGGACGCCACGCACTTCCCCATGTTCCATCAGATGGAAGGGTTGTGGGTCGACAAGCAGGTGACGATGGCGCAATTAAAAAGTGTTTTAAGGTTATTTGCAACGAGCTATCTCGGTAGCGATGTTCACGTTCGATTCCGTCCATCCTTTTTTCCTTTTACCGAACCGAGCGTCGAAGTCGACTATTGGTGGAATGGGAATTGGGTTGAATTTGGTGGTGCAGGCATGGTGGATCCGAATGTCTTTCAAGCATTGGGGATCGATGCCGAAGAGTGGAGTGGATTTGCTTTTGGGCTTGGCGTGGAACGACTATGCATGAGACGATTTGGAATCGTCGATATCCGTGATTTGTTTCGGAGTGACGTTCGTTTTCTTAGCCAGTTCGCAACCTAACATGGCTCCCTTTCGAGCCGCGGAAACAACAACGATTTACGATAGTGAGCAGAGTGCATGTTAGTCTCTTGGGAATGGTTGTCGGACTACGTTGACATCAAAGTCAGTCATGAAGAAATGGCAACTCGCTGGGCACTGACGGGTTTGAATCATGAGAGCACCGTCATCGTCGATGGCGTGCCGGTAATCGACCTGGAAATCACTAGCAATCGAGGGGACTGCTTGGGGCACATCGGTATTGCCCGCGAAGCGTCGGTACTATTGCAAAGCGAATTGCGGTTTCCTTCACCGCAACTCAAGACAACGGACGAACTGGCGTCGAACGTGCTTGTGATTGAAAACCGTTTTGAGGAGGCCTGTCCTCGTTACATTGGTCGCTTGATTCGGGGCGTCAGAATCGGACCAAGCCCGCTTTGGTTGCAGAAGCGCCTGCTTGCAATCGGAGTCAAACCGATCAATAACGTGGTGGATGCTACAAACTACGTGATGTTTGAGTGCGGGCAGCCATTGCATGCCTTCGACTTCGCCAACATTCGCGGCGGACGCATCATCGTTCGGCCAGCCCGCGACAAAGAGAACTTCATTGCAATCGACCATCGCACGTATCCCCTCGACCCGACGATGGTGGTGATTGCCGACGCCGAACGAGCGGTTGCCTTGGGTGGTGTGATGGGTGGTGTCGAGAGCGAGGTCTCCGAAAGCACTGTCGATATTTTGTTGGAAGCGGCCGAGTTTGTACCGTTGTCCATTCGCCGAACGGCGCGCAAACTCAAGTTGCATTCGCCGTCGTCCTATCGATACGAACGACGAATCGACCAAGCCAACATGGATTGGGCTTCGCGTCGTTGTTGTGAACTCATTTTGCAAACGGCTGGCGGACAGCTTTTCTCGGGATCGGTTGACACAGGCGAACGCTTACCTGAACGACCGCCTATTTTGTTGCGAGAGAGCAAGATCGAAAGTGTCCTTGGCATTGAAGTCCCATGGGAACGCTCGCTGGAGATTTTGGTCCGCCTGGGTTGTCATGTGACGGGCGATTCGAGCGATGCCCATGCTCGAGTTGTTTCCCCAAGTTTCCGATCGGATCTCACTCGCGAGATCGATTTGATCGAAGAGATAGCTCGAATCCACGGTTACGAGCAGATTCCAGAAGATGCAGCCGTCCCGTTGGTTTCCTCCGCCAAACGTCCCAAAGACATCGTGATGGAAACGGTCCGGCGAGTGGTTTGCGCGTCGGGTTTTGACGAGACGATGACCCCTAGCTTGATCGGTAAGTCGCCCACGTCAAACATTTCGCCTTGGACGAACGAAGATGCGATGACAACGCTCATTCCATTGCTAGAGGGTGCCAATCAACTGCGGCGCTCGTTGATTCCCAGTTTGGTCGCAGCCAAGTTATACAATCAGTCGCAATCGAATCGCGATTCGCAGTTGTTTGAAACCGCCAACGTCTATTTGCCAAGCACAACGGGCTTGCCAGGTCAACAATTCAATTTGGGCGTTATCGGATTATCCGACATCCGAAGTGTGACAGGAACCTTTGAAGAAATTCTCCATCGTGTATGCGGGCCAGAATTCATGCAAGCCAAACTTTCCAAGAGCTTGGTCCAGTGGAACTTCTTGGCACCCCATAGCGGCATTGCATGGCAGGTCGGCGGCGAAATGATTGCTTGGGTTGGCCAATTGAATCGGTCGATTGTCGATACGATGAAACTGGATTGCGAGGCTGCGGTGGGAGAAATGAATCTCGATATTCTGCTCGAACATGCCAGATTGATCCCCCAGCTACAGCCGATCGTTTCATTCCCTACGGTTGAGCGTGATTTGAATTTGATTTTGGACGAAGCCACCCAATGGCAAGCGATTTCAGCTACGATTCAAAAAGCTGCTGGACCGCTGTGCATCAACGTCGCGTTCCGCGAAATCTATCGTGATACGAAGAAGGACGGCGATGGCAAGAAGCGGGTACTTTTGAGTATGCACTTGCGAAGCAATACGGAAACATTGACCGGCGAACAAGCGGACACCGTCATGCAAAATGTCCTGTCCGCCTGCCAAGCCGAGTTCCAAGCAACGATTTTGCAATAATTTGGAAGCATTCGATCGGGCAATCGATTATGGATGATAAAAACCAAATCGCCCATCAAAAATGGATTATTGATCGATGGATGTGTTTCGCTCTTATGGGCGTCGCAATCGCAGTTGGCTGGTACGTGCCAAAATTTTATGATTGGTCGGGAGCGGATCATTCATATTGAATGCGTTGATGCGAGCTTAGTTTTTGTCTCAGCACGATTGTCTTGTTAGTTGCGATCTGTTTGAAGGAACGCCACCACTCAAGCCGCTTGGCACAAGGAATCCCGCAGGTTTACCCTGCGGAAGTTTCGGTTTTTCGCTACCTAAACGATCCTCCGCGAACCTCGCTGGGCTGCCGGATTTGCCGAAGGCAAGGCCGGCAGCCCAGCGAGGAGATGGCGTCGTTGGGTGTGTAGCGAAAAGCCGAACGATGTCGACCCGATGCAAACCCGCAAAAGAACCATGCGTAAACCAACCGATTCTATTCGATCTCATAGCTCAATTCTGACTCATGGATTGCGGTCGCCGTGAAATCGACATCGGCATAAACTTCGGAAAGTGGCAACTGCAAACCAAGTATCGACAATTCAATGGATCCGTCGAGTCCTGCGACCGTCTCACGGAGAAACCCTTTTTCAGTTCGTCGCATTATGATCGCAATCGGCTTGTGCTGTTCCAACAGGATATACCACTGGAGTGTGTCAATGGTCAGGTATGCCTCCAGTTTTTCGTCCAAGTCGATCGCGCGCGTAGAGTTCGAAAGAACTTCGACGAGCAAAACGGGTCGATCCTGAAAAGACTCTGTCGGCCCATTGCTTTCACACACCAACGACACGTCTGGATAGTAAAACTTCTTTGATAAATCTTGACGAATTCGGATTTTCATATCCGAGTCGTAGACTTGACATGGTTTGCCCCTCAACTGATTCGACAAGCAGACGACTACGTTCACTTTGATACGGTTGTGTCGAACGTTTCCGCCCGACATGGCTCGTACCCAACCATCGATGTAATCGCTCTTGATAGTGGCGAGTTCTTCGGCGACAAGATAGTCGGCAACCGAGACGAAATTAGGTTCTTCAGCCGTGCTCATTTCGAATCGATATTCTCCTGATAACGAAAAGAGATGCACCACTCAATCGTCGACACCACACCCCCATCCATTAGAACTCAATAGCCTGTTCATGGCAAACCGGCCCGTACCGGTCCGGAATTTGTTCCTCGAACCATTGGCCGTTCGCTTTAGGCGATGATATCCTTGGCAACGTCTCCATAAACGTCGGTGAGTCGGAAGTCGCGACCGGCGTAACGATACGTGAGCTTGGTATGGTCGAAGCCGAGCAGATGCAACATGGTTGCGTGAAGATCGTGCGTGCCAAGCTTGCCGAGAACCGAGGTCCCGCCCAATTCGTCGGTGGCGCCGTAGCGGATGCCCCCTTTCACACCGCCGCCTGCCATCCACATGCTGTAGCCTTGATTGTTGTGGCGACGACCATCACCGCTGTTTGCTTGGTCCTGTGGGCTGCGGCCGAATTCGCCTCCCCAAAGCACCAGCGTGTCTTTGAGCATGTCGCGGTCTTTCAGGTCCTGCAACAAGGCTGATATCGGGCGATCGATGCCACGGCAGTTTTTCGACAAGGCGGACTTCAATTCTTTGTGTTGGTCCCAGCCCCTATTACTGACTTGGATAAAGCGAACACCGGACTCGGCGAGTCGTCGCGCCATGAGACATTGCGTTCCAAATTCTCTTGTGTCCTCGGCGTTGATTCCATAGTGATCAAGAGTACTCGCCTTCTCTGCGTCCAGATTGAGCACAGACGGCACCGAGGTCTGCATGCGGTAAGCCAACTCAAACGACTGTATTACGCCGTCGAGTTCAAGTTGCCCTGGATGTTTTTCAAGAAGACCGCGATTCATCTCTTGTATCAAGTCGATCTGGGATCGCTGACGTTCTTTGCCGAGATGGCGATTACGAATGTCCAAGATGCCACCCGCTTCCAGGTCGATCCGCGTCCCTTGATACGATGCAGGCAGGAACGAAGACCCGTAGTTTTGTGCACCACCCAAGCCGACTGGATTGATCGTAACAAATCCAGGTAGATTCTCGTTTTCCGATCCAAGTCCGTAGGTGACCCACGAGCCCATCGAAGGCCTAACAAAATTAACACTGCCGGTGTGCAAGGCAATCGTCGCCTGTGGGTGGGCGGCGTTCGAGGTATGCATTCCATTGAGCAAGCACAGGTCATCGGCATGGCGGCTGAGCTCAGGAAACAGCTCGCTGATCGGCAAGCCGCTTTGACCCCGCGGTGCAAATTTGAATTGGGGCGCAAGTAACTTACCTGCTTTGCCCTTGTCGTTATCTAGGCTGGCAGAGGACTTGCCGCCACTCTTCATGAGTTCGGGCTTCCAGTCAAACGTATCGAGATGACTGGGGCCGCCCTGCATGAACAGGAAGATGACGCGCTTGGCTTTGCTTGGAAAATGGGACGGCTTTGGTGTCAGCGGTGAAGTATACTCATCACCAGCCTGAGCCAGCTTGGCGTTCAATGCAGCAAAGGCCATCCAGCCGAAACCAGCGGCTGTATGTTGTAGCATCCCGCGGCGTGTTATGGGTGTGTACGTGTCACGACAAGTGTTCATCATCGCATCGATTTCGATTAAGGAATGTATCTAAACTCTGCAGCCGAATACAGTGCCTGGGCAAATGCTGCCCAGTTGCTTCGACGATCACCGCTTTTACCTAGAAACGCTAAAGCTCGGGCTGTTTCGGTCTCGGTCGGATAACGGCAGAGCGCGTAGGCGTAGGCGTACCGAACCCGCGCGCTATCGTCGGACAGTTTCTGCGCCAAAATGCGATCCGCAGCCCGCGCCGAAACATCGACCACGAAAGGGTTGTTTAGCATGAAGAGTGCCTGCGGTGCCACGGTCGTCACGTCCCGTTGGCCATTCACTTGATCCGGTTCGGCGAAGTCGAATACCGTGTACATGCCGGGCAGCTTCGACCGAAACACAGGCAAATAGACGCTGCGTATCGGCTGTCCGATTAGATCCGTTGCCGCGGTTTTTCGTTTCTTCTTGTCCCCTTTCGCTATGTCAGCAACATCGGACGCGTCGAATGGCGCCCCCGTTGGCCTTTCCGTTTCTAGCATACCACCGGCAGCGAGGAGCGAATCGCGGATCGCCTCGACCTCGAGACGCCGCAGATTGGCACGCCAATAGAGTCGATTGTCCTCGTCCGCCGCTGCGTTGGCCGTTAGATGTTGGCCACTCAATCGATACGTCCGACTCATCACTATCGTCCGAACAATCGACTTCACCGACCACCCATCGTCCATAAATCGGGTAGCGAGATGATCGAGCAATTCCGGATGTGTCGGGGACGCGCCCGATGCACCGAAATTGTCTACCGACTCAACCAAACCGCGACCGAGCAGATGTGCCCAAACTCGGTTGACCATGACTCTAGCAGTCAAAGGATGATCGCGTGAGGTGAGCCACTTTGATAACTCAAGGCGACCACTGCTGTTGTTGGGTAGCGAGGGGGAGTAGACTTGTATAAGGATAGTGGGAAATGCGCGTGGTACTACATCACCCTTGATATCCGGCTCACCTCGGACTCGCAATGCAAGATCCTCAACCTTGCCGTCTGAAACTGCCATTGCCAGCGGTGCATTTGGATCGACACTTTCGTCGGAGGTATTTTTGGTAGTACCCTTCTTCGGACCGGCTACTGAGCTCCCCAATTTAACAAGCTGCTCGCGAATCGAAGCGACTTCCTTTCGGACTTCGTTCCTTTTTACTTTGCTGATTTCGTTTTTCTTAATAGAAGCTTGAATCTGCTGGAGCCGGTCCTGCAATCGCGACACCATCACTGAATTAGAATCCTTGCCCGCTTTTGTTTTCGTGGGATGGGGGGCGTCCAGACGAGCCAGCAAATTCGGATGGTGGTATTCTTTGCTACCACCTTGACGACTCTGTTGACCGCTCAAGGTTGTCGTGCTTGCGAAAATCCCAGCCATTGCGTAGTAATCGGTTTGAGCGATTGGATCGAATTTGTGATCGTGACAACGCGCACAACCAAGGGTGAGCCCCATAGTGGCTCGACCGAGCGTGTCCATTTGGTCGTCGATGCGATCCAGTTGGAATTGCTCCCGATCGCGTTCGTTCAGATCCATGGAGCCTAACGCGAACAAGCCTGTGGCTACCAGCTTTTGCTGGCGATCTTTCGAGTCCTTGGCGTCCATCAAATCGCCCGCGATTTGTTCGGCAAGGAACACGTTGTAGGGCATATCGGAGTTGAATGCGTCGATGACATAGTTTCGATAACGCCATGCATAGGGAAAGGGAACATTGCGTGTCTTTCCAACCGAGTCAGCGTATCGGGCAACATCGAGCCAATGCCGACCCCATCGCTCACCAAAGGCCGACGATTGCAACAGACGATCGACTACCTTGGCAAGTGCCTCATCGTCCGAGTCCGGATCGCGCACGAATGCACCAACCTCTTGAACCGACGGTGGTAGACCCGTCAGGTCGAGCGTCACGCGACGAATCAACGCAAATCGATCCGCATCCGGTGCGGGCTTTAGGTTGGCGAACTCTATCTTAGAAAGGATGAAACGGTCCAAATCGTCACGCGCCCAACTGGTGTCCTTGACCGTCGGAGCCGTTGGTTTGGTCACTCGTTGGAAAGACCAATGGTTACGACCTTTTTCCCAATCGATGCTTGAGGCTTTGGTTACCTTAACGCCCATCCGTGGGTCCGGAGCCCCCATCGCGACCCAGTTTTCGAGAACGGCGATCTCAGCCTCCGTTAGCTGGTACTTTGGCGGCATCTGGAGATCTTTGTTGCCATAGCGGACGGACTCCATCAGCAAACTGGCATTCGGTTTGCCCGGTTCCAACACGTCTCCGGAATCGCCCCCTGCCATCCAACCTTCCTTGGAATCGAGTAGCAATCCCCCTTTCACTTTTTTCGCGTCCGCAGAGTGGCATTCGTAACAATGCTTTACGAACAACGGACGAACTTTCGCCTCGAAAAAAGCTAGCTGATCGGTCGTAGGGTCTGCGGCTGACGCACGTAAGGCGAACGTGGTTAGCGCTATCGAAGCAAGGATTGGGAGACCTCGCTGGAAAATGGCTTTCCAGAAAGCGGTTCTTTTATTGAATAATTCCATCGTTCGGGCAGGCTTCTGTTTTGTTGATTTCGTTCGTTCGCAGCGAGCGGCAGATTGGAGCATCCCAACCCGAAGTGTAAGCGAGGGACAATTTAGCGGGTCCCTCACTTACGTTTCGGGTTGTGACTGATAGTTTTTTCTTGGCCAACTCGCCTTAGATTAAGAGTTCGCGGTACAACATGTTATTCACTATAAATGAGCAGTATCGGTTCAAAGCTAAAGAATTTGGCGTGTTTTCCCATCGTCCCAGAGGTAATCCCATGCAATTTTTGAGGCTCTTCCGTCCTGTGCTTGCTGTGGTGGTTGGTTTGGGAATGGTCACGTTTACTTTCGCCGATCCACCGGCGAACCAACCCAACGTGTTAATGATCGCGATCGATGATTTGAACGACTGGATTGGATGCCTTGGCGGTCATCCGCAAACCCTCACGCCGAACCTCGATCGACTTGCCGCATCGGGAGTTCTTTTCACCAATGCACACTGTGCCGCGCCCGCTTGTAATCCATCGCGGACCGCCATCCTGACAGGAAGATCTCCCCATCGGTCCGGTCTGTACGACAACCGCCAACCGATGCGCGAAGTACTACCTCATGCAGAGATCATGCCCAAAGTCTTCTCACGCCACGGTTATCATTCCGCTGGTTCGGGAAAACTATTGCACTACTTCATTGATGCACCATCGTGGGACGATTATTTTCCGCAGGCAAGCACCGAGAATCCACTGCCTCGAACACTCGAACCTGCAACTCGCCCGCTCAGCTTGCCACGGGGTGGGCCGTGGCAGTACGTCGAAACGGATTGGGGACCATTGAAGGCAACCGACGACGAATACGGCGGTGATCAACTGGTGACAGCGTGGATTTCGAATCAGTTAAGTCAGTCCCAACCCAAGCCGTTCTTTCTAGCTTGTGGAATCTATAGGCCGCATGAACCGTGGTTTGTTCCTGAAAAATATTTCGAACCGTTTCCATTGGAAACGATTCAACTGCCACCTGGCTACAAAGCAGATGACCTCGACGATCTTCCACCCGAGGGGAAGCGACGCGGCCCCAATCTTTACTTCGCTCATATCCAAGAACAAGGACAATGGAAGCAAGCGATACAAAGCTATCTCGCCTCGATCTACTTTGCTGACGCAATGCTGGGGAGAGTTATCGATACATTAGAAAAAGGGCCGAACGCCCAGAATACTATCGTCGCTCTTTGGTCCGACCACGGTTGGCATTTAGGGGAGAAACAGCACTGGCAAAAATACACCGCTTGGCGAGCTTGTACGAGAGTCCCGCTGATTGTTCGAGTACCGCCGAACACCCCCGGTATGCCGTCTGGTACCCAATCGGCTCGATGCGACAAGCCGGTGAATCTAGTGAGCCTATTTCCGACCTTGCTCGAACTGTCTGGCTTGCCAGCAGAGCCACACCATGACGGTCCTAGCTTGGTGCCATTGTTGAACGATCCGAAAGCGGACTGGCCACATGTATCGACAACCTACTTAGCAGATCCAGGAAGCTTCGGAGTCAGCGCCGAGCGATGGCGTTACATTCATTACGCCAACGGAGACGAAGAACTCTACGATATCCAATCCGATCCACACGAGTGGAACAACCTGGCGACGGCACCAGAACATGCGATTCAATTGATGGAGCTTCGCGGGAAAAGCCCGAAAAAATTCGCGCCCAAGCCAGCACCGTCGCTTGCCTCCCTACCTAGGCTCCCGTGGCATCCCGTTTCAGACCAAGCGGTCCCACCATCGAAACCCGTCGGAAATCCATTCGACGTTGTCTTCAACAACGAGTTGCAAAGAACAGTCCGATTGGTTTGGATGACGCCCGATGGTCAGAAGAAATCGTACGGCGATATCGAAACCGGAAAACAACTTCGGCAGCAAACTCGCCCAGGCGCCGTTTGGCTGATCACGGACAACTCGGACACTCGCCTGGGCCATTTCGTCGTCGACGATCGCACTGCTCAAGCCATCATTCCGAAAGACTCGAAAGCGACGATCAAGTCCCCGGCTGCGGTTGGTGAAGCCGGTTCAGATAAAGAGGTCGATGACGCAATATTGGACCTTCGGTCGATGGGTGGATTCGTTCGCGAATTCCACCCTCGAGATGCCGAGGAGCATTGGATTCAAATCATTTTGGAAGGGGATTCCAAAAAGGCCGGGTTCGCGTTTGAAAAACTACCCAATGCACCCAAAGATCCAAGCTTCGATGACGACGCGATGGAAATCGTTCGAGTCTTGTGTTTGTCCGGCCGCGCGCACGTGCATCTGCGACATTGCCAATTCACAGAAGCCGGACTGGCGCAATTAGCGGGGACAAAAGTGGAACGGCTTGAGCTCACGGGCTCTAACATCAACGATCAACATCTCGAGTCGTTGCCGAAAATGATGGAGATGCGAGAACTATCGATTGAAAACTCCTCCATAACCGAAGCGGGATTCGATTCACTTTCTAAATGTACCCAGTTGGAATCGCTCAATTTTGAACGACATCCCAACATCAGCACGCCTACATCGGCTTTGCTGGCTCGACTGCCAAAGTTGAAGAACATTTCTCTCAACCTTACTAGGGAGGACGTCGAGCACCTCAACAAGTTTGAGCAACTAGAGAACCTTTCGGTCCAACTCAACGATGCCAATGCGGTCTCCGCATTCGGTGAATTGAGGACACTTGGTCCATTGCATGAACTGACGATTAGCGGCAAATTGACAACGTCCGAATTGATCGTTTTCGTAGCCAAGCAATCGCCAAAACTTGAGAAATGGTACTTGCGCGACTGTCAAAATATGACGCCAGAGGCGGCGATCGCTATTTCAGGCCTCTCGGGTTTAAAAGTCTTGTCGCTCGATAGCACCAACGTCACGGACGAGCACGTGAAACTGCTTATGCCTCTCAACAAACTCACATGGTTGGACCTTGCCCATACAGCCGTCACGGACGAAAGTCTCAAGGTCATTGGGAAGTTTTCAGATATGCGTTTCCTGGGGTTGTCTCAAACCAACGTATCGGATGCCGGTCTCGCCAACCTCAGAGAATTGCATAACTTATTTCATTTGGATCTCCAAGGAACGTATGTGAAGTCTGTCCCAGACTGGCTGCAATCCAGAGAGAGATTGCAAGTGAGCTTTGATGCTCCAAAGACCATTGGAGGTCCTCAAAAGCAGGCAGCAAAGGAAAAGTCGTCGTTGGATCGAGCGGTGGATGAATTTAACAAACAGGCCGGCAAGAACGCGATTGGCAAGTTCGAACCTCCGTTGACGTCAGATGAAGTCGTGGCAGCAATTCGGGGGTGGGACCGCGCAAGCGTTCCAATTGACGACGAAAAATTTGCTTTGTTTGAACAGATTGCTGCGACGGGTCAACTGCCAATTGGAGCGACACTCAGCTCTACGACCGACTGGAGAACTCGTGAATACAATTACCGAGTTTGGTGGATCGATTTGACTGTGATGACAGATGTAAATCGGTTGTACACGTTTCGAATTCGGTCCCGAATTCTCTCCAGCCAAAAACTTGACCGGTGAGCCAACTGGGCAGTTCCACCTTGCTATACTAAATTCGCACTGTGGCCGACCTCCGACTAGTTCTAATCTCCCAGTAAAGATATGCCTCGACTCACAGTTACCTTTCTAGTCGTCTTGCTGGTCGTTCGATCATTCGCGATGTCCTGTGCGCATTCGGCCGATAAGCTGAACGTGCTCATGCTCCTTGTCGATGACTTGAAGCCAGCCCTAGGCTGCTACGGGGACACAATCGCCAAGACCCCCAATATCGATGAATTGGCCGCCCGCGGGATACGCTTCGAATTGGCTTATTGCAATCAAGCCGTATGCGCTCCGTCACGTTTCACCTTGATGTTGGGTTCGCATTCTACATCGACGGGTTTGGTTGGGCTTGGAAGCAATTTGCGTAAAGCAATTCCCAATGCAATTACACTTCCGCAGCATTTTACCAATCACGGCTATCGAACCGAGTCGCTCGGCAAAGTCTTTCACATTGGGCATGGCAACGAAGGGGATCCGCAATCCTTTAACGTGCCGCACTTCAAAGACAAGGTGATCGAGTATCTCGATCCGGCAAGCACCGATGGTGGCAAGCTAACCCGCGAGGAAGCCCTCTTTACGAACCAGAGCCTTGATCGAATTCGTTCCTTGCCGCGAGGAGCCGCGTTCGAATCGCCGGATGTCGCTGATGAAAGTTACGCCGACGGAAGGGTCGCGCGCGAGACCATTCAACGGCTCCAGGCCGCTAAGAAACTTCGGGAGGAAAGTGGCACGCCATTCTTCATCGCGGTAGGTTTTGTTCGTCCGCATTTGCCGTTCTCGGCACCGAAGAAGTATTGGGGCCTTTTTGACCCAAGCAAACTTCCGATGCCCAGTTTTGAAATGCCTCCGGTAGGAGCCCCAGATGTTGCGGGCAAACGAGGGGGTGAGATCGCTGCCTACAAACCGATCCCGGAGGGTAAGAACGCAGAATTCCCTTCAGAGCTCAAGCGTCAACTGATTCACGGTTATTACGCCAGCACGAGTTTTATGGACGCTCAAATTGGCAAGGTGATCGATGAGCTCGATCGGCTTCAATTGACGGACAACACCATCATCGTTTTTTGGAGCGACCACGGCTTTCATCTGGGTGACCATGGGATCTGGACCAAGCATACCAACTACGAACAGGCCAACCGTATCCCATTGCTGATCACTGCGCCCGGTGTTACGAGGCCAAACACCACCACCAAGCAACTCGCAGAATCAGTCGACATCTACCCAACGTTGGCAGAGCTCGCCGGCTTGCCAGCACCGGATGGGCCGCAATCGATCGATGGAGTTAGTCTAGTGCCAGTCCTGCGTGACCCAGATACGCGCGTTCGCGACCACGCCTTTCATGCGTTCCCAAAGGAAAAGCTTGGCCGTGCCATTCGCAACTCGCGATATCGCTTGGTCGAATGGAAAACACCGGGAGAGCCCGCTGAATCGGCAGAATTAGAACTCTACGACTACGAAAGCGACCCGCTAGAAACGAAAAACCTGGCAACGGAAAAAATAGAAGTGGTCAAAGAATTGAGATCCATCCTTGCGAAATATTCCGAAGCGGTCAGCAAACCGTAGCACAGGCTGCTAGCCTGTCTATTCAATACTCGACTTGTGCTAGCACTTTTGTGTGTTTCAATCGTACAGGCCGAAAATTTTCAGCAACGCAGGCTGGCAGCCTGCACTACGGAGTCAACCATGAAAACGATTTACCTATTCCTTTCCTTGTTCGTACTTTCGCATGCAGTGAGTCTGGCAGAGGCGACACGTCCGAACTTCCTGCTCATCATTGCCGACGATCTTTGTCGACGCGACCTTGGTTATGAAGGCAACACGGAGGTTA
Source organism: Pirellula sp. (assembly GCA_031372345.1). Lineage (GTDB taxonomy): Bacteria > Planctomycetota > Planctomycetia > Pirellulales > Pirellulaceae > JBKCUI01. The sequence goes on from JANMLD010000141.1 coordinate 95,985, forward strand.
AGACTCCGAATCTTGACAAGCTATGCACGGAGTCGATGCACCTTCGTCGTATGTTCAACCCAGCAACGACCTGTTCGCCAACGCGCCATGCCCTTTATACAGGGTTATATCCCATTCGCAGCGGCGCATTTCCGAACCATACGCGGGTTTACGATGGCACCAAGAGTTTGTTCACCCACTTGAAAGAGGCTGGCTATCGTGTCGCCCTGCAAAACAAACAGCATGTTGGTCCTCCCGCTTCGTTTCCGTATGAGCATATAGAGGGTGCGGACGACTTGACAGACATGTCGAAGTTCATCCGCCGCGATGCTGCGCAGCCCTGGTTTATGGTGTACGCATCGAACGATCCGCACGGTCCTTGGACCCGTGGTCCGAAATACGATCCAGCGAAGCTCACGGTCCCCCCCTACTTACACGACAATTCTGAAACGCGGGGTGAACTTGCCAAATACTACGGCGAGATTAGTAAATTGGACGAACAAGTCGGTGCGCTCATGAAATTGCTCGAAGATACAAAGCAGGCATCGAACACCCTGGTGATGTTTGTCAGCGAGCAAGGGAGCAGCATGCCCTACGGCGGGAAATGGAGTGTCTATGACAACGGCATCCACTGCTCGACCCTTGTTCGCTGGCCCAACAAGGTCAAGCCAGGCAGCAACAGCATGGCTTTGATGCAATACGTCGACGTTGCGCCGACGTTTCTAGCTGCTGCAGGAATAGATCCTACGACGATCGATGTAAACTGTCCCGATGCCAACGGCAACAAGGGCTTTGATGGTCGCAGCTTTTTGCCTGTTCTTGTTGGAGAGACCAATCAGATGCGTGACTGTGTTTTTGCTCAGCACACCACCATTGGAACGATTGGTGCCGTCGGTCCCTATCCGATGCGAGCCGTTCGCGATGTTCGGTACAAGCTTATTCGCAACCTGGCACCTGACAAGACTTATACAATCGGTGGCATCCATAAAGGGGAGCCGATTCACTCATGGCAAGAAGATGCCAAGCACGACCCCAAACTTGCAGCTCGCGTCGCGTGGCTATTCAACCGACCCGCTGAAGAGCTGTACGACCTTGTGAATGATCCCTACGAAATGAACAATCTGGCCGCGGAACCTCAATTCGCATCCATTAAGGCTAGGTTGCAGGAGCAACTGGATCAATGGATCGCACAGCAGGGTGACAAGGGAATGGAGACAGAGATGCTCGCCAATACTCGCCAAGGAAAGAGCGATGAAGACGAATCGAAGGGCAAGAAAGCCAAAGCGAATAAGTAGTTTCAATGTCCATTTCATTGCAGGCTAGCAGCCTGCACTACGATCATCCACCTGCCACTGCGCCGCCGAGGGTTTGTGACCATCTGCTCTAGAGGGATGGTAAACATCCCCCGAGTAAACTCGGGGGCATTGGCCGTTTCTAGGTTGTTGTTCTAAGTTGCAAGTTTCTTGTAGCGGAAGCGATGGGGTTCGTCCGCTTGCATGCCCACTCGGTCGCGGCGTTGCTGTTCGTACGTTTGAAAATTGCCTTCGCACCAGTGAACGTAGCCATCACCCTCGAACGCCAAGATATGCGTCGCAATCCTGTCGAGGAACCATCGATCGTGAGAGATTACGACTACGCAGCCAACGAACCCAAGGATCGCTTCCTCAAGGGCACGCAACGTATCGATATCCAAATCGTTCGTCGGTTCGTCGAGCAGCAAAACATTGCAACCGCGCCGCAGGAGTTTGGCCAAATGAACTCGGTTGCGCTCTCCACCCGATAGATTACCAACCTTCTTTTCTTGGTCGGTACCCTTGAAATTGAACTTCGAAACGTACGAGCGCGAGTTCATCTTCTTGCCACCCAAGTCGATCCAGTCGTGCCCGCCAGAAATCTCTTGGTAGAGGGTGTTGGTATCGGTGAGCGAATCGCGAGATTGATCCACGTAGCCCAATTCGACCGTGTCGCCGATGCGCAGTGTTCCACCATCCGGTTTGTCCTGTCCTGTTATCATTCGAAACAGAGTCGTCTTGCCTGCACCGTTAGGCCCGATGACGCCGACAATGCCACCCGCAGGCAGGCGGAACGATAGGTTTTCGATCAGCACGCGATCGTTGTAGGATTTGGTAACTCCTTCGGCGTGCACGACAACTTCACCCAAGTGTTTTCCGGGCGGAATCTGGAACTCGAGTTCGTCAGGTCTTTCCTCAAACTGCTGTGCAGCCAGTTGTTCGTACGAACTGATACGAGCTTTGTTCTTGGCTTGTCTGGCCCGTGGGGACATTCGGATCCACTCAAGTTCCTTATCGAGGGTCTTTTGTCTTGCTTGTGCGGATTTCTGTTCGATTACGAGCCGCTTTTGCTTTTGTTCCAGCCACGACGTGTAGTTGCCTTCAAATGGATAGCCTGAGCCGCGGTCCAATTCCAGAATCCACTGAGCCACGTTGTCCAAGAAATAGCGATCATGCGTGACAGCGACAACGGTGCCAGCGTATTGAGCCAGATGCTGCTCGAGCCAATTCACTGCTTCGGCATCCAGGTGATTCGTTGGTTCGTCGAGCAAGAGCAGGTCCGGTTGTTGGATCAGCAATTTGCATAAGGCAACCCGTCGAAGCTCTCCCCCGGAAAGTTTCGCGACGCTTGCGTCTCCTGGTGGCAAGTTCATTACTGCCATGGACATTTCAACTTGTCGATCGAGATCCCAAAGGTTTTGAGCATCGATGACATCTTGCAACTTGGCCATTTCATCGCAGAGTTTTTCCATCTTTTTGTCATCGGTGACTTCACCGAGCAAGTTGGAAATTTCGTTGAATCGATCGATGATCGCGCGGCGTGGGGCCACGGCTTCTTCGACGTTGCCTTGGACGTCTTTGTTCGGGTTGAGTTGGGGCTCTTGCGAGAGGTAGCCGGCCGTGAAGCCATTAGCGAGCCTGGCAGTCCCATCAAAATTCTTATCCGTGCCAGCCATGATTCGCAACAAGGTGCTCTTTCCAGCCCCGTTGGAACCGAGGACACCGATTTTGGCTCCAGGATAAAAAGCCAAGAAGATGTCCTTGAGGACTTCTTTTTGACCATGACGTTTGGTCAGGTTTTCAATTTGAAAAATGTACGAACGACTCATTGGCGTATTCTTATTCCCATTCAATGGTGGCTGGTGGTTTGGAGCTGATGTCGTAGCAGACGCGGTTGACTCCCCGCACTTCGTTGATTATTCGAGTGGAGATGCGAGCAAGCAAATCATAAGGCAGGTGGCTCCAATCGGCCGTCATGAAATCGTCCGTGTTGACACAGCGCACGGCCACTACATTTTCGTAAGTGCGGGCATCACCCATCACTCCGACGGTCTGCGATTCGAGTAGCACGGCGAACGCTTGCGAAGTTTGCCGATACAGATTGGCATTCTTGATTTCGCTGACGACGATCGCATCGGCTTCACGGAGAACATCCAGCTTTTCTTTGGTGATATCACCCAGGCAGCGAACGGCGAGCCCAGGTCCTGGGAACGGGTGTCGCCAGACCAAGTGTTCAGGCAATCCAAGTTCGACGCCAAGCTTGCGAACTTCGTCTTTGAACAAATCCCGAAGGGGCTCGATCAATTCGAAGCCGAGTTCCTCGGGAAGGCCGCCCACGTTGTGATGCAATTTGATGGTGGCGGATGGGCCGTCGGCGGCGGCTCCGCTTTCGATCACGTCCGGGTAAAGCGTGCCCTGAGCTAGGAACTTGGCACCGTTGATCTTCTCGGCCTCTGCTTTAAAGCTATCGATGAACGCGTGACCGATACGACGACGTTTTTCCTGTGGATCGCGAATCCCGGCGAGACTTTGAAGGAATCGTTCGCTCGCATCGACGACTCGCAAATCGGCTTTGAAATGATTGGTGAACTCCGAAATAACGGCCGATTGCTCATCTTTGCGAAGCAGACCGTTGTCGATCAGGATGCAGGTAAGCTGGGGGCCGATGGCTTTGTAGATCAGAGCCGCAGTTACGGCTGAATCGACGCCGCCGGAAAGGCCGCATATGACACGGTCGTTGCACACGACGCTGCGAATCTGTTCGATCGAACGCTGGGCGAAATCGCTCAAGTGCCATTTGCCTTCGCAATTGGCAATGTTGTACAAAAAATTGTGGATAAGAGTTCCGCCAAGCGCGGTGTGGGAAACTTCTGGATGGAACTGCAAACCGTAGATGGGTTTCGTCTTGTGCTTGACCGCGGCGAAAGGACAGGTCGACGTAGACGCTAGCGTTTCGAAGTCGTCGGGTAACGCGTGCACTTGATCGCCATGGCTCATCCAGACATCGATTTCATGCGGGAAACCTGCGAACAGCTTTTCCATGGACCCGATTTCCAAACGGGAACGACCGAATTCGCGGGCTGGGCACTTTTCAACGGCACCACCTAGGGCTTGCGATGCAAGCTGCATCCCGTAGCAAATGCCGAGAATCGGAATGCCGAGCGAAAAGATACGAGGATCGCACTTGGGGGCGTTTTCTTCGTAAACGCTGGCCGGACCGCCCGAAAGAATGATCGCGGAAGGTCTCCTCGCCATGATCACGTCGGCTGAGACGTCATGGCGGATCAGTTCGCAATAAACATTCTGGTCGCGAACCCGACGAGCGATGAGTTGTGCGTATTGTGCACCAAAGTCGAGGACGAGTACGCGCTCACTGAGCAGATCCGAAGGCGATTGGGTGTTTTTATCGGGACTTGACGTCCCGGTCGAACGATTATTCATTGATAAGGTTGCCAAAGGTGCCGGTCAATGCGGGACCGAGCATCAAATAATGGAAAACCCAATAGTATAGCGACTTCCCGGATGATGGCTACCCAGCATTGTGTGTAAGTGCCCAGCATCGTGAGGCACGTCCCTGAGATTTCGTGTGGCAGGTCCCTGAGTTTTCGAAGGGCGTGGGAATCTCTAGAAACATTAACCAAAATTCCCACGCCCACGCTTCGCTTTGAGCGTGCCACACCTTCGCTTTGGGCGTGCCACACGCTAAGGAAGTTGTAAGGTTTAACGTTTAAGGCGATCGGCGGATGTTACAATGACAGTTTTGAACGAAAAACCTCCCCAAAAGGATTCTAGACTAATGCGACAAAACGTTTCGCTCACGCTTGCTGCCTTGGCATGCTTCTCAAGTACGCTTTGCTTTGCGGAGCATCCCACGCAGATTCCACTTTGGGCCAATGGTGCTCCCGGATCGGCCGAACGCATGACCGAAGCAGAAAAAGAAGACATTGGGCCGGGCAAATGCAACGTGACCAATATCCACAACCCTACCATCACACCTTATTTGGTTGCCAAAAAAGCTTCCAGTCCATCGAACGCTCCGACCGCTGCCATCTTGATTTGCCCAGGTGGCGGGCACCGGATGCTGTGCTTGGGGCATGAGGGGTACGATCTTGGCCAATGGTTTGCAGACCAAGGTATTGCTGCGTTCGTTCTGAAGAATCGATTGGCAAAAGAAGCCGGTTCGACATACACCGTGGACGAACATGCGATGGCGGATACACGGCGCGCATTGAGAACGATTCGAAGCAAGGCAAAGGAATGGAACATTGATGCGTCGAAACTTGGGGTACTGGGCTTTTCGGCTGGCGGCGAGCTGGCGGCCTTGGCCGCAATGGAATCCGACAACGGAAAAGGCGATGCGGCCGATCCAATCGAACGAATGGGAAGCAGGCCCGACTTTCAAGTGCTCATCTATCCCGGCAGCTCAAATCGATTTACCGTTCGCAAGGGGATGCCACCGGTCTTCATTGCGTTGGGGGCAAAGGATCGGGAGGATATTTCGAAAGGAATGGCAGAGCTCTATCTCAAATACAAAGCCGAGGAAGTTCCGGCTGAGTTGCACATCTACTCGAATGCTGGCCATGGATTCGGATACCGACCCGGTAGTACCGGTGCTGCAGGGGATTGGCCTTTGAGATTGCGTGAATGGATGATCGACAGCTCGCTCATGGCAAAGGACTGAATGCGGGTGAAACAAAGCTAGATCCAGGGCGATACCAAGTGAATCGAAGTCAGGCGCTAAAGCTGTTATCTGAATGCACAGGTGATGACATCTGGTCGATCGAGTATTGCCGCAAGCGACAAATTCCTGAAGACTGGATCAGTGAACTTCAAGACGCCTATGAAAGCGGCTTCGACTCCATCGATCAGACGATCTACTTTCGCAACGAGGTAGTGAATCAATTTGAAGGGATCCGAGACGTGGACTTGGCATGCAAGATCGGTCACTTGCTAAAAGTGAATGTCGTTCGCATCGTCGAACAGCAGATCTCTCGAGTTGGTGTGGTTAGAGAAATCCGCGAAGCGATTGAAGAAGGGGATTTTTGAAGAACAGAGAACTCGGCAATTGCTCCAATAGGTCCTGTGACTCCTTTCGCTGGCCTACTTGTCTACCGTATCAACCCACTTTTGGTTATTATGAACTCCTGGGAAATCGCACAGCCGACCGCGTTTCTCCTCAAATCTGAGCACCTGTTGCACTAACGAATAGCCGTTTATGTTCCGACGAATCTACATTCATAACTACAGATGCTTAGAAAATTTCGAACTGCCTATTTCTGGCAAACCATCCACGCTCCTCATAGGTAAAAATGGAGCAGGCAAGTCGACCGTGGGCAAGGCGTTGCAACTACTTCAACGCATGGCTAGAGGAACAAATCGGGTCGGCGATTTATTGAGTGTCGAGGACTTCTCTCAGGGGCGGATTGATGCACCGATTCGTTTTGAGATCGAAGTGTCGATTCGCGGCATGGATTATGCCTACAAACTTGCTTTAGAATTGCCTGCAGGCTTCAAGGAAATGCGAGTCGCGGAAGAGACTTTGGTCCAAAACGGTATCGCTATTTACGAACGAAACAGGGCTCAAGTCTCGCTGAACAAAACGTTTACTAATAGCGAGGCGAAATTCCTTGTTGATTGGCATCTTATTGCTCTTCCATTGATCCAGGAACAGTCAGACAAAGATCCATTGAGCATCTTCAAAGGTTGGCTTGCCAGAATGCTTATTTTGGCACCGATTCCAAGTCTCATTACGGGTGATTCCAAAGGGGACAGTCTGTTTCCGAATCTGGAGGTCACGAACTTTGGCGAATGGTTCTCTGGTTTACTCGCTCATTCACCCGCAGCCTATTCGCACGTCGACAAGTACATTCGACAGGTCATGCCAGACTTTAAAGATATCAAGAATCCTATCATTGCCAAAGAGTCGCGAAGTATTACTGTTCAATTTCAGATAAATCAAGCAACGATTAGCTTGCCGTTTCAGAAGCTTTCCGATGGCGAAAAGTGCTTCTTTATATGTGCCTTGCTAATGGCCTCGAATGACGCTTACGGCCCCGTTTTCTGTTTTTGGGATGAACCAGATAATTACCTATCCATCTCCGAAGTAGGCCATTTTGTCATGCAGCTTCGAAGAAGTTTTGACGTTGGGGGCCAATTATTGGTGACGTCACACAATTCGGAGGCAATTCCCCAATTTTCGAATGAGAACACTCTGTTGCTCCATCGCCGTAACCACCTTGAACCAACACAGGTGCGTGTAGTCGCAGACATTGAAATTCATGGAGACCTTGTCAACGCTTTGATTAGGGATGATGTCACCCCATGAACAAACATCGTCCTCATGTTTACGTGCTGCCTGAAGACGACGCAAACCGTTCCCTCGCGAACGGATTCCTGTTGCATCCGCAGTTGGATTTGCGCTCCATTCAAGTCCTTCCAAATGTTGGTGGTTCGTTCAAAGTTCGCGATCAATTCGAATCGGAGCATGTCGTCCCAATGGAGAGATACAAAGATCGCAACATGATCCTGCTGCTTGACTTCGATGAAACGTCAAATCGACATGAGATAATCGCAAAAGTCATCCCGTCCCATTTGCGGGAACGAGTCTTTATCTTGAGCATTTGGTCGGAACCTGAGGACTTAACTAGAGCCGGGCTTGGCTCGCTCGAACATGTGGGTTCTAAACTTGCAGAGGAATGCAAAAACGAGACTAGAGAAACCTGGGACCACGCATTGTTGCGTCACAACCGAGGTGAGCTTGACAGAATGATACCGCGAATAAAAAAGATCCTGTTTCCGAATTAAAACAGGCCCGGCACCAGTCGCGAACGCACCTTTTGCATGTATTGCTGATACTCCGGATCCTGCCCCAAGAGTCGTTCTTCGGCCAAGATGCGAGGGATCTGGATCGCATAGAGCGTCGCGAATACACACAGATTCCAAACCGTCGGATTGAGCAGAAAGAATCCAGCGTGCAAAAGAACATAGCCCATGTAGATGGGATGGCGGACGATACGATATGGGCCTGACATGCATAGCCCCCGATTGGCTGCTACCACCCCGAATCGACGACCGAGTGTGAATTTGGAAATGAGCTGAGTCAGTAAGCCAATGATGGTTAAAACGATCGCGACTTTATCCCAACTATGAGTCTGCCCAGGGAATGGGCGAGCCAATAGCGATAAGCAAGTTGCTGAGAAGGCTAGGGCCCAATCCCCAGGACGCACCGAAAGATTCTTGGCACCGCGTCGGAATAGAACCAACAGGACCATCATGGTTTCTGTGATCAGCAGCATTACGTCGCCGATGACTACGCTTTGGCCAAATCGGATCGAGGTCCCGATGGAAACAACGAGCGCCTGTAAAAAGCTTCCAAAAAGCAGGAGTATGGCGCCGCGTTCGAACGTATCCAAAACTCGGGATCGAATCACCGGATCTGTCCACCATGTTCGCCAAGCATCCGAACAGGCAAAACTGGGCTCATTGATGGATGGAAGTGAGTTTTGCATCGTTCGATTCGGCTTGATTGGCGGAACGTAGCTTGGGATTGGCCTGAAAAAAGCGAGGCCCAGGGGCCGTGCTACGGTTAAATTTGTTAGTATGGACGACACAAATTTACCTCTGACCTTTGCCCAAGCCGTAAAACCACCCGGTTTTGATCGCCTAAAACTCCAGGATTACCTGGAGATTGCGGGATTTGACGAATATGCCAGCTCTTTTAAAGCTCGTTTGGCTTTAACAATCAAAAAGGGTGGTTACACTATCCGCTGACACTTTTCATTTCAGTACTTCATTCTCGATATCCCATTCGAGCGGAGGTTGTTTCGGTGGCTTCGGGCAAATATCTATTTACAAGCGAATCTGTATCCATGGGTCACCCAGACAAACTGGCTGACCGGATCTCCGACAGTGTGTTGGACGCTCTTCTGGCACAAGATCCCATGAGCCGAGTGGCTTGTGAGACCGTTGTAACCACAGGTCTCGCGTTAATCGTCGGCGAAATCACGACCAAAGCGATCGTGAACTATTCGGATATCGTTCGCCAGGCAATTCTCGATGTCGGCTACGACGACGACGAAACGGGCATTTCAGGCAGAACTTGCAACGTCATGGTCGCTTTGGATCGTCAAAGCCCTGACATCGCCATGGGTGTTGACAGCTCTGCCGACAACAAAGACATCGGCGCGGGCGACCAAGGCCTGATGTTTGGCTACGCATGCAACGATACGCCAGAGCTCATGCCACTTCCTATCGCGTTGGCACACCGCATCACCAATCGGTTGACCGAAGCTCGCTTCAAAAAGGAAGTGAACTGGCTTCGCCCGGATTCGAAGAGTCAGGTTTCCGTTCTTTACGACGGTTTCAAGCCGATCGGTATCAACAATGTCGTTGTATCGACTCAGCACGCTCCAAGCGTGACACACAAAGAGATCCGTGAATTCGTCATCGAAAAGATCATCAAGCCGTGCTTGCCACCGGCCATGATCAAGGACGACATTACCTACCACATCAATCCAACAGGGAACTTCGTGGTCGGCGGACCGCACGGCGACAGCGGCTTGACGGGCCGAAAGATTATCGTCGACACTTACGGCGGCTGGGGACGACACGGTGGTGGCGCGTTCAGCGGCAAGGATCCAACCAAGGTGGACCGATCCGCAGCCTACATGGCTCGGCACATCGCTAAGAACATCGTGGCTGCTGGCCTTGCCGACCGTTGCGAAATCCAGCTCGCTTATGCGATCGGTGTCAGCAAACCCGTTAGCGTCCGCGTTGACACGCAGGATTCGGGCAAGGTTAGCGATGAACGCATCTGTGAAGTCGTTCAAACGTTTTACGATCTAACACCGAGAGGGATCATCGAGTACTTGGATCTTCGACGCCCCATCTACAGCAAGACTGCCGCTGGCGGGCACTTCGGTCGATCGGAACCTGAATTCACATGGGAAAACACTTCGAACGCTGCCAAACTCGCGGCCGCAGTGCGTGGCTAGAGTGGTGCTAAACCATCCTCTCGAGATAACACTCGGGGGTTTTTTCTTCGCCCTCGGCCTTGCGCCGAGGGTTTTTTCTTTTAGCCAACATGCAAAGCCCACCCAGCATGGTCTCTCGCATCCTTGCGTTCATCAAGATTGCAATTCTAATTGCAATCGTTGTTTGGTTGATTGCCACATTTCCCAAGAAGAACTGGGATACGTTGGTTCAGCAGGACAAGAATTGGTTTCTGCTTGGCCAAGCATTTATCGTCATCCTGATCGCGCATTTGTTTAGTTTCTGGCGATGGAGGATCCTGGTTCAATCGTTAGGGGTGCAATTTAGCCTAGCGGAGGCAATCCGACTTGGTTTTCTTGGCACGCTCCTGAACATGGTCAGTGTAGGATCTGTTGGCGGTGATGTCTTTAAAGCCATTGAGGCGGCTCGAAAGGCGGAGAAGAAACGGGCGGAAGTGGTAGCCTCGGTTTTGGTAGATCGCGCCCTGGGTTTGTTGGGACTAGTCCTCGTTGCCGGGATTGGGCTATCGATTGCGACGTCGTTGTCTCAAACGATGCTTTGGATCTGGGTGGGTGCCGTTATTCTGAGTTGTATGGGAGTGGCGGTCCTGTTTTCAATTGTGCTTTTCGGCCACCGAGTCCCCATTCTATGGATTAATCGCATTCCGCTTGCTGGACACATTCTCCATCGCGTAGCTCACGCTTGCATGGTCTTTCAGGGAAGGTCCAGATTGGTTCTCGAACTGTTGGGATTGAGCGTGATGGTACACGTCAGCTTCACCGTCGCATGCGCGTTGATCTCGAACTCGTTGTACGCAGAAACGCCCACCATTGCAGAGCACTTCATGACCATCCCACCGGCCATGGCCGCCGCTACCTTGCCGCTAACGCCTGGAGGCGTTGGCGTACAAGAGATGGCTATCGACAATCTATTTCGAGAGTTGCCGAATCTGCCGGTAGCGTTTTCGGGTTTGATCGTAGCCGGCGTGCTTCGCGCGTTGTTGGTTTGTGTCGCGTTGATTGGGGCCGTGTTTTACTTTACGGGAATTGGTAAGAAGTAACCCTCCCCGAGAGATCGTCCGGTTTAGTCGCCCTCCCCGAGAGATCGTCCGGTTTAGGAACCTGCAAATTCGTTGGTCGGGAGGGCGACGCTCCTGCGGAGCCATGACGCTATAGCTCGGCAGGAGCCTCGCCCCCTCGCCCTCCCAAATTGAACGCAAATACAAGACCTTAAACTGGACGATCTCCCGAGGTAGAATGACTTACTAGTTTGCTTAGTTGATTTCGCTTTCCGGGCGTTTGATCAAGTGAAGTTGCAAGTAGTTGGCCCGCTCGATGTTTCGATCGGTGACGCTGAGTTTGTGGCCGCATAGTTTTTGAAGATGCGCCGGTTGCGTATGAATGAACAGCTTGTTCACCGTCGGAATCTTGACGTTTTCGATCAAGCCCAGATTGACTCCCATGCGGACTTTGCTCAGGTAGTGCATCGTCTCTTCGCTGCTGATCTTCTTGGCGGTACAGAGTATCCCTAAAGCTCGGCTCACATTGTCGTGTAAGTCTTGTCGGTTTTCACTAACCAGGAACTCCCTGGCTTTTCGTTCGTAGTCAATTAGCCTGGGGACCACTTCACGCACTTTGGCAACAAGTGCTAATTCATTTTTGCCGAGGGTTGTCTGATTGCTGATTTGGTAGAAATCCCCCATGAATTGCGAGCCTTCGCCGAATAGGCCCCGCACAGCGACGTTGATTTTATTCAGAGCCCGAAAGACTTTGTCGATTTGTTTGGTGGCAACTAGGGCGGGCAAATGCAACATGACGCTGACTCGCAAGCCGGTGCCAACGTTGGTCGGACATGCGGTCAAGTATCCGAGTCGTTTGTTGAACGAATAGGTCAATTTGCTTTCGAGTTGATTGTCGAGTTGATCCATGCGTTGCCACGCCGCTTCCAGGTCCAAACCACTCTGCATGACTTGGAGACGCAGATGATCTTCCTCGTTAACCATGATGCTAAAGCGTTCGTTGGGATCGAGAATCACGGCTCTCGCTCCCTGGCTTTCGCTCAGCTCGTGGCTGATCAATTGCCGTTCCATCAAGAATTGGCGATCCAAGTCGCCGAGTTTGGCAACGTCGACATACTCGGAATCGGCGGACAAAGGGAGAGAGTCCAACGCTCGGTGAACTGACGCCGCGATAGCGATACGGTCTTTTGGCGTGCACTTGCGGATGAACGGAAACTCGGACAAGTTACGAGCCAAACGTATCCGGCTGCTCATCACGATGTCCGATTCCGGCCCTTGGCCACGCATCCATTCGCTGCTTTGGTTAGCTAGTTCCTCAAGTTTCACGGTCGATGTTTTCGTTGGAGTAGCGGAGTTCGGATTTAAGTATATCGCAAACAAGGTAGTGGTTGAGTTGGGTAAATCACGCTATCGGTGGATCGGATTGAAAATCATCGTCTAGATCTTCTGCAGTTTCTTCGCTCCAGGAGGATTCGTCACCAGATTCCACATCCGATATCTTATCGCGCAATCGGCTGGCCGTTTCGTAGTCTTCCTTCTCGACTGCTTCTTTCATCTCGACCTTAAGCTGCATTAAGCGATGCTGGCGCTCTGGGGAGCCGGTTTGGTTGGTCGGCACTTTGCCCACATGTTGCAAAGCACCGTGGATATTGACAAGCAACGGCTCCAAAAGCATCTCGAAGGCCACATAATCGTAGGCGCAACCCAGCCGTCCGCCTTTTCGAAAATCGGCGAAAGTAATGCCGCATATTGGACAGGTTTTCTTATCCGCGGTCGCAGTTTCCTCGGCGACTTTTTCGATTTTTAGCTGTTTGGCCAGCATGCTCGAAAGTGCCGACGCCGGTGTAGCAGTCCCCTCGTTGGACAAAAACGTCCTAGCATGCTCCTCACATAAATGCAGAACACTCGGGCCATTCGGCTCGGTAAGCTCGGTAATATGGAATGTTGCTGGTTTTTCGCAGTGTTGGCACTTCATCTTGAAATTCTCTTGCGAGCTGGTTCGCGGTAAACTACTTCACTGGTAGTATAGGCATCTTAGGCCGATCCGGCGATGCGGTTAGGGCAATGATTCTCGCGCGATTGAAAGCTAACTCGATAGGATGAGTGCATTTCCTAGTTTTGAAGAATATCTGACGTTGTCCTCCAATTTCGATTTGGTTCCGGTTTACAGACGTCTTTTGAGCGATCATTTGACGCCGGTATCCGCTTTTCGATTGCTGGACGACGGTCATAGCCCTGCTTGCCTTTTCGAAAGTGTCATTGGGGGCGAGAAAATCGGTCGATACAGCTTTATCGCAATCGGACCCCGCTCCCGCGTGGTTGCCTTTCGAAACGAAGTGGAATGGCATCACAATGGTGAAACGATCCGTCAGACAGTTTCTGACCCGTTGGCATTCTTGCGAGAAAAACTCGGCAACTTGTCCATCGCGAGCCTGCCCGATTTGCCTCCCTTCGTAGGCGGTGCGATTGGCTACGCCGCTTACGATGTCGTTCGCTACGTCGAAAAACTCCCAAACTCGCCCCCAGATGATAGACACTTGCCCGATCTGGATTTCGGTTTCTATGATTTGATGGTGGTGTTCGATAACGTCAATAAGACGGTCATGGTACTCAATCTCGTGCCCAAGTCCTCCAGCGGCAACAGCAGGGCAACGTACGATGCTGCCGTTCAACGCATCAACGAAGTAACCGACAGAATCAGTCAGTCGATTCCAGCCATTCCAGCGGCTGACATCGTTCTGGGCCAAGCACCGACCCTTCGGCCAAAATCCAATTTCACCCAAGCCGAGTTCGAAGCTGCGGTCCTCAAATGCCGCGAGTACATTCAGGCCGGAGATATTTTCCAAGTCGTATTGAGCCAACGCTTTGAAATCGAAAGCGATTGTGAGCCCTTGGAAGTGTATCGCTCGTTGCGTGTCATCAACCCAAGCCCGTTTATGTTCTTGGTTCGAACTCCGTCCTGCACGCTCGTTGGCAGTAGTCCCGAGGTCATGTCACGTGTCGTGGACCGGGTTGCGACGGTTCGCCCGTTGGCGGGCACGCGACCACGAGGAAAGACAGCCGAAGAAGACGAACGGTTCGCTCGCGAATTGCTGGCAGACCCCAAGGAGCGAGCTGAGCACGTGATGTTGGTTGACCTTGGGCGAAACGATATCGGCCGCGTTGCAAAATTTGGCTCCGTCCGATTGAGTGACTTGATGGTAGTGGAGCATTATTCGCATGTGATGCACATTTCCTCCAACGTGACTGGCGTCCTGCGAGACGATATGGATGCCATGGACGCCTTCAAGGCCTGCCTACCAGCTGGGACAGTCAGTGGCGCTCCAAAAGTCCGCGCGATGGAGATCATCGATGAACTGGAGCCAACGCGACGCGGCCCTTATGCGGGCGCCGTCGGCTACTTTGACTACCGCGGAAATATGGACACTTGTATCACGCTACGCACGATGGTGATGTGCGATGGCAAAATCTATATTCAAGCGGGCGCAGGCTTAGTCGCCGATAGTGATCCCACCAGCGAATACCAAGAGACGGTCAACAAAGCCAAAGCCTTAATCACCGCCGTCGAAGCAACAATAACAAGACTCCGTGTCGAAAATGACGGCACGATGTGACTACTTAACTACGAGCAAAACATTGTCGCCTTTTGCTCCGCAAAAGTGCGTTAGCAAGGCGCACTTTCGCGGAGCGAAAGGCGACAATATCACCCAAGCGTGCCGATCATGGCGATGGGGCTTTTCGGTATCGAATTTACTGCGTTGAGTCTACTTGGGCAAATCCACTCGCATCCAAAACGGATGTTTTCGATCGGCCCGACCACGTACGTCTTCGAGAATGACGCGGGTTTCAGGCTTTGGATCTCTCCTATCCCGATTTCCTTTGATCAAGAGGGTGATTGGCTTTTCGAAATCAACCATTTCTGGTGAGAGCCAGATGGAGTAGTTTTTTGCGGGAACCGATTCCATACTGACCGTGTTTGTCTGTTTGTTGATGGCGGAACTGATTTGGTATCCTGTCCCTGGCTTTGTGGAAGCTAAAAATAGTAAAGGATGAATGAGCTTTTCTTTGAATAGTTCCTTCGTTTCGAACCACCAGAAGAACCGATCACCTGCACGGAGGGTAGTCGCCGAAAAATCCTTTGGGAACGGAGTTCGCACCCTGGCAGGGAAACTCATCCAGTTCATGATTCGCGGCAATTCCTCTTGGAAATGATCTGGTTTTCGCCCATTGTAGAGTGTTACTAAACAGTCGATTTGTTTACGACTCAACATCTTGTCCCACTCTTTTCCATTCGTTTCTGTGAACTTGTCCAGTTCTCCAGCCACAAAATAAGTAGGAATGTATTCGGCACTGATCCCATAGTGAATCACGTATTTGCGGGCTTCACCGCTGATCAAAACACATCCCGCCCACAGGTCTGGGTGGGCCAAAGCAACATCCCATGCCGCGTCCGCGCCCATGAAGTGGCCTGAAAGATAAACCCGGTCGGAATCAATGCTAAACCTTCGCATGGCATCGCGAAGAGGCGCCAAGATCATGGCGTGTTCGTTCTCCGTGAAGTTGTAACTCGGTTGTTTGGGCTCGGCCCAATCGGGCGAGACGACGATATAGCCTCGCTTAGAAGCCTCTCCAAAACAACGCTTGGCTTCGGGTGAATACTGTCCTGCCCACCACGCGATTTGCCATTCCATATTCGTCGACTCACCCGGCAACGTGAAGACGCAAGGATAGCGGCGAAATGGATTGTATTCCGGTGGGAGTTGGACGATGTACCGTGATGATTTCCCGATCATGTCTCCACCCAATGGAACCTCTATCGCAAAGCGTCCAGCGATAGTTGATTGAATTGACGGCTGAGAACTGTCTGGCGGGTTGATGGTAATAGGCACCGACGCAGACTCGGGGGTGGGCAATGGAGGAGCCATGTTCGCAACGATCTTGGCTACCAAATCCGGAGTGCCTGCCTCCAACTTGGTTAGCTCTTGAACGATCTGATCATCTCGCAAGGGTTTGGAAAGATACTCCGTGATGAGCCGCCGTGCTTTGACTCCTGCAGCAACCACGGACGCATTGTCTTTGCCAGCAGTTGGGCCAAAGATCCAGCCGCTAATAGCAAGTGCCGCCAACTGGTCTGGCTTGAGCGTCGTATCGGCTCTTCTGCGTCGGTAGTCGGTGAATCGTAGCGCCGTATCCGCGGTCAGCCTCGCTGCGATCTCTGCAAGTAACGATTGCATTTCGGTTTTTGCTGCCCCATCAGTAACTTTTGAGACATCGTCTGTCATCCATGCAAGCAGGTCATCGCGATCCTTTTGGCCATTGGCGATCGCTTCCAGTTTTGCAACCGCCTTGAGTTGGGTTTCGATGGAAAGACCTGCTCTTTTGATACTATCGAGAGTGCTTTCCAGAATGAGTTTAGAATACTGATTCTGACCCGCATCCTTCGCCAACTCAGCGGCGTCGAAAAGCTGGTCAGCCACGTTTTGATCCAACGACTTCAACTCGGATTTTGTATTTTCCAATTCTGGGAACTTGAGGATAGCTTCCACCAACACTTGTCGAGCTTCCACAAATCGCTCGGCGGAAATAAAGAGGTTTACGATTTCGAACCAGTCCTTGGATCTGGTAGGGCTAGCGTTCTGAACCAAAATGGCACGCAGGTCTCTGCCATTGAGACTATTTAACGAAAGTCGCATGTCCCAATCGTACTCACCCTTGGCCCCTTTGAGCCCTTCCACGCGAACATAGTTGGTCGTCACCTCGGTGATCCCTTGAACGATTGCAATCGGCGCATCCTGCGACCGAATAAAACAAATACGTCGCCCGAATGGATCAAACGGCGAACAGTCGATGATCGAGCCGCCTGGAACCGGCAGCGCAGTCTTGGCGACCATGTTGCCTATATAGATTTTGATTGAGTTATCTTTCACAGGTACGGCAGCTTCGCAACGACCGACGTTCACATACGTTCGTCGCAGCCCGTCGTCCAGCACGGTAATCAGCAAAGCCTTTGCTTCCGCATGCTGGTTCACGCTGGCTTGAGGGGGAACAATGTATTGAACGGAACTATTTTGCCCTGGGCCCAGCACCATCCCGTCCACGAGTTTGATCGTTGATTGCTGTCCCGATCCGATGCCTTCCAAGAGTGCGGCAAAAAAAAAGGCGAGAATGAATCTCGCGGTTGAGGTGAACTTCGAATTGCGACAAGCGATTGGCGATGTGCAATGAGCCATAGAAAACATCTCTAAATCGGGCAACATGAACCAAATAGCCAAAGATTTGAATGGGAGAGCGAGGCTCCTGCCGAGCTTGGGTTGTTTCGGCAGGCGCCTCTCCCTCCCAGTATGTTTACAACCTCTCCCTTTAGCGACCGCCAAAGTACTTTTTCAATGTCTCGGATGCAGCGTCTTTGGTGTCCTTGGTCGATGGTCCCGTCGCGGCTTGTTTCGGTAGTTTAATCGGACCGCGACGCTCAGGCCTGACAAACTTGACGGGTTCAGGAACCACGGATTCCACGTCGGAGATTTGCGTTCCATCTAACCGAGTTGTATCCTCCATTGCAATCTGGCGAGTGTCGAATTCACTTCCCGATGAGGGTACCGTCCGATCGATTTGATCGGCTTCAGATAGCCACGAACTGATGTCGACGCTTTCTCGCGAATCCATACTGCTTTGCTCCGTCATTCGACCAGCAGCTTCTTTTATCGATTGCACTTCTGGCTGTTTCGAATTGGCGATACCAACTTCCATCAGGACTTCGAATTCCAATTGGCCGCACCGGAGTCTGTCACCATTCTTCAAAATCTTAGCTTTGTCCGGCGATACCTGCTTTTCGTTAATGAAGGTACCGTTGCGACTCTTCAAGTCGACCAAGAGCAATCGACCATCCTTCTGAACGATTGCGCAATGTTTTCGACTGATTGACTCACTCTTGGGTCGCAACTGACAAGACTCGCCGCGACCGATAAGGAACTTCTCATCCTTTATCTGAATCAACTTTCCTTCGTGCGTTCCAGAAAGGACTTTCAGAGAGACCTGCATTGCTTGCCCTTTTTTTGAAGTCATGATCAATCCTGACTACAGAATTAACCAAAAATTTACCAAAAAATCGAGTACGATTCAACGCACCCCACCACTAATAATAGTCATCATTCAACCGAAAAAACCACAAAACGGACAAAAATCAATCATCCATTCGGGGGGACGCATTGCCTTTTCCCATGGTCGGAAGATTGCCAATCGAACCATTCTGCCAGTTAATTGAAAGCAGGCGTGACGTACCCGTCTTCAAAGTCGAGACAAAGAACTCTACCCAGTCGTCTAGTACGCTGGTGCTAGATTCGTTATCGGAATCTGCCTCCAGAAGTGACGCGACGTTCTGAGCTTTTTCCCGCATTTTTTTTGGATGGTTGGGGTTAGAACCGCCTGGAGCATCAAGAAGACCGCACAATTCGGGCGTTGATTGAGAGCGACAGAGAAGAAAGCTGCCATGTTGTAGCAACCCTGTCGCGGATCTGCGTTGAGCACTTCCAAGTATTTTAGCGTTGTCGACAATTAAGTCGACCGGGGAACGCCTTGAAAAACATAAAAAATGCGACGGAATCTTTTCAAACGTCGCTGCGCACGTACATGACTCCGAAAGACGCGCATCCCATCCCAGCTTTTGCAACTGTTCGACAAAGCACAAGTGGATAGCTCGGTAAAGTGCTTCGTTGTGTCCTTTGACGGAGTAGTTGGCTCGATTAGGAAAGAGGATGCTATACGTCAACTCCTGGTCATGAACAATTGCCCCGCCCCCGGTTTTCCGCCTTACCCAAGGCAGTTCGCTTAGGTGCGGAACTTCGTTTCGATCTTCGATCTTCTGAAAATGTCCAATCGAAAGAGTAGGGCGATCCCAGCGATAAACACGCAGAACAACCGGCCATGCCGGCGTCGCGTTTTGTAACAACGCCTCATCAATGGCCATATTGCTTTCGCCGGATCTAGGTGGATCTACGATGACTAAGCCCTCGACAGAATCGCCCAACCCTGATTCCAATGTTTTGGAAGAAGCCACTAGTGATTGCACTGCTTCTTGTAAGCGTCCCAGTCGAGCAAATTGTCTAACTCAGATGGGTCGCTCATTTTGACTTTGATGATCCAGCCCTCGTTGTACGGGTCAACACTAAGGCTTTCGAGATTATCGACCAATGCCGCATGGACTTCGACCACAGTACCGCTAACAGGGCTATACATGGGGCTAACCGCTTTCACACTCTCGACCTCGCCGAACTCGCTGCCTGCGGTTACCGTTTGACCGATTTTCGGCAATGCCATGAAGACCAGGTCGGTGAGTTCCTCGACGGCAAAGGCGGAGATTCCGATGGTGGCGATGCCAGTCGACTTGTCGGCAACGTATGCCCATTCGTGCGAATCGCAGTACCGGAGTTGTTCTGGAGTAATGCTCATAACGATGATGTTTTCTTGTAAAAAGGTAACGGAACGATGGCCGCAGAAACTGAGGTACCTCGAATATCAATATCCAACGTTGTGCCGACAACCGCAACGGCAGGATCTAAATAGGCCATCGCGATTGGTTTGTCGAGCGTTGGGGAAAAACTACCGCTTGTCACTTGACCAACCACGCGAGAATCGGAATCCAAAAGGTTCGCACCTTGCCTCGCAGCGCGTCGCCCATCCAAAACCAATCCGACGCGTTTGGATAAAGTGTCGCCTTTCGATTTTTGCTCCAAGGCTTCTCGACCAACGAAATTGCGGTCTTTTAAGTTGCATGCGAATCCTAGTCCCGCTTGATATGGATCGATTGTCTCATCCAACTCATGGCCGTAAAGCGGCATCCCAGCTTCCAGCCTCAACGTGTCTCGAGCTCCGAGTCCGACGGGTTGAATGCCCAATTCTCGGCCCGACATCATGATGTTTTCCCAAACTCGAGGCGCGTCCTCTGCCTTGACAATCAGCTCCAGGCCGTCTTCCCCGGTGTAACCGGTACGCGAGACGATGCACGGCTTGCCCATTTGCTCCGTAACTTTCGCCCTATAGTACCCCAGCGACAACGCAGAGGCGGGCAACAGAGGCTTGCATATCTCAATTGCTTTTGGTCCTTGAATTGCAATCATGGCCGTTGCACTGGTCACGTCGTGAAACTCCACATCCGGAAAGTCGGCCATGTGAGGTTGAAACCAATGTGCGATTTTTGCCCGGTTGCTCGCGTTGACCACCAACAAAAAATAATTCTTGCCGCTCGGGCTTTCCAAGCAGCTGACAAGTACGTCGTCGAGGATTCCACCCTCTTCATTGCAAACCAGCGAGTAACGAACTTGACCCGTTTGCATGTCAATGACCCTACGCGTCAACAAATGGTCCAAAAGCTGATCGGCCCGGGGGCCGTCAAAACGAAGCCGTCCCATGTGCGAGATGTCGAAGATGCCAGCAGCGTTTCGCGTCGCATGGTGCTCGGCTACGATTCCCGCGTATTGAATCGGCATCTCATAATTGGCGAACTCCGCCATACGAGCACCGTGCGCTTGGTGCCAAGCATGCAATGGGGTAGCGGCGAGTTGAGAACTCATAGGAAGCTAATTGCCTTGTCAACGAACAGGGATCGAGGGCTCTTCGAAAAGTCCATTGACCTTCCTCGCCCCAACAAGTCCAAAAGTATAATGAGCGGTGAAGGAACTTCAACTCACGCTCTTAGGACAGGAAGCTGCAAAGATGGGCTTGAACCACAATCTGAGGGCAGCTCCAAACGAGGAAGAACATGGCTTCCCTACACCATCGCCCGACATCGTGATCGTTTGCAAAGCCAGCTCCTTTGGCGGCTGCAAGTGCTGCCTGCGTACTTTTCAATGCCAAATCATTGGCTTTTTTTCGCAAAGCGGACGGATCCTGCTGACTTTCGCCGCGGTTCACTCGGTCCAACTCAGCGAACGCAATACGCCATTGGCTTTGAAGCCCTTCTGCAACCGCATGCAAATCCCCACGCCATTGCGATTCTTTCATAAGATACTCAATCGCTTGGGCTGCATGGCCAATGGCTAAGGCCGACGTATGCAACCCTCCAGCCCCACTTCCTGCCCCATTGGACGAATTGGATTCCGAACTGCGACTACTGGCTTCCATTACATTTGCAGTCGGGCCATGCAACACGTCTGAGAGATTCACGGCCACACGCTCAAAACGAACCGGACCGGTGGAGCTCGCATTGAGTGCCATCAGCTCGCTGCCGGGCTCAACGATAACACCCGTTTGATTCGTCGCAATGGAAAAAAGCAATTCGAGCGACTTCGTCGTAGCGGTGCCTTCCGGCACACAGTCCACTTCGACCGCCCCAACTACCAACCAGTCGGCAAAACGCCCCCCCGTGACCCAAGGGCTATAGCCATCTAAGACCCAGCCCTCGCTTGTTCGTGTGGCCCGCAGCGGCGGTTGACTCAAATGCCTGCGGCTAGTTGTCAGATGACTAATGCCAACGGTCGCGAACGAACTGCCAGAATGGATCGACGCTGAAAGCTGGCTCTTTGTGAGCTCGTTTTGGCTAGTTTCAATCCTGCGCAAAGCCGCACTTCGTTGCGTCATGATAAACGCCGTGGTTAGGCAACCGCTTGCAAGCCAAGTGTAGTACCGAAGCAAATCGCTGCTGGAACCAGAGATCGCGGTTTCAACGGCTGCGCATTTTCGAATCGTCGAAATAGGGAAATCCTCAGGGGCTCTTAGCCTTCCTGAGTTGTTTCTCAACTCGGTTTGCCACTGCTCTCGCGTTAAACCACAAACGCGTTCAATCGATTCATCAATCTGGCCCCCAGCTATTTCAGCTAATGATTTGACCACTTGCCCTCCAAAATTACCTGTCTTAACACAACCTCTCCAAATATTCGCTGGCTTTGAACTATTGGTGACGATCAGGTATAACAATGGCCTGTCGTCCGGCTCTTTTGCTTGTAAGCCTCATAGAATACCAGAATCGACTCAAGGGAATTGACGTTTGAAGCCGTTTAAAGCCTTGCCGAACCATTCCCAATACAATCAAAGCTACTTTACTTGTAAGTCTTGAATCTTTCAAAGAGACAATCCATGACCCAGATCGAATATTCGCTTGGACAAGAAGTTGGTAATTCAGGAATTGCGAATGAAATTGATGCGGACTCTCTTTACGACAAATGCATGGCTCTGGCTCGAAACTTGTGGTGGAGTTGGCAGCCAGAGGTAAACAGCCTCTTTCGCGATATCGATCCCATCCGTTGGCGACAATTGGATCATAATCCAATCGCATTGCTGAGGGAATTCACTCCGGAGAGGTTGGCAATCCGGGCAGGGGAAATGGTTCTGCACAGTCGAGTCAATTACGCCTTTCGTCGCCTGCAGGAGTATCTCGAAAACAAGAACACCTGGGCACAAAATAACGCGGGTGTCCTCGGAGCCAAACCGGTCGCGTACTTTTCTGCCGAGTTTGGCTTGCATGAATCGTTGCCTGTGTACTCCGGTGGCTTGGGTGTCCTCTCCGGCGATCACGTCAAAAGTGCAAGCGGACTCGGAGTGCCTCTGGTTGGAATCGGGCTGTATTACTCGCACGGCTATTTCAAGCAGCATTTGAGCGCCGATGGCTACCAACGCGAAGAATACTTCGAAACCAAAGTAGAGGATCTGCCGCTCGAGCCCGCCGTTCTTGCGGACGGAACGCCACTGATGGTGGCGATCGATACTC